>NZ_JBJZOU010000010.1:0-357997 GCF_057808395.1 Serratia sp. TSO36 | reverse complement strand
CCGCTCTGGCGTGTTCTTGTCAAAGATAGCGTTATTTATCGCCCAGAACAATAAGGTCATTTCTTCCTTAGCTGGACGATTTAAGATCTCTTTGTTTACTGATGACAACAGTTTATCCAACTGCGGCCTATCACCATCATAAATGGCTTTGGCAATGTCCAATTGCTGACCGTCAAAATAATCCTGTGGTTGTAAATCCATACCTTGTTCGCACCCCTGTATGATGAGCATAGACACTACCATCGTGATAATGAGAATAAGCTTTTTCATATTCTTCCCTTGATTGTGGCAATGTCATCGTCTTTTTCATTTTCAATGCATTGTATCGCCTGGTCTATACCGTGCTTATCCAGCAGTGAGCCTGTTCCACCGGGAAGCGTGTGTTTAACCCCTACGGCGTCAGGAGCCAACATGGACAACCGCTCTTTCGCCATCACCGCGGGCGGATAAAAATTGAGGTCTTTGGCATCCTCCCACAAATCAACCTCCTGCAGCTTAGTCAATAGCTCCCCTTTTACGCGATACGCCTGAATATTATCGGCGCTGCCTATTATCGAACCGCCGTATTTTTCTACGGTTCCCGCATTCAGACCTGCTGCATTAAACGTCCATGCCGGTTTACCGCTGGCCATGGAAGCCGCAGACGCCATGCCCCCACCCAGCGAATGGCCCGATATCCCAACATCGCCTTTGATTGCTTTGCCGATATTAACCGCTTTTTTGTAGTATTCAGAATTAAGCCCTATTCCCTGAGCACCATTGTTTGTCCAGTCGCTCAGGTTTTTAACGCCTGACAGGTCGCCTTTTAATAAAGCTTTTTGAACTGCAGTGCTTATTCCTTCCGGGAGTTCAGGCGCACGCGATCCTCGAAACACCACCGTCGGACTCATCGCTTTACCAAAGATACTCTCGTCTGGTTGATAAACTCGGGCTAAAAAATCAGGATTTATCGGCTTGTCATAAAGCATTTTACTGTCCAGACCAAGCCTATTTAAAGCTCGCTCGTCATTACTGATATCTTTCCAGCCCTCCGGTACTCCAGGTAGTTCGCCTAGTGAATCGGTGGTCTTGTAAACATTCTCAGCCAGCTTCGCTTTTTCGACCGCGACGTTGTTCTCCGCCAATCGCTGTGCCGCCATGCGCGCATCCGGGTAAATGCTGCGGTTGCCTCGCCCTATCAGGTACTGGCGCTCTTGCCAGCGTTCTGCCTTAGTCATCGGACGGATGGCCTTTACCGTGGCGGCAACGGTTGCCACTGCGGTAGCGATGGCTTGCTGCAGAGGGGGATTCCGTGTCGTATTCTGCCTCGCCGGCAGCACCGTCGGTTTTGCCCGCCGGCCATAGCGGCTGACCATTTCTTCATAGCGGGCGATCACGCGCCCTGTAGGATAAAAGGCAGGAAGAGAGCTGCCGGGATAGCGCTGTAATCGGCCTTCCGCGTCGACGTAAAACGCGTATTTGGTCGGCGTCCAGGAGCCCATTCCCTCATCAATCGCCAGCAAGCCGCCCCGATTGAGATCATCGAATACGCTGCGCTTCACAGCCGCGTCCTCACGATAACCGGTGACGCCAATACCGGATTGAGTATTACGGGTTATGGAATACCGGCTGCTTATCGATATGCCGGCTGCGCCGCCGAACAGATAATGCCGTTCCAGCTCATGGCGCGCTTGTGTCGGGGTGAGTATCCGGGAGAAACTTTCCGGCGCCGTGTGTTCAGAAAAGAGAGAGAGCAGCTTCATACGGCACCAGCCCGTACGTCGCTTCCCTGAGGCGGCGTTCCGGCCCCTTTCCTTGTCACCTCGCCGAGATTTAGCGAACGATAACGCATTGGATATCCTTATCTTGCAGGTCACTGCATGTCCGTGAATGTTCGAAAAACTAGCACAATTCAGCAAAGATTGCTTTGTTGTCTTGCTGTTCACACCGTAACGCTTGGTGGAGGAAATCCATGCAATGGCGTTTTTCGGCAGCGGCGTCTGGCATACGCCATAGGAAAATAAATCTCAGATAAAAGCCTGGCGGAAAATCAGAAGGGATATAGAGAAAAAGAAAAATGGCACACCCGACGTTGCTGGGCTGCTTTTGCTGCGCCGGCCCCAGGCCGGCGCAGCAATGCCCGTTTAGAACCGCTGTTTGATAGGTTCATCACTGTTCAGGTTGCCGTTGGCCTGCGCTTCCCCGCAGGTGGTTGGGCCAAAGGCCACCACTTTGCCGTCGTTGTTTCTGAAGCCGACGTAGAACGGCGTCACGGTGCCGTTCGGCAAGCGGTGGTTATAGTCGTGGCACACGCCCTGGCCGTTCAGCGTCGGCCGGGTGGCGATCGGCGCGCCGAAATCCCGGCTTACCGAGCGCTTGTCGGCGCCGACGTGAAAAGCGTCGGCGATCTTTTGATCGCGCAGCAGGCTGAAGGTATCGCAGCCGGTTAACAACAGGCTCACCGCCACAACGGCACTCCCTAACCCTTTAATCATTTTTCACTCCCTCTATATATATTGAACCTGGCGGCAATTACGCTGTGTTGCCGGGTAAACGTCGGCGAGCGCCCAAGGGCGTGCCTGCTCGCAAGAGCATTAAAAAAGAGAAGCCATGCAAATTAATGTTTCAACGAATGAGGTAACTGCCCCATCGCCCTGGAAAGAACCGAATGGAGACGCGTTACAGTTTGCGGATCACATTGCCAATCAGGCATTTCACCGCGTTGATTTGCGCCGTCAGCCCCGGCTTTTCGGCGGGAAACACGCCGTCCAGCGCCGCGGTACCGACGGTGAAACCAACCGCATTGCCCGTCACCACGGCGGCGATGCGCTCTTCTCGGTCGATAGACCCGGCGATATAAACCGGTTTGTCGACCGCATCGCACACCCGCCGAATCAACGTCGGCACGTCGCCGGCAAAGCGGTAGGCCAGCAGATCCAGCCCTGTCACGCCCGGTAAAGCGGCGCGCTGGCGGGCGCTGGCGACAATGTCTTCGATGTCACCTTCCAGCACGCTGGGGTGGCCGCTGATGCGGCCGGCGAACGGATAGTAGCGCAGGCCAGACTGACGAATGATCGGCAGCACGCTTTCCGGGCGCGTTCCCCCCATCAATACATCAACGCCCAATTCCAGCGCCGCGCGCGCCGAATTCATCTCGCTTTCCTCATCCAGGCTGACCACTTCCAGATACGCGGTGGCGCCGCCGGCGTGGATCGCCTGCGCCAACTGTTTGAGTTGATCCAGCGGCAGGCCGATATCCTTAAAGCCGATATGCTTCACGCCGGCAGCCAGCACTTCTGGCAGCCGCGCTTGCGCATCGGGCACCGTGCTGTCGTTGCGCGTCAGCATGAAAATAAACTCGGGTGTGTGCATGGTGTTTCCTTATTGTCTTCAGGTGATATGAGTTATTGGGCGCGCAGCATTTTTTCCGCCTGCCGGAAGGCGTACAGCAGGCTGGCGTGTTCCGCCCGTCCGCTGCCCGCAATATCGAACGCCGTACCGTGGTCGACCGAGGTGCGGATAAACGGCAGGCCGACGGTGACGTTAACGCCGTGATCCACCCCGAGATATTTCACCGGGATCAGGCCCTGGTCGTGATATTGGGCGACCACAATGTCGAACTCCCCGCGCCGGGCACGCATGAAAACGGTATCGCCGGGCCAGGGGCCGCTGACGTCCAACCCCTGTTCCCGCGCCAGGGCGATGGCGGGCACGATGACGTCAAGATCTTCGCGGCCGAACAGGCCGTTTTCACCGGCGTGCGGATTCAGGCCGGCCACCGCAATGCGCGGTTTCGCTATGCCCAACGCCCGACAGGCTGCCTGCGCCAGATGAAACGCGCGCAGCTCGTTTTCCACGGTCGCCGCGTCGATGGCGTCCCGCAGCGAAACGTGAATGGAAACCAGGATCACCCGCAGCTCGTCATTGGCCAGCATCATGGCGAAGTCCTGGGTGCCCGAGCGCGCCGCCAGGATCTCGGTGTGCCCCGGATAATCGATCCCCGCCAGGCGCATCGCTTCCTTGTTCAGCGGCGCAGTGACGATGCCGGCGATGCGCCCCGCCAGCGCCAGATCGATGGCGGCAACCACCCAGGCATAAGACGCCGCGCCCGCGCGCTGATCGAGCCTGCCGAGGGGCAAGTCCGCCGGCAGCGCAACGCCGGCGGAATAAACGGCGGTCTCCCCCCGCCGCCAGGCTTCGTCCCATCCCGCCAGCGAGGCGGGCAGTTCGCGGATAGGCAGCGTCAGCCCCAGACTGGCCGCCGCGCGCGCCAGTGCGCCGGCATCGCCAATCACCACATAAGGCGTGCTCAACCGCTCTGTGGCCGCCAGTTTGGCGATGATCTCCGGCCCGATGCCGGCGGGATCGCCCATGGTTATCGCCAGCGGCAAGGTGGAAAGGGTCATCGTTCTTCTCCTTCTCGGTCAGCGCGCAACCGGGTTACGCAGTTCAACAACGTACCGGCCCGGCCAAAACCGCCCGCCTTGGTGGCAAACGGCAGCCTGCGGCCAGGCAGATTTAACAACCCGAAAGGCACGCCGGGTTCCACCTCGCCGAACAGCGTCAATGAGCCGGCCGCCATGGCGTCGACAATGCGCCGCGCGGTATCGCCGCCGGTCGCCACCAGCCCATCGAAGGCTGGCGTGCAACGGCTGACGACCGCGCCCAGCGCAGCGGCATGGTCCGCCGCACCCGCTCGCGCCCGGGGCGACATCAGGCAAACCACATCGGCACGCGCAAACGCCGCTCGCACCTCTTGCGCTACCGCCTCGGGATCGGCCGCTTCAGGCACCGTGACCAGCACCGCGCCCGCCTGCCGCAGGCTTGTCAGCTGGGCGTCATTCGCCGGATGCAGGCTGCCAATCGCCACCAGCACTTTGCTGGCTCTCAGCGGCGGTTGAGCGGGCGGCGCGTTCTTCTCAAGAGACAACGCACGCGACAGCGCCGCCGCCAGGCCCGGCGATCCCACCCACACCACCGGTTCGGCAATGCCGATCCGCCTCACGACCTCATCCAACTCGCCGTTGTCTGCGGCGTCGAATACCTGAAAACGCGTCGGCTCCAGCCCCGCCATGCGCTCCATGACGTAGCCGGTGACGATCGGGTTCTTCGGATCGCGTGCAAAGGCGGTCTGCTCCAGCGCGACGCCGTCGACGTATTGCCGGCCGCCCACCGTGGTGCGGCCGGCATCCGGGAAGGCCGGCGTGACGATAGCGAGACGGCGCCCGCTGCCCGTCAGCGCCCCGCGCGTTTCCGGCCCCAGATTGCCGCGCAGGGTGGAATCGATCGTTTTGTATATGAGGCGCGCCGGTTTCACACTGGCGGCGGCATGGCGAAAACGCCGCTCCGCCTGCTCCGGCGAAACGAAGCGGGAATCTAAATCGAAGGCGACGATCTCAGCGCCCTGCAACGCGGCATCGGGCAGGCGCAGCATGACGCAGGCGCTCAGTCCGCGCGCGGCGAACGGGGCCGCGCCGTCGAGCGCGCTGGTAAGATCATCGGCGAGAATGGCAATCATCGCAGTTACCCGTAAGTGGAAAGTGATGCACACTTTGGCGGATTTGGCTGGCAATAAAAAACGATTTGCGTAGTATCGATGATTGATAAAAACTCAATCAAAAGGGGGCGCAGTGCGTCAACGAAGGTTGCCTAACCTGGCGGTATTGCGGGCTTTCGAAGCTACGGTGCGGTATGGCAGCGTGTCAAAAGCCGCCAAATCACTCAACGTCACCGACGGCGCCGTCAGCCGTGCGGTGCGCGAATTCGAGCAGACCCTGGGATTCGCGCTGTTTCAGCGCACCAGCCGCATGGTGCACCCGACGCCGCAGGCGCAAGAGCTGGCGAGCGAGATAGGCCGGGGGCTGGACAACCTGCAGTCGGCGATCGACCGCGCCTGTCGGCATCATCAGAATCGCCCGTTGGTGATCTCCTGCGAGCCGACCTTTCTGATCCGCTGGCTGATCCCGCGCCTGGCCGGTTTGCAGCAGGCGGTGGGGAAAGAGCGCGATCTGCAGCTGGTCTCCGCCGGCGGCGCCGTCGCCTTCTCGCGCGAAGGCATCGATCTGGCGATTCGCCGCAACGATTTCCCGATCGCCGACGACGTGCTCGCCCGCCCGTTCCTCAAAGAACGGGTCGGCCCGGTATGCCGCCGGGAGCATGCCGCGGCGGGGCGTGAACTGCACGGCACCCTGCTCCACACCGAGACGCGACCGTTCGCCTGGCGCGACTGGTGCGCCCACAGCGGCTTCGAGATCCAGCCGGGCAACGAGCTGCGTTTCGAACATTTCTATCTCAGCCTGCAGGCGGCGGTCGCCGGCGCCGGTATCGGCATCGGCCCTTTGGCGCTGGTGGCGGATGACATCGTCAACGGCGCGCTGGTGGCGCCATATGGCTTTGCGCCTGACGGGACGGATTACGTGCTGATGACCCAGGCCGACGGCCAGGAGGATGCGATATTCTCAACGGTGTTGGATTGGCTGATCGCCATGGGGGAAGAAACCGAACGGGCGGTATTGGCGGGCGGAAAGAAAGCGTAACGGGGAAAAGTCTCCGCCTGCCGCGCAGGGCAAGCGGAGCGGCGTCAGGCGGCGATTACTTCTGCTCGGCCTGGCTTACGGTATCTTCGGCTTTCCAGATGCGGTATTTCACTTCCGCGTCTTTCGGCGCATACACCACGATCGGCAGGCGGCTGTTGTAGCGCTGCATCGCGGCGTCGCCCAGGTTGGCGGCGATGAATTGCTTGGTCTTGGTGTTATCCGGGCAGCCCATCATGGTCGAGGCCGGTTCAGAGAGCTTCTCCAGCACCAGATAATCGTAGCCCCAGCCGGACAGGGTTTTGGTTTCCAGCGTGCCGCCGATCATGTGGCGGTTGCAGTCCACCTCCAGCGTCTTGCCGATCAGCAGCTCCACCTTGTAGTTCTCTTCGTGCTCTTGCTTCGGCAGGTAGATCACCTGGCGATTCATGCCCTTTTCGGCTTTCGGGTAAGGCGCGACCTTTTCCAGCGGCTGTTTGCTGATATCCGCGTCATCGCCAGAGGTAGCCGCCATAGCTCCGGCGGAAACGGCCATCAGCAGGCCGGAAAATACAACGGATGCCTTATTCATGTTTTATCCCTACACGTTTTGTCAAATAATCCGCCTATAAACTAATACACTACCGCCAAGCCCGCCACAGGTTTAATCTTCTTTACAATAGGCGATAAATAGTGACAATCGCCTGATATCGTCGATTAACCGAAGCAATGGCTCAGTGTTTCTTCAGGTTGGCGATATAGGCCTTCACCACCTGATAAACATAATCCTGGCATGCCAGCCCGGTTTGCGGATCGTATTTGCCCTGATTGGTGATGTTGTTGGACAACACGCGAATGCCGACGAACGGCACCTTGAATTCGGCGGCGATCTGCGCGGCGGAGGCGGTCTCCATCTCTTCGACCGAAGTTTGATAGCGGTCGTGGAAATAGCGAATGCGGTCCAGCTCGCTGTTCCACACGTCGGCCGAGCCGATCACCCCTTCCACGACCTTGCCCTGTCGGTAATCGCTCTTAACGCTTTGCGCAATCGCCAGCAGGTTGGGGTCGGCGGGAAACTGGCGCAGGCTGTGCGCCTTTTTGTCCTCGCCGGCGCTGCCTTTGGAAGCCAACAGATCCATCGGCTGCCACTGCCGCGAGTCGCTGCCTGCCCCCAACGCCTTGGCCGGCGTTTTGAACGCCCCGAGATTGACCGAATATTTGCCCAGCACGATGTCATATACTTTCAGTGCCGGATCATGGCCGCCGGCGGTGCCCTGGTTGATGATCGCCACCGGGTGAAACTGCGTGGCGGCGATCGCCGTGGCCGCCGCGGCGTTGGCCATGCCCTTCAGCGTCTCCGACACCACCACCGGGTAGCCGTCTACGGTGCCGTGCCAAAAGCGCCAGCCGCCAATCTGCTCCTCGCGCGGGTTCTCCAACCGCTGGGCGAAACGTTCCGCCTCTACCGGCATGGCGCCCTGCACCACGATCGGCCCGGTGGCCGCAGGTTGGCCAAAGCTCAGCGGAGAAAAGGCCGCACCGGCGGCCGCCAACAGTAAGACACGCGCTTTATTCTTCATCACCACACTCTCATCCCAAAAAAAGCAAACGATTACCTTAGCCGAAGGCGGTAACGTCGGATAGGGTTTTCTTACCGGCGGACTAAGGTTTTCTTAAGACGGAATGATTACAGTGGCGCTATTCAATCCTGCCACCGAGCCTGCGCGTGAATCCAGAATCGTCATTAAATCAATCCTCAACGGCACCGCAAATTAAGACAACCGCCCTTTACTCCCTGCCGGCATCCTTTTACCGTTGGCAGGTTTTTGGCCTGCTGATCAGCGGCCTGCTGTTCCTGTGGCTCTCCCGCAGCGAACAGCTGGACTGGGCGATCGGCAACTTTTGGTACGATCCCGCCAGCGGGCATTTCCCGTGGCAAAACAATGATTGGCTGGATCTGATCAACCACCGCCTGCTGAAGCAAATAGTGATCGTCGGGGCGGTACTGGCGCTGTTTTGGGGCATCTATCGCCGCAGCGCGCGCCTGATCGTCAGCATGTTGCTTCTCGGCATCGGCCCGCTGGTGGTGGGCATTCTCAAGGCCACCAGCGCGCACTCCTGTCCGTGGGATCTGATCGAG
The DNA here is from genome assembly GCF_057808395.1 of Serratia sp. TSO36. Lineage (NCBI taxonomy): Bacteria > Pseudomonadati > Pseudomonadota > Gammaproteobacteria > Enterobacterales > Yersiniaceae > Serratia > Serratia sp. TSO36. Next base: position 349,366 of record NZ_JBJZOU010000010.1, on the reverse strand, counting down.
TACGGCGGCAAGGCGATGTCCTTCCCGTTGTTCGGTGCGGTGCCGGCGCTGCCGGGCCCCGGCCGCTGTTTCCCCGGCGGGCACGCCTCGAGCGGTTTCGCGGTCATGGCGTTGTTTTTCCTGTTTTATCCGCAGCGCCCGCGCCTGGCCTGGTGGTGCTGGTGCGGCGGCATTGCGCTCGGCATGTTGATGGGCTTTGGTCAGATCATGCGCGGCGCCCATTTTCTTACCCATAACCTGTGGGCGGGTTGGTGGGTTTGGTTAAGCCAGTTGGTTATTTATTGGATGGTTAGCGGCTATTGGTGCCGCAAGATGAGGTAACGGTTATGGAGCAGTTAAACCATGTTATTTTCGCCTGGATCAATGCGACCCCGGCGTCTCCCGAGTGGATGATCGATTTCGCCACCTTTTTGGCGCGCGATCTGATCATTATCGTGCCGCTGCTGATCGTCGGCCTGTGGCTGTGGGGGCCGCAAAGCCAGCTGGTTTCACAGCGCGAAGTGGTGGCGAAAACCACGATCGCGCTGCTGTTCGCCATGCTTGCCGCCTCCGCTATCGGCGCGCTGCTGCCGCATGAGCGCCCATTCGTCGCCGGCGTGGGGTATACCTTCCTGGCGCACGCGCCGGACAGCTCGTTCCCGAGCGATCACGGCACCGCCATCTTTACCTTTGCGCTGGCGTTCCTGTTCTGGCACCGGGTCTGGTCCGGTGCGCTGCTGATGATTGTCGCCGTCGGCATCGCCTGGTCACGCGTTTACCTCGGCGTACACTGGCCGCTGGATATGGTCGGCGGTTTCCTGCTCGGTCTGGTCGGCTGCCTGTTCGCCCAGCTGGTGTGGAATCTGTTCGGCGATGCCCTCGCCGACAAGCTGTCGCGCCTGTATCGTTTCCTGTTCGCCTTCGCCATTCGCCGCGGCTGGGTGAAAGAGTAACCGTACAACATGACCGGGGCATTACCGCCCCGTGATTTCACACCACGCCGGTGGTCACGCAGAACGCACGCGTTTTTCCCGCTCCCAGCATCACCCCCGCCTCACCCTCTGGCGCATTCGGGCGACAGTTCGCCGGCTGAACAAAGGCCAGCAGCCGCCGGTTGCCCTGAACGGCGATGCGCCGGAGGCCATAGTTGAATTGCCCGGTAGCGAAGCGCGTGACATAACGCCGGCCTTGTGGCGTCAGCATAAAGAACTCGGCCTGATCCACATAGCGCGTCAGATCGTCGGAGCACAGCAGTTCTTGCCCGATCGCATCCCCTAACAAAGCCGGCGTCGGCAGATTCTGGCGGAATACCGCGTCGGGAATGCAATCATAGTTGAGGCGACACACATAGCGCAGCGGCTGCGGCCGCTCGGCCAGGTTAGTGACCTTCATCTCTATGACGAACTGCGCGCTCTCGGCTGCCAAACGCAGCGCCGGGCCGATGCGCCAACGCCCGCCCAACCGCTCGCCTTCGCCATGCAACGTCAGCTCATCGCCCGTCAGCTGCAGCCACACGCGCTGCATCTGCAGCGGCGCGCCGTCGTGGCTCGGCCAGGCGGGGCAGAACGCCGCGTCGTCTGCGCGCTTTCTCCCGAGACCGCGGGCGCTGCGGCGGCCCGATTTCAATGAATAACCGTCAAACTCGGCGTCCCAAATCGCCAGGCCCTCATACGGCAAGACCGTCAGCGCGCCGCGGCAGTTCGCCAGCGTCAGCATCGGCCCGCGTTCTGCGCAGCGATGCGCGCTCACCGCGAAATCCGCATTGCGGAACAGTTCCTGCCGATGCGCCCCGAAAGCTTCAGGATCCAGTTCGATGTTGATCTTCATCTTTTTTCCCTCGACGTTGCGCCCGCGCAGGCCGCGAGCCGTTAAATGTTATTTAAATAACAAAACTCCGCCTTTAAGTTATACGTATAACGGCCTGTTCGCGACGATCTCGTCGACATTTTTTAAACATCGCTAGGTTTATCGGCATCTGAATGTTATTATTTTCACATTACCCATCCGGCTTACTGTCTTAACTTCACTAAGGAATCGCGATGACCACCGAAAACATCGATTACGCCAGCTACGTTGACCACACCCTGCTGGCGATGGACGCCACCGAACTGCAGATCGCCAAACTGTGCGAAGAAGCGCAGCAGCACAACTTCTATGCGGTATGCGTCAACTCCGGCTACGTGCCGCTGGCGGCCCAGCTGCTGCAGGAAAGCACCGTGAAAGTCTGCTCGGTGATCGGCTTCCCGCTGGGCGCCGGCCTGACCGTCGCCAAAGCCTTTGAAGCCAAAGCGGCGATCGCCGCCGGCGCGCAAGAGATCGATATGGTGATCAACGTCGGCTGGCTGAAAAGCGGCCTGCTGGACGAAGTGAAAGCCGACATCGCCGCCGTGCGCGAGGTTTGCGCGGCGATCCCGTTGAAGGTAATATTGGAAACCTGCCTGCTCAGCGATGCGCAGATCGTCCAGGTTTGTGAAATGTGTCGCGAACTCGATGTCGCCTTCGTGAAAACCTCTACCGGCTTCAGCACCGGCGGCGCTCGGGAAGAGCACGTCAAACTGATGCGCGAGACCGTGGGCAGCGAAATGGGCGTGAAAGCTTCCGGCGCCGTGCGCGATCGCGCCACCGCCGAGAAGATGATCAACGCCGGCGCCACGCGTATCGGCACCAGCTCCGGCGTCGCCATCGTATCCGGCGCCCAGCCGGCGGCGGGCAGCTACTGATCGTCGGCATGCCCTGACGGGCATAGCCAATACACAACGATGCGGGACAATACGGGCGGCCAATGCGGCCCGATATTGCCCCGCATCGTTGTGTTTAACGCCGGAAACGCCGGCACGCCCTTTACCTCTACTACCTGTGGGAAGACGGATCTATGGAAACGCGGCGCGAAGAACGTATCAACCGGTTAGTTCAGGCGTTAAAACGCGCTGACAAGATCCACCTGAAAGAAGCCGCCGTGCTGCTGGGGGTCTCGGAGATGACCATTCGCCGCGATCTGAGCGCCGAACCGGCGGCGGTGGTGCTGCTCGGCGGCTACGTGGTGACCGATCCGCGCAGCAACGGCGTCACCAACTACTTCGTTTCCGATCAAAAAGCCAAGCAGGTGACGGAGAAACGGCGCATCGGCCTGCTGGCGGCGCCGTTGATCAATGAAAACGACACGGTGTTTTTCGACTGCGGCACCACCACCCCGGCGATCATCGACGCCATCGCCGACGAGCTTACCTTCACCGCCGTGTGTCATTCGCTGAATACCTTCCTGGCGCTGCAGGACAAACCGAACTGCAAAGTGGTCCTGTGCGGCGGTGAGTTCAAGCCGAACAACTACATCTTTTCCAGCGTCGGCGGCCGCAACGAGCTCGATCACATCTGCCCGAACATCGCCTTTATCTCCGCCGCCGGCCTCAGCCTGCAGCACGGCGCCACCTGCTTCAACTTCGACGAGCTGGAGATGAAGCATCGCGCCATGGCGATGGCGCAGCAAAAGATCCTGGTGGCGGATCACAGCAAGTTCGGCAAAACCAAACCGGCCTGCATCGGCCCGCTGACGCAGTTCGATCGGGTGATCAGCGACCGCCAACCGGACGCCGACTTCATGGCGTTCTTCAACGACAACGCCATCGCTACCCGCTATTAATTCGCCTTCTGCGCCGTCGAAACCGACGGCGCACCGCTGCAATCCCCTTCTTTTCCCGCCCGAAAATGAACAAATAATGCGCAATCGATTCGCGTTTTTCGCTTATCCGCACGCAACATCAGGTTAATAAAATGCAACAGGTCACCCGGGTGATTATTTTCTCGCAGGCTAAACCCGCTGCCGGCTGGGTAAATTAACGACTATTTATGGCTTTTATATGATAAATCGCGCCAAAGGCCGCGATGTTTAAATAAACGGCGGTTTAAGCGGTTGCAGCAAATATCGCCAATACCTGTTAGGCATCTGTTATTTATATGATGAATGGTTACGCATTTCTATCCGCTAACCACGTAAGTAATTTCCCTTCGTTATTAACGGCGGTTTTCATTAAAAACCATTTAAAAACAAATCGATGAATGAAATTTTACTTACAAATACAATGTGATCCACATCACTAAAACTGCTTAATCCGGGTTTTTCGCTAGATCCAAAACCACGCATAAAATATATTGCTCGGCTTGCTGCTGAGCACAGCGCTTTATCCGGCTAATTATTGTACAAACCGCATAATCGCAGAAATTATTATGAGAGCGTTCTCAGCACAAAATCTTACACAAATGTGCAACAAATGCGCGAAAAATCGATAAAAAAGCAGATAACTGCACATATTGCGCATTTGAGAGCAGGATCACGGTTGTTTCTACTGTAAATCGTTATCTTGCCGCCAACAAAAATCGACAGGCAAAGACCTGTCGGTAGCGGTAACGACTTTTATCGCCCGTGACGGTGAAAAGTCTTTAGTGAATTACCCGGCGCTGTGCCTTGGTAATGAACACAATAAACAACCAGGGGGACGCCAAAACATCCCCGCAAGCAACACCTGATTCTTACCGCAAGCGTTGCCTGAATAGGACGTTTGACGGTTTAACCTTAAGTTTTGCCTTTTAATTTTAAATTCGTGTTCACTTCGGAGATATTTATGGACACTACACAGACCGGCACAATTGCCTCTGCGGCCTCGGGCTCCAGCAGTACCTGGCGTAAAACGGATACCATGTGGATGTTGGGCCTGTATGGCACCGCCATCGGCGCAGGCGTCCTGTTCTTGCCAATCAACGCCGGCATCGGCGGTTTGATTCCTCTGATCATTATGGCCATCATCGCTTTTCCGATGACCTTCTTTGCCCACCGCGGCCTGTGCCGTTTCGTTCTGTCCGGCAAAAATCCCGGTGAAGACATCACCGCCGTGGTAGAAGAGCACTTCGGCATCACCGCCGGTAAACTGATCACCCTGCTGTACTTCTTCGCCATCTACCCGATTCTGCTGGTTTACAGCGTGGCGATCACCAACACCGTCGACAGCTTCATCACCCACCAGTTGGGCATGACGTCGCCACCGCGCGCCATCCTGTCGCTGATCCTGATCGTCGGCCTGATGACCATCGTGCGCTTCGGTGAGCAGGCCATCGTGAAAACCATGAGCATCCTGGTCTTCCCGTTCGTCGCGGTGCTGATGCTGCTGGCGGTGTATCTGATCCCTAACTGGACCGGCGCCATCTTCGAAAACGTGTCGCTGTCCGGCAGCGGTACCGGCATGGGCCACGGCCTGATCATGACCCTGTGGCTGGCGATCCCGGTAATGGTGTTCTCCTTCAACCACTCGCCGATCATCTCCGCCTTCGCCGTCGCCAAACGCGAAGAGTACGGCGCAGACGCCGAGAAGAAATGCTCCCGCATTCTGGCCTACGCACACATCATGATGGTGCTGACCGTGATGTTCTTCGTGTTCAGCTGCGTGCTGAGCCTGACGCCGGAAAACCTGGCGGAAGCCAAGGCGCAGAACATCTCGATTCTGTCTTACCTGGCTAACCACTTTAATAACCCGATGATCGAGTACATCGCGCCGGTTATCGCCTTCGTCGCCATCACCAAATCGTTCCTGGGCCACTACCTGGGCGCGCGTGAAGGCTTCAACGGCCTGGTTGCCAAGTCGATGAAGAGCCGCGGCAAAACCGTCAGCACCGCCAAGCTGAACCGCATGACCGCTATCTTCATGCTGGTGACCACCTGGATCGTCGCCACCCTGAACCCAAGCATCCTGGGCATGATCGAAACCCTGGGCGGCCCAATCATCGCCATGCTGCTGTTCCTGATGCCGATGTATGCCATCCGTAAAGTGCCTGCCATGCGCAAGTACAGCGGCCACATCAGCAACGTGTTCGTGGTTGTGATGGGTCTGATCGCCATCTCTGCTATCGTGTTCAGCCTGCTCGGCTAATCACGTCCGGCCGGCGCCGCTGCGCGCCGGCCCTCCCGCACTCCCCCATTTCCCGTATTCACCGCCTGAAACCTGAAGAAGGAGGCGAGACCATGGTCAGCGTTTTCGATATTTTCAAAATTGGCATCGGCCCATCCAGTTCCCACACCGTTGGCCCGATGAAAGCCGGCAAACAGTTCGTCGACGATCTGATCGCCCACCAGCAGTTGCAGGACGCCACCCGCGTGGTGGTCGACGTGTACGGTTCGCTGTCGTTGACCGGTAAAGGCCACCACACCGATATCGCCATCATCATGGGCCTGGCCGGCAACCTGCCGCACGCCGTGGACATCGACAGCATTCCCGGCTTTATCCGCGACGTAGAACAGCGCGGCCGCCTGCCGCTGGCCAACGGCCATCACGAGGTAGATTTCCCGCAGCACGGCGGCATGAATTTCCACAGCGATAACCTGCCGCTGCACGAAAACGGCATGCGCATCCGCGCCTTCGCCGGTGAGCGCCTGCTGCACAGCAAAACCTATTACTCGATCGGCGGCGGTTTCATCGTCGACGAAGAGCACTTCGGCCAGTCCGCCGAGGGCGCCACGCCGGTGCCCTACCCGTTCAAATCGGCGCACGATCTGCAGCAGCATTGCAAAGACACCGGGCTGTCGCTGTCCGGCCTGGTGATGCAGAACGAGCTGGCGCTGCGCAGCAAGGCCGATATCGACGCGCACTTCGCCGACGTCTGGCAGGTGATGAGCGCCGGTATCGAGCGCGGCATCAACACCGAAGGCTTGCTGCCCGGCCCGATGAAGGTGCCGCGTCGCGCCGCCGCGCTGCGCCGCATTCTGGTGACCGGAGACAAGAACAATATCGACCCGATGAACGTGGTCGATTGGATCAACATGTTCGCGCTGGCGGTCAACGAAGAAAACGCCGCCGGTGGCCGCGTGGTCACCGCACCGACCAACGGCGCCTGCGGCATCATTCCTGCGGTGCTGGCTTACTACGACAAGTTCATCCGTCCGGTAAACGCCAACTCCTACACCCGTTACTTCCTGGCATCCGGCGTGATTGGCGCGCTGTACAAGATGAACGCCTCGATCTCCGGCGCCGAAGTGGGCTGTCAGGGGGAAGTGGGCGTGGCCTGTTCGATGGCGGCGGCCGGGTTGACCGAGCTGCTGGGCGGCAGCCCGGCGCAGGTGTGCATCGCGGCGGAGATCGCCATGGAGCACCATTTGGGGCTGACCTGCGATCCGCTCGCCGGCCAGGTTCAGGTGCCCTGCATCGAGCGTAACGCCATTTCCGCCGTCAAGGCGGTCAACGCCGCACGCATGGCGATGCGCCGCACCAGCGAACCGCGAGTTTGTCTGGATAAGGTGATCGAAACCATGTACGAAACCGGCAAAGACATGAACGCCAAATACCGCGAAACCTCACAGGGCGGGCTGGCGATCAAGGTCGTAGCCTGCAACTGACTGCCACGGCGAGGCACTTAAGGCGCCGGCCGCTCCGATTGGGCCGGCGCTGTCTCAGTGCTGCGCCTTCCCTGCCGCAATGCCAGGCTGAATGCCTGCTCGCGCCCCCACGGCGCCGGGACGGGCGCTGTGCCGCAGCCAACCGTAAAGTTCGGCATTACGCCGGAATCCCATCTTGCGCATAACGCTCATCTTGTGATTGCTGACGGTTTTCACGCTGATGTCCAGCATCCGTGCGATTTGCGTCACTCCCATCTCCCGCGTCATGCAGCGCATGATCTCCTGTTCGCGCAGCGTCAGGCCTCGGTGCTGGCATACGCAGTTCATGCCACAACTCGGCCTGCCCGGCCATTTGCTGCGCCGCTCCAACTCGGCGTTCACCTGATACAGCGCCGATACCAGCGGCGTATCGTGGTAAATGACGCCGGCCTCCAGCGCGCAGCGGGTGCCGAAGGTGCGTTTATGCCGCACCTCCGGCGTTCGCAACGAGAAATACAGCGTTTGGCGCCCCGCAGCCTGCGTCTCAAAGAAGTGACAAAAACAGCTTTGCACGCCGGGCGGAAAATAGCAGAACACCAGATCGGCTTCGTGAACCTGCTGCGCATCCAGTAACAGCGTGCGCTTGCCGTAAGTGCTGAAGTGCAGCGCCAGGGCCTCCTGCCAACCAGCGCTGAAGTAACGGTTTTCATCAAATAGCGCGATTTTTATCATGGTGTTCATCCCTGCCCTCCCGCCGTGTCGGCTTCCCGTTTAACCGCCTTGGCACCCTTTGCCGGTGCCTGGCTGTTGTCGATGCGTAATTCATAAACCATGGTGGCGTTGGGCGGCACCTTCGGCGGATAGCCGGTTTCGCCGTAGGCCAGCGCCGGCGGCACGACCATCGTCAGCGAACCGTGGTTATGCAGATGGCTTATCGCCTCCCGAAACAGCGGCGGATATTCGGACAGCGGTTGCGACAGCACCTTGCCGCTCAGTTCCATATCCTGGATCACCGTGCCGTCGGTCAGTTTCTCCTTCACCACCACATCGACCACCGCCGTTGGCGCCAACGCCCCCTCCCCGGCGTAATCCACCCGATACCAGAAGCCCATCGCCGACGGCTTAACGCCCTTTTGTTGACGGAACTGCGCCAGGTAATCTTCGTCACGCCGCCGCTGTTCGTTAACGCGTTTCTCACGCGCGGCCACGGCGGCGGCATCCGCCTGCGCCGTCAGCGCATTCAGTTCATCCGGCGGCAGCTGCAAACGCCCCGACACGCTATCGATGACGCCCGCCAACAGGCTGTCGCGATCCACCGGTACGCCCCAGCTTTGACGCTCCGCCACAACCCCCTGAATGTCGCGCCCCAGCGCACTGCCCGCCGCGTAGGACAAACGCTTGCGTTCATCCTTCAACTGCTCCGGCGTCATCTCCCATTGCAGCCGCTGATGCAGCGCCAACAGTGCCTCGCGCGCCTGCTGGGTCGCCTTCTGCTCAGCGGCTCGCTTCTGCTCACTCGCTTCCAACGCGGCGCGCAGAGCGTGCAGCGCCTCCTGGTGCTCGCGCTGGCGTTGTGCAAGCGTCTGTGCCGATGCCTGTGCGGCGGACTCCAGCTCGCTGGCGCGCCGTTCGGCCTGCATCGCCGCCGCTTTGGTTTTGGCGGTTTCCTGCGTCGCCTGACGCAGCAGCGCCTCGGCGCGCTGGGCATCGGGCGAACCGCGCCAGGCGGCGCCAAGCCCGGCGATCCACTGCTGCAGCGTTGACGAGTCCGGCAACGTCGCGACGGGTGGCGCCGCTTTCTCCGCCCGCAGCGCGGCAAGTTCCTGGCGCAACATCGTCAGTTCCATTCGCTGGCGCGCCAGCTGTTGGTCACGCGCCAATAATGCCTGGCTCAGCGTAAAAGCTTTGGCCGGTGAAGCCGGCTGTTGGGTGTCCGACGGGCGCTTCGCCGGCTCACGCTTTTTTTGCCCCGACGCGCGGTCGGCGGGCGCCGCGTTTTCGCTCTTCGGCCCGGTGCTCTGCCGTTGATACTGCTCGGCAAACTGCAGCAGCGCCGGCACGCCGTCGTCCGCCTGCGCAACGCCGGTGAACAGCAGAGCGACACAGCCGAGCAGACGCAGCCTCATTTAATCTGCTCTCCGCGATCCGCCAGCCCGGTCAACACCGCCTGATTCACCCCGGCGCACAGATAGTTGACCTTGTAGCGATACAGCGCATCCACCGTCTCCTGCGTGTCGCCGTTTACCCGCGCGCGCAGATTGGCGTACTGCGAAGCGCCGCTCATCAGGCTGTCGAAGGCCTGTTTATAGCGCTGATACTGCTTCTCGTTGATGGTGCGCAATGCGCCCAGTTGCTGCTGGCACTGCTGCAGCTGCTCGGCCTCACGCTGCTTGCGCAAAGCCTCTTCTGACGGCGCTTGCACAGCCTGATTTTGGGTGTTCACGGCGGGTTTGCCCGATTTTTGGTTTTGACAGGCGGCGGCGCTCAACGCCAACAGGCACAGCAGGCCCATGCGCAGGGTGCGATTGAGGGGCTTTATCATCATTGCGTTTTTTGTCCTTGTAGACGCTTATTCGTATTCCAGCGTAAAAGTGGCCACCGCGCTGAAGGTGCCGCGGCCAATGGTCTTCGTTTGGATAGCCTCCGGTTCCCCCTGCACATAGGCCTGCAGCGTGAGCGTGGTGTTGCCGGCATTCAGGCGGAATTTATCGCTGGCGCGATTGAGCGGCAGCGCCTTGCCGCTGCTGTCCTCCAGCCCGATGCCGATCCCCGAGGCCAGGCTGCCGGCATCCAGCGCCAGCAGGCCGGGCAGTTTGGCGTTCTCGGTGCCGGTAAACGTAATGGCCACCGTATTGCCCAGGCTGAGATCGCACTCGGTCAGGTGCAACGCGAAGGTTTGGCTATGGGTGCGGGTGTTCAGATACAGGTATTTGTCGACGATGGTGCCGAAATCCAGTTGGATATCCTCATCTCCCGGCTGAATGACGCACGGCTCGGCCACCAGCGTCCCGTGAAAGCGCATGTTTTCCGCCGCGTCCGCCGGCTGCGCCATCATGCCGGCCACCATGACCATGCCTGCCCCCAACAGCGCGCTCCGGCGCCGGTTCGTCTCTGTCGCGCGCATGACGCCACTCCCTTTGGTTAGGCTTGCGCCGGCTCGGCGCAAGCGGCGTATTAGTCGTAATAAAGACGGAAATCGATCGCCGCACGGTAGGCGCCGGCGCTCAGCGTCGCCGGGGTGCGCACCGGCGTCACCGTATACGTCAGGGTGTTTTGCCCCGGCGTCAGCAAGATCGGTTTGTTACGCGCGCCGAGGCGCACCGGCAGGCCGCTGGCATCCGCCAACTGCAGCCCCAAGCCGGTAACGCCGGCGACCCTGACCAAACCCGGCGCGTCGTCATCCGCCGGCGCGGCAAACGCCACGGACACCGCAGGCTGGCTGCCGCTCCAGGCCAGCACCCCGGTCCAGGCGTCGCGGTTGCTCGCCGGCGCCCGCAGGCAGTCTTTCAGCGTCAGCTCGAACGCCACCGGCGTGCCGCGATCGCCCGGGCGCTGAAAATGCGCCGTTCCCGTCTCCCCCAGCCACACTTCCTGACGCGCGGTGGTCATTTCCAGGCTGCAGGCGCTTTCCGTCAACGCGCCGTAGACGTGGAGCGTGCCGTTCGCGCCCTCCACCTGCCAGTTGTCCACCGCGCGGGCCGGCGGCATCAGCACCAACATCGTGCCCGCCGTCAGCGGCACCATCAGCGCGGCCAACACCGTCAGGCCGATAGTGCGTCGCTGATGACGTTCATAGGCTTTTCCCAACAGCATGGGGCTCTTTCGTTGCATGATTCGTTCACTCCGCTGTGTTCACTCTGTCTTCCCTGCTGGCGCGCGGCTCGTCATTTAGCGACCGGCACGACCTGGCAGGCATTGCCGGCGCAGCGGAAGTTCAACTGCGGCCGCCCACCGTAATCGTTGATGTATGCCAGCGACGGCCCGTTGCCGAGGCTCGCGGCGGAGACGTTCAGCGGCGCGCTGGCCTTCGGCGCCACCATCAGCGGTTCAAAGCCCGCCGCCCCTTTCCCGCCCTTGCCGGCGCTCGCCTCAACGATCGTCACGTAATACGGGGTCGGGTTGTTCACCACGTACTTGTCGCCCTGCCGGGTCAGCGTCAGTTGCTCCTGCCACGGCGCCGCGTTCTTTTTCGGGGCGAGCGCCGCCGGGCGATAAAACATTTTGATGCGCGTCTGCAGCGCTATCTGCAGCGTGTTCGGCTTATTGCTGCGCGGCGGGATCTCGCGCAGGTTGAAGTAATACAGCGTCTCCCTATCCTGCGGCAGCTGACGCGCCGCCGGCAGCGACTGGATCTTCACCTGGCTCGGTTTGCCCGGTTCCACCCGCTGCACCGGCGGTAGCACGGTGAAAGGGCTTTGGATCTTGTTGCCGCGATCGTCTTCGATCCATCCCTGCGCCAGATACGGCAACTGTTTGTTCTGGTTACTGATGTTGAGACTGACCGTTTTCAGGTCGCCGTCGAAAATCACGCGCGTGCGATCCAGCGCGATGGCCGCATGAGCGGGCAGGCTGACCGCGCCGATCGTCAACGCGGCGGCGAGCGGGCCCACAAGGAAAACGGTCTTTCTGGTCATAGTCAGATTCATCATGTCTTCACGGTTCCAGTCGGCCGGAAGCGGACGAGCCCGCCCCGGCGGTTTAGCGGCGGAGCGGGCTCCGCCGGGTGTATGTCAGTTGGCGTCGACCGCCGGCTTGTCGCCGGCAAGGGGACGGCAAGGCAGCAGCAACGTGTTCATCAACATTTCGGCCGGCAGCGGCGCCGGCAGCTGGATTTCACACTGCGCCGCGCCGTTCCAGTGCACGCTCATGCGCTCGCCGGGATTGAGGCCAGACAGGTAAACGCTGCCGCCGTCATTGATGATGCCGGTCTCCTGTTTGCGGGCATTCAGCACCGTGGCGCCGAACGGCGGCTCGCTGCCGTCCGCCAGCTTGACGATCGCCATCGCCTTCTCGCCGGCAATCACCTCAAACTTGCGGTAGCCGATGGCCCCCTCGGTCAACGTGGCCTGCACCACCGAACGCGTCGCCTCGACGTTGTCGCTCAGGCTGTTGAGATCGATGCTGGCCTTGTTGCGGTAGTAGCTGTTTACATCCGCCACCACCGCCTTGCCGTAACGGTTGGTCAGCACCGTACTGCCGTAGCCACGCACCGGCACACCGGCGACGCCTTCGGTATCGAGCAGCAAACGCGTACCGCCCGGCGTATTGACGCGGTGCAGCACCGCCCCTTCCGCCGCCATTGTCAGGCCGCCCTGCGCGCCGATGCCGACGGCGCTGTAGCGGCCGGCCTGGTAGCTGGCGTTGGCGTTGATCTGCGCCATGTCGCCCTGATGGCTGTAATAACCGCTGGCCGTCGCTCCGCTGCGTGCGGCGCCGGCGCTGATCTGATAGTTGTTGTGTTCATCGACCCGGTTGTAGTACCCGACCCGGTGGGCGTTCTCTTCGCGATCGAGCGTCATGTTGTAACTGAGCGTGCCCGCGCTGCCCCAGGGCAGCGACAGCGACAGATACATCCCGTCGTCGTTGCGTTCGTTGTAACGGTTGCGATAGGCCGACAGCGACACGCTGACGTTCTTGAAATCGCCGATGTCGAAGTAGCGCGACACCATCAGGTTGTAACGATCGTTCGGCGCCCGATCCCAGTAGGTTTGGTGGCTGTAGTTGAGATAGGTGCTCAGCCCCAGATCGCGGAACTGTTTGTTGAAGGTGATGGTGTACATCTCCTTGCTCTTGCCGCTGCGCCCCCCTTCGTAACGCGCATCCAGGTAGTCCCCCATGCTCATGAAGTCTTCCTGAGAGAAGCGGTAACCGGCGAAGGTGACCTGGCTGTCGTATTCATCGAAGTTCTTCGAATAGCTCAGCCGGTACGAACCGCCGGTCAGCGTGCCATCCTGCGGCAAACGCGCACGCGACTGCGTGGCATCGAACGACAACGCCCCCAGCGCCATCAGATCGCGCCCGATCCCCAGCGACAGCGCGTTGTAATCGCCGCCGGCGATGCCCCCGCCGTACAGCGACCAGCCGTTGCTGATCCCCCAGGAGAACTCGCCGGTGCCGAACATCGGCCCGCGCAGATGGTGCCCCCACTCCGACGGCTTGCCCGTCGCCAGCTTGTAACGCACCGTACCCGGCCGCGTCAGATAAGGGATGTTGGCGGTGTTCATCTTGAACTCCTGCACGCTGCCGTCCTGCTCTTCGACACGCACGTCCAGCTCGCCGGAAACCGCATCGTTGATGTCCTGAATGCGGAACGGCCCCGCCGCCACCTGCGTTTCATACAGCACGCGCCCCTGCTGGCTGACCACCACCTTGGCGTTGGTTTTCGCCACGCCGGTCACTTCCGGCGCATAGCCGCGCAGGTTGGGCGGCAACATGCTGTCGTCGGATCGCAGACTGACGCCGGTAAAGCGCAGGCTGTCGAAAATGTCGGAGTTCAGGTAATCCTCACCCATCGTCAGCCGCGAACGCAGCGCCGGGATCGCCCGGTAGGCGTAATAGCGGCTCCAGTCGAACTGTTTATCGGTCGGCTGAGAAGAGCCGGTCTGATGGTTGAGGTTGGCCTGCCAGTCGGCACGCAGACGCCAGGCGCCCAGGTTGGCGCCGCCGGTGCCGTTGCCGCTCAGGCTGTAACTGCTGCCGCCCTTCTGATGTTTTTGCGTTTGGGCGTTGACGTTATAGTCAAACAGCAGCCCAGGAATACCATCATCCCAGCGCGAAGGTGGGTCCCAGTTTTCCGAGCTGTATTCCAGATAGGCCTGAGGAATGTTGAGATACAGCGAAGAGCTGGCAAGATCGCCGCGGGCTTCCATCCCCGCCAGGCTGGAGGCGTCAAGGCAACGGCCGCCGTGCGTCCAGTTCAGCGTACTTAACAGTTTTTCTTTCAGCCCCAGTTGGTTGACCAACTCCGGCGAAAGACAGGCTTCGCTGCCTTTAGGATCGTTCTCGGGCGCCATAAACGTCACCGGCTGTTCCGGCAGATCGTTCTTATTGACGTGCACCACCATGGTATAAACGCCCGGCATGATGTAGCCGCTGCGCGTGAATTGGCTCAGATCGATATTTTTGCGATCGTTGATGTCCAATACGTCGGTATTGAATTGAATCACGTCGGCGGCATAGACCAACGCGATTGGATTTCCCAGAGAAAGGGCAACGCAAAGCCCCAAGGCCTGAAGACGAAATAACTTCCCTGCCGGTGAAAGCATAATAAAGTCCTTTCAATAACGAATTAACCGTCAGTACGAGAAAAAATCAAAAATAATCCAGCTTAAAACGCACTGTGGAAAAATACGCTCCCACCTTCAACGGCTGGTGATTCGGCATCAACGTCATGGAATAATTCAGCACTCGGTTCCCCGGTATTATTCCCTCCATCGGCAAAGGTTTCCCTGGAATAACCGCCGTGCCGCTGCTGTCTTTTATCTCCAATGCAACGCCGCGCGCATCGCCCTGTACGCCAAACAGAGCGCCTTCCGCATAACCATCAAACGTGACCTGAAAGAATTTCCAGTCAGGCTTGTTTTCCGGCCGTTCCAAAATGCAATTGACCAATTCGATACTGAAAGGTTTAGTCATCCCCTGGCCGTCACGAATGATCTGCCCGAGAGGAATAGTGTCCATATCGATCGTCTGATCGCGGCTGCCGGCGGCAATGGCGCAGGCGGTGTCGATAATGGCGCCGTGCATGTTGACTTTGCCCCACCCCTGCGCGGCGGAAGTTGCATGGCCGGGCGCAAACGCCAACGACGCCAAAAGAACGGCACCCGCTCGATTCCTTGGTAAAAACATCGCGACATTCCTTTGACAGGGAGATTCACCAGGCATGCGGCGAACCCCATGCCTGGTTGATTAAGCCTTCGGGCTCACTTACTGATAAGCCAGGGTGAAATCGGCTACGGCAGTGAAATCGCCCGGAACGATGGCGGCGGAAGCGCCTTCGCCCTGCAGGTAGGCGGCGAAATGCAGGGTGTTATTGCCGGTATTCAGGGTCTGCGCGGTAGTCGCTTCACCCAGTTTGATCGGCTGGCCATTGTAAGAGATGGCTACGCCGGCGCCGCTGGCGGTGCCCGCGATACCCAACAGATCCTTGTCGGTGGACGATGCGACGCCGCTGAAGGTGGTTTTAACGGTTTTCAGCGTGGTGATGTCGCACTGCTCCAGTTTGATTTCAAACGGACGCGGGTTGGATTTGCCGCCGTTTTTCAACGCCACGTTGGAAACCTGGCCCAGATCTACGGTCTGATCGATCGACTCGGGCGCAATAGAGCATGGCGCATCAATAATAGAGCCCGTGAAGGTGACCTTACCGTGTCCCTGATCGGCTGCCTGTGCAAAAGAACTTGCGCCAAATGCAATCACTGCAGCCATCATGATTTTGTTAAGTTTCATAGAACCTATATTCCTTATAAGAAAAAATGCATATTCCAATCAAGAAAAAGAGCAACAGGAAACCTGCTCGCGCTTATATGTGCGCAGCCCTGATTCTTTAGCATCTTGCTGGTTGGTTAACTGCCAAAACCCAAAGGCATCGACAATAAATACGTCGATAACGGCAAGTCTGCAGCGGCCCACCCATTAATAAATTCGTCATATAAAAATAAACGAAATCACAACAAGCAGAGGCCAATACTTTCTAATCCGTCCTTCTTGTCCGGCGATGAATATTCTTGCAAATGCCTCTCAGCAAAAAAAGGCTTTTTTTGATCAAGGCGAACATTCGCAATTTATTTCCTAATTGAAGTTAATTTACTGTTATTTTTAGCCTCATAGATCGTAAAAGATACTTTTATAGAGCAATATCCTGTTTTTCTTGGATTCCCAAGTAATCAGATCGCAAAGTGGCACTTTGTGAATATAATAAACCAAAATTTTAGGTTTCAGCGTGACGCCACCCCTGCCTAAGCACAGGTAAAAACGGGGCGGGCAACGCCTTTTTTTTCAATCCTGATAAATAGATAGGAATTTTCTTTGTTCGCGTTTTACCTCGTTGTTGGTAGGCAGCGAAAGTTTGTTTTTTCTTAGGAATACGGCAATCGGAATACAGAGGAAGTGCTATGGAAGCGTTATCTCCGAAACAAAAGGAAATACGGCAATTGCAGCACGATCTGCTGCAAACATTATTCGCGCAGTCGCCCCGTAAGTGCCCTACCGGCGGGTTGCCGCCACAGCAGCAATGGCTATCGACGCGGCAACTGGCCAATGCCGTCAACGTCGGTGTTTACCGGGCGCGGCGGCTATTGCTGGATCTTGTCTCCCGGAAAAAAGTGATTGTGACGGACGGCTCTATCAACAACTCATTGAGGTGGTATCCCACCGCGTTGCTGAACGGTGATAACGACGGCATCTCCAACAGCGATGCCCCTCACTCCCCTTTAACGGAATAAATATGGCCAGCCGGCCTGATTGGCAATATTTCATTGCGGAGTAACGCCGCACACTATTTATATATATTGGGATATTATCGTGAGAAAAACAGCCCTGCTATTTTTACGTTGCTGCCTGGCATTATCTTTCTTCATGCTGTTTGGCAACGCCAACGCGTTTACCTGCCGCACGTCCGATGGCGGACTGATTCCACCCGGGGGCTCGACCACGCCGGTTGACGTCCGGGTACGCATCGGGCCACAGCTTTCTTATGGCAAAAACGAAATCGTCAACGTCAGCCAGGTCACCTGTAAAAACGACGTCGCAAGCTGGTATGACTATCTCAAAACCGACAGCCCGGCGCTGTCGATGAACAGTGCGATTTTTGGCGCCATCGGCAGCGGCACCACCATCAACGGCAGCGATTACAACTCCCCGGTGCCATCCGGCATCAGCGTACTCAGCCTTACCGGCCTGCAAACCCAGTCGGTCGCCATCCGGGTCTATATCGTGTTGAACCGTTTCCCAACGCCGGATATCAAGGTGAACAAAGGCGACGTCATCGGCCAAATCAACTTTATTCAGACCAACGATCAGCCGGGTTGCCCACAGTGCGGCGTTTATCGCTGGCGCCTGATCGCCGACAACGACGCTTACTTCGTCACCACCAGTTGCACCATCAACAACGGCCAGCAGATTAACGTCGACTTCGGCCAGATCCGTCAGGACTTTCTGACCCAGAGCGCCAATGATGCCCAGATAAAACAGGACAAAGCGCTCAGCTACCAATGCGACGACCAGAGCGCGACGCAGGATATTCTGATCCGCATGGTCAGCGATGCCAGCGGCTTCTCCAGCGATTTTATCAAGACCACCAATCCTAACGTCGGCGTGGCGATGATGTACAACGGCGCGGTGGTGAAGCCGAACAATGCCTTCAGAACGCGCATCGTCAACGGCCAGGGCAACGATACCGTGACCTTTGTACCGGTAAAGAACAATGTCCCTTACACCAGCATCGCCACCGGCCCGCTGTCGGGTTCGGCCACGCTGATCTTCAGCGCACCTTGAGACGGGAGCCAGAATGAACATGACGAGTAAAACGCGCTGCGCGCTGCTGTGGGCGCTGAGCCTGATTAGCGCCGCAGCTCAGGCCGCCGACCAGGGTACCAAGGTCAACATCACCGCCACCGTGGTGGCGCCTCCGCCTTGCGTGATCAACGACGGGCGCACCATCGATATCGACTTCGGCAAGGTCGGCATCAAGCGCATCGACGGCAATCGCTATATGCAACGCATCGATTACAGCATCAAATGCGAGTTTCGGGATAACAGCCGCCAGCTGAAAATGAAGATCATGGGCAGCGCGGCGGCCTTCGACGGCAGCGTGTTAACCAGCAGCGTCAATGGATTGGGCATCAAACTGTTGGCCAACGGTAAGGCCTTCGCCATCAATACGCCGCTGAACATCGACTACGCCAATCCCCCGACGCTTGATGCGGTGCCGGTGAAAAACAGCGCCGTCACCCTGGCGGAAGGCGATTTCACCAGCGGCGCCACCATGCTGGTGGACTACTTTTAATCACCGCCCCAAAAAATCGCGAAAAAAAAGCCGCAACCTCGCAGTTGCGGCCTGGTCGAGGATCGTGCGCCCGGGGCGCGCTCCTCACATCAGGGTATTCAGCCGAAGATCCCGCCGAACCACTGGCTCAGCTTCATCATCACCATATCCCAGATGCGGCTGAAGAAGTTGCCCTCTTTCACCTCTTGCATCACCACCAGCGGGTGTTGCTCGATGGTCTTGCCGTCCAGTTGGAAATCGATGGTGCCGACCACCTGGTTTTTCGCCAGCGGCGCTTCCAGCGTCGGCTGGGTCAGCTTGTAGCTGGCCTTCAGGTTTTTCATCTGCCCTTTCGGAATGGTGACCGAGGCGTCTTTCGCCACGCCGAGCGGCACTTCGCTGACGTCGCCGAACCACACTTTCTGGGTGACGAACGGCTTATCGGCCTTGATCGGCGTCGCGGTTTCATAGAAGCGGAAGCCCCAGGTCAGCAGCTTTTCGCTTTCGCTAAAGCGTACGCGATCGCTCGGCGCGCCCAGCACCACCGAGATCAGGCGCATCGGGCCGTCGGTGGCCGATGCCACCAGATTATGGCCGGCGCCGCTGGTGTAACCGGTCTTGATGCCGTCGACGTTCAGGTTGCTGCTCCACAGCAGGCGGTTGCGGTTAACCTGGCGGATCTTGTTAAAGGTGAATTCTTTCTCTTTATGCAGCGCGTATTCGTCCGGCACGTCGCGGATCAGCGCCTGGCTCAGCAGCGCCATGTCGCGCGCGGTGCTGTACTGCCCTTCCGCATCTAGGCCGTGCACCGTCAGGAAGTGGGTATTCTGCAGCCCCAGAGATTTGGCGTAGTTGTTCATCAGGCCGACGAACGAATCCTGGCTGCCCGCCACGTAGTCCGCCAGCGCGATGCTGGCGTCGTTGCCCGACTGGATCACGATGCCTTTATTCAGCTCCAGCACCGGCACCTGATCGCCCGGCTTGATGAACATCAGCGAAGAACCGCGCAGCGCCGGGTTGCCGGGCGCCCAGGCGTCTTTGCCGACGGTGACCATGTCTTCCGGCTTGATCTTGCCGGCCTTGATCGCCTGCCCAATCACGTAGCTGGACATGATCTTAGTCAGGCTGGCGGGATCGAGGCGGGTGTCGGCATTGCCTTCGGTCAACACCTTGCCGCTGTTGTAATCCATCAGAATGAAGGCCTTGGCGTCTACCTGCGGCGGCGCCGGCGGCTCGGCCGCATGCACGGCCGGGGCGGCCAGCAACAGGATGCCTACGCTGAAGGTCAGTTTTTTCAGGGAAGTGGATAAGTTTTTTTTCATCATGACGTCGCCAGAGTGTCCATTCAAATCATTGAAATAGCGTTAACTTTCAAACATGTTCACGTTTTAAGCCAACCAGCGAGAGTGGCCCGGTGCGCGCGTGCCGGCCGCAACCCCCTGCGGCGCCCGTAGCGGGTAACGCAGCGCACCGAAAATGCCCTTGCTGTGAGTTTATGTGATTTATCTTATTTTTGCAGGGTTTAGCGTGAATTTTCAGCATTTTTACATAACTGTACGCAGCCCCCCGCTTATCGTTCAAAAAAGCATCGCGGCGCACATTTTTGCACCCACCCACGGCTACACGGCCAAGCATCCGCACTGCTAAACATCTACGCATCCATACGTCTAAAAAAGATTAATATATTCCATAATGGCATATAGAACCGTTATTTGTTCTTTTTAAAGCGCTTATTCTCAGCGCTATCATCCACATAACGACTTTTATACCGAATAATCCTGGAGATGAGTCATGGCGATCCCCCATTCCGTCATCGAGATGATTGGCAATACCCCGATGCTGGAACTGACCCGGTTCGATACCGGCCCGTGCCGGCTGTTCGTCAAGCTGGAGAATCAAAACCCTGGCGGTTCGATCAAAGACCGCGTGGCGCTGTCGATGATCGAACAGGCCGAGCGCGACGGCAAGCTGCAGCCGGGCGGCACCATCATCGAAGCCACCGCCGGCAATACCGGCCTGGGGCTGGCGCTGGTGGCGGCGCTGAAAGGCTATAAGCTGCTGCTGGTGGTGCCGGACAAGATGAGCCGCGAGAAGATCTTCCATCTGCGCGCGCTGGGCGTGGAAGTGCTGTTGACCCGCTCGGACGTCGGTAAGGGGCATCCGGCTTACTATCAGGATTACGCCAAACGCCTGGCCGGGGAGATCCCCGGCGCCTTTTATATCGATCAGTTCAACAACCCGGCCAATCCGGCGGCCCATACCACCACTACCGCGCCCGAACTGTGGCGGCAGATGGAGCATGACGTGGACGCTATCGTGGTCGGCGTCGGCTCCGGCGGCACGCTGGGCGGGTTGAGCCGCTATTTCGCCGAGGTTTCGCCGCAGACGGAATTCGTGCTGGCCGACCCTGCCGGCTCGATCCTGGCGGACTACCTCGACAGCGGCCACATCGGCGAAGCGGGCAGCTGGCTGGTGGAAGGCATCGGCGAAGACTTCGTCCCGCCGCTCAGCGACTTTGACCAGGTCCGCCACGCTTATCGCATCGGCGACGCCGAAGCCTTTGCCACCGCGCGCGACCTGCTGCGCAAGGAAGGCGTGCTGGCGGGATCGTCCACCGGCACCCTGCTGGCCGCCGCGCTGCGTTACTGCCGCGCACAGACCGAAGCCAAGCGGGTGGTGACCTTCGTCTGCGACAGCGGCAACAAATACCTGTCTAAAATGTATAACGACCACTGGATGCTGGAACAGGGCCTGCTGAGCAAGCCGCAGCACGGCGATCTGCGCGATCTGATCGCCTACCGCCACGACGAAGGCGCCGCCGTCTCCGCCGCGCCGGACGACACGTTGGCGATCGTGCACGCCCGCATGCGGCTGTACGACATCTCGCAGCTGCCGGTGCTGGAAGGCGATCGGGTGGTCGGCCTGATCGATGAGTGGGATCTGCTGAACGCCGTGCAGGCCGACGCCGCCCACTTCAGCCTGCCGGCCGGCAGCGCGATGACCAAGCAAGTCCATACGCTGCAAAAGGAAGCCGGCTACGACGAATTGCAGGCCACCTTCAACCATGGCCACGTCGCGGTGGTGCTCGACGGCGAGCGCTTCCTCGGCCTGATTACCCGCACAGACGTGCTTAACGCCTGGCGTCAAAAATTACGTTAATAAGGATCCATTATGGCCAAGTTTGATACGTTGACCGTTCACGCCGGTTACACCCCGGACGCCACCGGCGCCGTGATGCCGGCAATTTACGCCACCTCCACCTACGCCCAACCGGCGCCGGGCGAGCATACCGGCTATGAATACTCCCGCAGCGCCAACCCGACGCGCACCGCGCTCGAAAGTGCCATCGCCGAACTGGAAGGCGGTAGCCGCGGCTACGCCTTCGCCTCCGGCCTGGCGGCCTGCTCCACGGTGCTGGAGCTGCTCGATAAGGACAGCCACCTGATCGCAGTAGACGATCTGTACGGCGGCACCTATCGCCTGCTGGAAAAAGTGCGCAGCCGCACCGCCGGCCTGCGCGTCACCTACGTGTCGCCGGCGGATCTCACCGGGCTGGAGCAGGCGATCGAGCCGGACACCAAAATGATCTGGGTAGAGACCCCGACCAACCCGCTGCTGAAGCTGGCGGATCTGAGCGCCATTGCCGCGATCGCCAAAAAGCATGGGCTCATCAGCGTGGCGGACAATACCTTCGCTTCGCCGTATCTGCAGCGTCCGCTGGATCTGGGCTTTGACGTGGTGGTGCACTCCGCCACCAAATACCTCAACGGCCACTCCGACGTGGTGGCCGGCGTCGCGGCGGCGGGGGATAACCCGGCGCTGGCGGAGCAGCTCGGTTTCCTGCAAAACGCGGTCGGCGGCATTCTCGATCCGTTCAGCAGCTTCCTGACGCTGCGCGGCATTCGCACCCTGGCACTGCGCATGCAGCGCCACAGCGACAGCGCGCTGCGCATCGCCCAGTGGCTGGAGAGCCAGCCGCAGGTGGAAAACGTCTATTATCCCGGCCTGCCGAGCCACCCGCAGCATGAACTGGCGGCGCGCCAGATGACGCGCTTCGGCGGCATGATCTCGGTGCGGCTGAAAGGCGACGATGCCTATGCGCGCCGGGTCATCAAGCGCTCGCGCCTGTTCACCCTGGCGGAAAGCCTGGGCGGCGTGGAAAGCCTGATCAGCCAGCCGTTCAGCATGACGCACGCCTCCATTCCGCTGGAACAGCGCCTGGCAACCGGCATCACGCCGCAGCTGGTGCGCCTGTCGGTGGGGATTGAGGATGTGGAAGATCTGATCGCCGATCTGCAGCAGGCGCTGGCGGAATAATCGCCCGTATCAAGCGCCATCAGCCCGGCCGGCGCGCCGGGCTTTTTTGTGCCCGCTATTCAGACGCCGATGACGTCCCGATAAAAGCGCTGCGCCACATCGGGGTGGGAACGGATGCGGCCTTTCAGGTAGTTATACCCCACGTCGCGCAGCAGCGGGTTGAGCGGATCGCTGGCCGGGCCGCGCGCCTGCGCCGCCAGCGGCGGCGGCAGTTGATACAACGGCACCACCGCGTCCAAGCGCGCGCCGAGGAAAAAAGCGATCGACAGCCTGTCGCGCCCCGCCGGCGGCGTTTCCACCCGATGCACCGTGGCGCGCAGATAGCCGTTGGTCGCCAGTTCCAGCAGCTCGCCGATGTTCACCACGAAGGTGTCTTCACGCGGCTGGGCGTCGAGCCACTGCCCTTCGCTCACCTCCACCTGCAACCCTTTTTGCTCGTCCTGTAGCAGGAAGCTGAGAAACCCGGAGTCCTTGTGCGCGCCGACGCCCTGTGCGCTGGCGGTCGCGTCCCGCCCCGGATAGCGAATCAGTTTGATGTGCTCGTTGGGCTTATCGCCATACAAGCGATCGAAAGCCTGCTCCGGCAACGACAGCGCCAAAGCGAAAGCGCGCAACAGCCGCAGCGACATAGCGGTCATCGCCTGCTGCCACTGCAGCAGCAGCGGTTTCAGCGTCGGCAGCGCCGCCGGCCACTGGTTTGGCCCCTGCAGACGCGCCCAGCGCGGGGTGTCGTCAGATAGCGTCAGCGCCGGGCGTTCGGCACCGATATCGAACTGCTCGCGCCAGTCCGGCTGGCCGCGCGTGAGCTCCGCCGCCGCCCGGTTGTAGCCGCGAAAGTGCGGCGAATGCACCATCTGCACCGCCAGCTTGTCGGCTTCCGGCAGCGCGAAAAATTGCCGCGCGCCCTGCTGCAGCCGCGCATTCAGCGCACTGTCCACGCCGTGCCCGCGCAGATAGAAAAAACCGACGTCGCGAGCCGCCGCGCGCAGATCGTCGAGAAAGGCGCGCCGCTGACGCGCATCGCCGTCAAGCAGCGAAAGATCCAGCAGCGGCAGCGTCTTCAGCGTCGTCAGATGCGTCATCATGCGGTTCCTCTTCTTCCCCAATCACGATCGGGCTGCCATACAGGCGAATAATCAACATTCTCTCTCCAGCGGGTAGCTGCATTTGCTCCATAGTTATCACCGCGCTCTCCGGGGCGGCCAATATTGTTGCGTTCTAAGTTATGCAAACGTTCAACAAACTGTCGCAAAACCGTCATCAATGTTTCTTATGCTCTGCGCAATTTCGCCGACGCCGCTGGCTGGCGACGGGCGCTATCCGCTATCCTGTAAACGACCTCATACCCTGCCTGCCGGAGAAATACTG
The DNA here is from genome assembly GCF_057808395.1 of Serratia sp. TSO36. NCBI lineage: Bacteria > Pseudomonadati > Pseudomonadota > Gammaproteobacteria > Enterobacterales > Yersiniaceae > Serratia > Serratia sp. TSO36. Next base: position 325,364 of record NZ_JBJZOU010000010.1, on the reverse strand, counting down.
ATGGATTTAGCCTTATTCGACCTGGATGAAACCCTGATTGACGATGACAGCGCCAGCCTGTGGATCCGCTGGCTGGTCGGCCAGGGCTTCGCGCCGGCGGAGCTGGAGCTGCAGGAGCAGCAGCTGATGCAGCTCTATTATCAGGGCAAGCTGTCGATGGAGGATTACATGCAGGCCACGCTGGCGCCGCTGGCCGGCCTGAGCGTGCAAACCGTGGCCGGCTGGGTACAACGTTACATCCGGCGCGACATCCTGCCGCGCGTCTACCCCGCCGCCCGTGAACGCCTGCAGTGGCACCGCGAGCGCGGCGACTGCATTCTGGTGATTTCCGCCACCGGCGAGCATCTGGTGGCGCCGATCGCCGAACAGCTCGGCGCCGATGATGCGCTGGCGATCGGCGTGGAAATCAGCGACGGCCGCTTCACCGGCAACACCTACGGCACCATGACCTATCAACAGGGCAAGGTGATCCGCCTGCAACGCTGGCTGGCGCAGCATCCGCACCTGCAATTCGAACACAGCCACGGCTACAGCGACTCCCTCAACGATAAGGCGATGCTGCAATTCGTCGACAGCGCCACGGTGATCAACCCCGACAGCGAACTGAGCGCGCTGGCGGCGGAGCACGGCTGGGAAGTGTGCCGCTGGGAACGCTGAGCGGCAGGCAAAAAGTGCCCTGCGGTGTGACAAATAGCGTTTTGTGGCGTAGGTATAGAGGGTTCTTAATCCATTAACGGAGTTGCGCAATGCTGACCATTTGGGGCCGTGAGAATTCGAACAACGTCAGGAAGGTGCTGTGGTGCGCCGCCGAACTGGGGCTGAGCTACACCCACATCAACGCCGGCGGCGCGTTCGGCAAGGTGAACGAAGAGAGTTACCGCGCGCTGAACCCGAACGGCCTGGTGCCGCTGCTGCAGGACGATGACTTCGTGCTGTGGGAATCCAACACCATCGTGCGCTATCTGGCGGCGAAATTCGGCGACGCGACGTTCTATCCGCAAGATCTGCAGGCGCGCGCCGCCGCCGAGAAGTGGATGGACTGGACCACCTCAACCATCGTCCCGGCCTTCACCATCGTCTTTTGGGGCCTGATCCGCACCGCGCCGGAATTGCGCGACATGGCGAAAATCGAAGCGGCGATCGCCACGCTGGAAAAGCACTTCGACGTCATCGAACAGACGCTGGCGCGCCAGCCTTACCTCTCCGGCGAGGCGTTCGGCTTCGGCGATATCCCGCTCGGCAGCTTCGCCTACGCCTGGTTCGAAATGCCGATCGCCCGCCGCCCGCGGCCGAACATGGAGCGCTGGTATCAGCAGCTGCGCGCCCGCCCGGCCTATCAGCGCGGCGTGATGAGCGAACTCACCTGATCGCTGCGGGGCGTTACGACGCCCCGACCTTCAGCAGCTTGCCGTCCCGCTCGTCCGTCAGCAGATACAGATAGCCATCCGGCCCGCTGCGCACCTCGCGAATGCGATCGCCGCGATCGCCCAGCAGCCGCTCTTCCGCCACCACCTTGTCGCCTTCCAGCGTCAGGCGAATCAGTTCCTTTTGCGCCAGCGCGCCGATGAACAGCGAGTGCCGCCAGGCGGGGAAGCGCTGCCCGTCATAAAACGCCATGCCGCTGAGGCCGGGCGATACCCGCCAATAGTGCAGCGGCTGTTCGGTGCCGGGCACCCGTTCCCCTTTGGCCTCCGGGATCGGCTGGCCGGAATAGTTGATGCCGTAGGTGGCCAGCGGCCAGCCGTAGTTTTTACCCGGCAGCGGGAGGTTGAGCTCATCGCCGCCGCGCGGGCCGTGCTCGTGTTCCCAGATCGCGCCGCTCCACGGGTTCAGCGCCAGCCCTTGCGGATTGCGGTGTCCATAAGACCAAACCTCCGGCCGTTTGCCGGCCTGGCCGACCCAGGGGTTGTCCGGCGGCACCGCGCCTTCGGCGGTCAGCCGCACCAGCTTGCCCTGCAGCTTGTCGGTCTCCTGCGCCGTCGGCCGCTGGTTGTTTTCGCCCAGCGCGATAAACAGGTAGCCCTGCCTGTCGAACGCCAGCTTGCCGCCGAAGTGATTGCCGACCGACAGCTTGGGCAGTTGGCGGAAGATCACCTTGAAGTTTTCCAGCCGCCTTCCGTCTTCGCTCAAACGGCCGTAGCCGACCGCCGTGCCGGCTTTGCCGCCCTCGCCCGGTTCGGCGAAGCTGAGGTACACCCGGCGGCTGGCGGCGAAGTCGGGGGCCGGCAACACCTCCAGCAGGCCGCCCTGTCCCTCGGCGTAAACCTGCGGCACGCCGGCGATCGGCGGCGACAGGCCTTTGCCCTGCTGCCACAGCCGCAGCCGGCCGGGCCGTTCAGTAATAAGCAGGCCTTGTTCCGCCGGCAAGAAGGCCAGCGACCACGGGTGTTCCAGGCCGTCCTGCAGTTGGCTGACCGTCGGCGCGGCGTGCAGCAGGCCGCTGCACAGCAGCAAACCGGCCAGCAAAGTCAATCGGGGCATGGCGTCCTCCTGAGGGTAAAATGACCCGTTTAGTGTAGCCCACTCAGCAGAAGCGGTCGTTTACATTACATTTCAACAGGTTGCCTTTTGGCCGCAGTGTGCTTAAGTTAACCCATCACCCAGGAGGAAAAATGGACATTACCGTTACCGACGCGATTGACGAACACACCCTCGATGCGATCAGGCAAGGCCTGCGCGCTTACAACCTGCCGCATATCGACGCCCGTCATCGCAAGCCGCTCAGCGTCTATGCGCGCGACGAGGCCGGCACGGTGATCGGCGGGCTGACCGCCGAAACCTGGGGCAACTGGCTGAGCGTCGAATGGCTGTGGGTGGCGGATTCCCAACGCGGCAGCGGCCTCGGCGGCCGGTTGATGCGCACCGCCGAACGCGAGGCGCAGGCGCGCGGCTGCCGCTACGCTCGCCTGGATACCTTCAGCTTCCAGGCGCGGCCGTTCTACGAAAAGCTCGGCTATCAGCTGCAAATGACGCTGAAAGAGTATCCGGTGGAACATGAGTGTTATTTTCTTACCAAAACCCTGACTGATTAATGGATGGACGGATGGACAGCAAAAGCATGGTGGTGAACTGTGTGGCGTACAAAGCCGGCCAACGGCTGGGCGAAGTGACTATCGACGATATCAGCGAGGTGGTCAAACAGCCGGATACCTTCATCTGGCTGGGGCTGCGGCAGCCGGAGCCGGCGTTTATGCGCAAGGTGCAGGAAGAGTTCGGCCTGCACGATCTGGCGATCGAAGACGCGCTGTGCGCGCACCAGCGGCCGAAGCTGGAAACCTACGGCGACTCGCTGTTCATCGTGGTGAAAACCGCGCAGTGGGGCGAGAACGACGAAATCGAATACGGCGAAACCCATTTCTTCGTCGGCAAAAACTTTCTGGTGACGGTGCGCCACGGCGCCTCGCCCAGCTACGCGCCGATCCGCGCCAAGGCGGAAGAGAACCGCAAGCAGATGTGCCGCGGGCCGGGCTTCGCCCTCTATTCGGTGCTGGACTTCGTGGTGGACAACTACCGCAGCGTGGTGACGCGCTTCGAGAGCACCATCGAGAATATCGAAGCCAACATGTTTCAGTCGGAGTTCGATCAGGCGGCGATCGAGAACGTCTATACCCTGCGCCGCCACCTGTTGGCGCTGCGCAACGCCGCGTTGCCGATGGATGAAATCTGCAACCAGCTGATCCGCCTGCACGAAGAGGTGATCCCGAAAGAGCTGCGCGCCTATGTGCGCGACGTGCAGGATCACGCGCATCAGGTGGTCAGCAATATCGACGACATGCGCGAAATGCTGACCAACGCCATGCATGTCAACCTGGCGCTGGTAACGGTCAAACAGAACGAAGTGGTGAAACGGCTGGCGGGCTGGGGGGCGATTTTGGCCATCCCGACGGTGATCTTCAGCCTGTACGGCATGAACTTCGCCGACATGCCGGAGCTAAAGTTCCCTTGGGCCTATCACGCCACGCTGGGGGTGACCGCCGTCGGCTGCATTTTCCTGTATCAGAAGCTGAAGAAATCGGGCTGGCTGTAAGCGCCAAAACGGCGGATTTTCCCGCCGGAGAAACGATCTGCGGAGCGGCCCGCCACGCTGCTTCAATACAGCATCGGCCGCCGATCGCGATGCACGTGATTGTGGCGGCCGATATGCTTGTCATCGGCCGCGCAGATATCCATCGATGCCAGCACCATGCCTTCGCCTGCCAGGCTCTGCGTCAATGGATAGCCGTCGGCGTCGACGATCACCGAGCCGCCGATCCACGCAACGCCGCGCTCCGTTTCGCAACGATCGCACACCGCGATGAACAGCCGATTGACGGCGGCGTTGGCCTGCGCCTTCACCATCTCCGCCGGCCGTTCGCCCTGCGGGCGCGGCGCCAGCGGCCAGTTGACCGGCGCGCACAGCAGCTGAGCGCCGGCCAGCGCCGGCAGCCGCACCCACTCAGGGAATTCGAGATCGTAACAGATCATCACCGCCAACCGGCCAAAGCGGGTCTCGACGACCGGCGGCGGCCGATCGCCGGCGGTAAAGATGGTGCTCTCTTCATGCCACAGGTGCGCTTTGCGATAAATCGCCCTCACCCCCTGCGCATCGATCAATGCCGCGCTGTTGGCCACCTCGCCATCGGGCAGGCGCTCGCAGAAACCGGCGACGATCGCCACATCCAACTCGCGCGCCAGGGCTCCCCACAGGCTGAGGCTCGGCCCGTCTTCAGCCTCGGCCAACGCCCGCGCCTCCGCCTTATCGCGCAGCACGTAGCCGCTGTTCACCAACTCCGGCAGCACGATAACGTTGGCACCGTGCTGCGCCGCCCGGCGGATAGCCTGGGCGGACAGCGCCCGATTATGTTCCGCTTCCCCGACCCGCAACGCTAACTGGCAGCATGCGACGCTGATTTTTTCCTTCACTCCCAATCTCCTTACGACCGCCGTTAAACCCATTCGGGAGCCGTGCGCCCCGCCCTCCAGTAAAGCAGCAAAGGCGCCGCGATAAAAGCTCAGTGCGTTTCAGCGCTCGGTTTGGGTCTGCAGCTGCGCTGCCGGGCGGCTCAACAGGCTGCCCAGCACGAAGGCGACGCCGCCGCCCAGCAGGCCGCCGTAGATTGGGCTGTTGGCGTCGATGCCGTGCCAGACCATCAGCCCCACCACGCACAGGCTGCCGGTCAGCATGCTGGCGATGGCGCCGGCGCTGGTGGCGCGCGGCCAGAAGATCGCCCCCACCAGCGGGATCAGCATGCCGCCCACCAACAGGTTGTAAGCCAGGGTCAGCGCCGCCAGCACGTCGCGCACCACGAATGCCAGCCCCAGCATGACCGCGCCCATGAGGAGCGTGGTGAAGCGCCCGGCGGCCAACCCGCCGGAAGGTTTGCGCCGGATGGCCGGCAATACGTCCTCCAGCGCGATGGTGGAAGAGGCCAGCAGGCAGGCGCTGGCGGTGGACATCAGCGCCGCCAACGCCGCGGCGGCCACCAGCCCGCTGACGCCAACCGGCAACACCGCCTGCGCGATAGCGGCGAAGGCGCCGTCGGTGTTGCTGAGCGACGGCAGCACGATCTTGCCGGCCATGCCGATCAGCGCGCCGGTCACGCCGTACAGCACGCAGTAGACGCCCGCCCCCAGCCCGGCGAAGCGCGCCACGTTGGCGCTGCGGGCGGTAAATACCCGCTGCCAGATATCCTGGCCGATCAGAATGCCGAAGAAGTAGATCAGGAAGAACACCAGAATGGTGTCCAACCCGATCGACGACAGCTGGTAGTAACCGGCGGGCAGCAGGCTGGTGAAGGCTTCCCAGCCGCCGGCCTTGACGATGCTCATCGGCATCAGCACCAGCATCATGCCGACGGTCATGATGATGAACTGAATAATGTCGGTCAGCGTCAGCGACCACATGCCCCCCAGCGTCGAATACAGCACCACCAGCCCGCCGCCGAGCAGGATAGACGCGCTGAACGACAGGCCGAACATCACCTGCATCACGCTGCCGATGGCGATGATCGAAGTCACCGCCACCATCAGATCATACGCCAGCATGATCGCGCCGCTGGTAACCCGCGCCGCCGGATGATAGCGCCGCGACAACACCTGGCTGACGGTATACAGCTTCAGCTTGAGCAGCGGCTTGGCCAGCACCAGGCTCAACACCACGATGCCCAGCCCCAGCGCGCCGCACAGCCAGACGCCGGAGATGCCGTAGGTGTAGCCGAGCTTGACGCTGCCGATGGTCGACGCGCCGCCGAGCACCACCGCCGACAGCGTGCCCAGATACAGCCCCGGCCCCAGGTTGCGCCCGGCGACCAGATACGCCTCTTTGGAATTGGCGCGGCGAATGCCCATCCACCCCACCGCGCCTATCACCAGAAAGTAAAACACCACGACCAGCAGATCGAGATTCATGGGTACCTCCACTCCGTTGTTATTGTTATCAGGGGCCCCGACGCAACCGCTCCGCCGGTAGGGTCAGCGCACCGGCCTCAGCGGGCCGGCAGCACGCACAACATTTCAAACAGCAGGTTGGCGGCCAGCAGCGCCGTGTTGCCGGAGCGATCGTAAGGTGGCGACACCTCCACCACGTCGCCGCCCACCAGGTTCAGCCCGTGGCAGCCACGCACGATCTCCAGCCCCTGCCAGACCGACAGCCCGCCGACTTCCGGCGTGCCGGTGCCCGGTGCGAAGGCCGGATCCAGCCCGTCGATATCGAAGCTGAGGTAAACCGGCACATCGCCCATCTGTTCGCGGATCTCCGCCATCAGCGGCGTCAGCGACCGGTGCCAGCAGGCCTCGGCCGGCACCACGCGGAAGCCCTGGCGCCGTGACCAGTCGAAGTCGTCCGCCGCATAGCCGCTGCCGCGCAGGCCAATCTGCACCACCTTTTCCGGCGCCAGCAGCCCCTCCTCGAACGCGCGGCGGAAGGTGGTGCCGTGCGCCAGCTGTTCGCCGAACATCTCCTCGTTGGTGTCGGAATGCGCATCGACGTGGATCAGCCCGACCGGGCCATGCCGACGGGCGACGGCGCGCAGCACCGGCAGCGTCAGCGTGTGGTCGCCGCCGAGCGTCAACGGCATGCAGCCGTGCGCCAGGATCTCGTGGTAAGCCGCCTCGATGCGCTGCACGCTGTCCGCCAGGCTGTAAGGGTTGATGGCGACATCCCCCAGATCGGCCACCTGCAGCCGTTCGAACGGGGCGGAGCCGGTGCCCATGTTGTAAGGGCGGATCATCACCGACTCCTGGCGGATCTGGCGCGGGCCATAGCGGGTGCCGCTGCGGTTGGAGGTGCCGATATCCAGCGGAATGCCGACAAAGGCGGCATCCAGGCCGTGCGCCTGGTCGGCCGCGGGCAGGCGCATCATGGTGGGAATACCGGCAAAGCGCGGCATGTCGTTACCGCTTTGGGGTTGGTTCAGCATGGCGTTTCCTTGTCTTTATCTGCGATGAATTGAAACATTTGAGCAACATTCGCAGACTACCCCGTTGGCCACCCCGGCTACCATTCCCGCTTTTGCATGTAAACATCGAAAAACGCGATGCAACTAACTTATTGAAGTATTGATTTTTATTTCCACTTCATGCCATAAGGAAGGCCATATCTTCAGGGCCGCCCCTATTTTTTCGATGTTAAAAATGGGTTAACCGGCCGACGTTCTGCGGAGGGGGAATGCTCACCAACCTAAGCGATATCGATCTGAAACTGCTGCGGGTGTTCGTCGCGGTGGCAGAAGCCCAGGGCGTCAGCGCCGCGCAGGAAACGCTGCTGATGAACCAGTCCACCATCAGCACCCACCTGGCCTCGCTGGAAACCCGGCTGGGGTTTCGCCTGTGCCAACGCGGCCGCTCCGGCTTCCGGCTGACGCCCAAGGGCGAACGCATGCTGATCGCCTGCCGCTCGCTGTTCAACGCCGCCCGCGACTTCACCCGGGTCAGCCAGTCGCTGAACGGCCTGCTGACCGGCGATCTGCAGATCGGTCTGGTGGATAATCTGGTTTCGCTGCCGGGCAACCCGTTCAGCCAGGCCATCAAACACTTCCAGCGCCGACATCAGGACGTGCAATTGCAGTGCCGCATCTGTTCACCGAACGAGATTGAGCAGGGGCTGCTGCACCGGCAGCTCGATCTGGGCATCGGCTACTTCGGCCAACAGTTGGAGGCGTTGCGCTATCAGCCGTGGCTGGAGGAGACGCAGGCGATCTACTGCAGCGCGGATCACCCGCTGTTCGCGGTGGAAGAACCGGAGCGCGAGCAGATTGAAAACGCGCGCTGGGTCAAGCGCGGCTACCTGCTGGCGCAGCAGCTGTGCCCGATCGCGCCGCCTCACCTGGCTGCGGTGGCCCATCATATGGAAAGCGTCGCCCATCTGGTACTGAGCGGCTCCTGTCTTGGCTATCTGCCCACCCACTACGCGGCGCGCTGGGTGGAACAGGGGCTGCTGCGGCAGTTGGGCGGCGCGGCGCTCTCTTACCGCGCCACGCTCAGCCTGGTCAGCCGCCCTGTCCAGCCCGACGAGGCGTTGAACGCGCTGCTGGAGGATTTGGCGCGCGCCGGCGAAAAAAAAGCCCCGCATGCGCGGGGCCTGACGGACGTTAGCTGACCGGCATGCGCGCCGGATCGGGATACTGGTACTCAAAACCCAGCTCGTTGCAGATGCGGTTGCCGTCCACCAGCCGCTCATCCTGCTCCGCTTCGTCGGCAAACTGCGGCGGCTCCAGGTGCAGCTGTTCGGCCAGCGCCGGATAAAATTCGCGTTTGGCCGGATGACGCGGCGCGCACAGGTTGTATACGTGGCCGCCCTTCGGCAGCTTCAGCAGCAGTTGGATGGCGGCGATGACGTCGTCCTGATGCACCAGATTCACCCCCTGCGAACCGCCCTTCACGTCGAGTTTGCCCGCCAGGAAGCGGCCGGGGTGGCGATCGGCGCCCACCAGCCCCGCCAGCCGCAGAATGTCCACTGAGGTATTCGGCAATTCATGCAGCCAGCGCTCCAGCTCGGCCAGCACCCGGCCCGACGGCGAGACCGGCCGCAGCGGCGACTCTTCGCGCAGCGTGCCGGCGGTTTCGCCGTACACCGAGGTGGAACTGGTGAAGATCACGCGCGGCACGCCGAAGGCCATCGCGCTGTCCACCAGCATGCGCACCGCATTGAAATAGTTCTCGCTGCCTTCGACGGTGCGGCGCGCAGGCAGCGTCACCACCAGCGCATCCACGCGCAGCAGCGATTCCAGATCGTCCGGATCGCACACCAGCTCCGGCGTCAGCTCCAGTTGATAGCATTCGATGCCGCTCATGCGCGCGGCCTCGACGCCGTCCGGCGTGGTTTTGCTGCCGACCACGTCATACCCGCGCCCCATCAGCGACAGCGCCAACGGCATGCCCAGCCAACCCAAACCAATAATGGCTACCTTTTTCATCCTCTTCCTCTCCTGAAGATCGCAGCGCCCTACCCCTAAGGCTACGCCACTGTGCACGGCGATACAATCTGCCCGGCTTAAGGTTAGGTAAAGCCGTGTGTGGCTAATAACCTAACCTGTTTCAATAAATTAAATTTATGACGTTAAAAAAGGGTTGCGCGGTGGACAGCGGATAGTTTAGCTTAATCAGCATACGGTTTTTACCGGCTTTTGATTAGAGAAAAACACCATGACACGCGTTCAGTTCAACCACCATCATCACCATCACCCTGACTAGTCTTTCAGGCGATGTGTGCTGGAAGACGGTTTGTTAATCTTCCAGTGGCGCGCAGAACGCAAGAGAGAGCCCTCGGAAGATTTCTTCCGAGGGTTTTTTTTTGGCTTCGGACAGACAGAAAGAATATTTTTACAACAAATTCATAAAATTACAGATTAAACAGAGGTTACCATGCTGGACAAGACACGTTTACGGATCGCAATGCAGAAGTCGGGCCGCCTGAGCGAGGAATCCCAGGAACTGCTGGCGCGCTGCGGCATCAAGATCAACCTGCAGCAGCAGCGTCTGATCGCCTTCGCGGAAAACATGCCGATCGATATCCTGCGCGTGCGCGACGACGACATTCCGGGCCTGGTGATGGACGGCGTGGTCGATCTGGGCATCATCGGCGAAAACGTGCTGGAAGAAGAGCTGCTCAGCCGCCGCGCTCAGGGCGAAGACCCGCGTTACTTCACCCTGCGCCGCCTCGATTTCGGCGGCTGCCGCCTGTCGCTGGCCACCCCGCTCGACGCCGAATACGCCGGCCCGCAAAGCCTGCAGGACGCCCGCATCGCCACCTCTTACCCGCACCTGCTGAAGCAATACCTCGACAAGCAGGGCGTGCGCTTCAAATCTTGCCTGCTGAACGGTTCGGTGGAAGTGGCGCCGCGCGCCGGCCTGGCCGACGCCATCTGCGACCTAGTCTCTACCGGCGCCACGCTGGAGGCCAACGGCCTGCGCGAGGTGGAGGTGATCTACCGCTCCAAGGCCTGCCTGATCCAGCGCGACGGCGAAATGCCGGAAGCCAAACAGCAGTTGATCGACCGCCTGATGACCCGCATTCAGGGCGTGATCCAGGCGCGTGAATCCAAATACATCATGCTGCACGCGCCGAGCGAGAAGCTGGACGAGATCGTCGCGCTGCTGCCGGGCGCCGAACGCCCGACCATTCTGCCGCTGGCCGGCGCGCAGAACCGCGTGGCGATGCACATGGTGAGCAGCGAAACCCTGTTCTGGGAAACCATGGAAAAACTGAAAGCGCTCGGCGCCAGCTCGATTCTGGTGCTGCCGATTGAAAAGATGATGGAGTAACGCCATGTCGACCTTCAACACGCCGATCGATTGGGCAACGTGCAGCGCCGAACGCCAGGCCGAGCTGCTGATGCGCCCGGCAATCGCCGCTTCCGACAGCATCACCCGCACGGTGAGCGAGATCCTCGACAACGTGAAGGCCAACGGCGATCGGGCGCTGCGCGACTACAGCGCCCGCTTCGACAAGGCGGAAGTCGCCGCGCTGCGCGTCAGCGCCGAGCAGATCGCCGCCGCCTGCACGCGACTGGGCGATGACATCAAACAGGCGATGGCGGTGGCCGTCGCCAACGTGGACACCTTCCACAACGCGCAGCGACTGCCGCCGGTGGACGTCGAAACGCAGCCGGGCGTGCGCTGCCAGCAGGTGACCCGCCCAATCGACTCGGTGGGCCTGTATATTCCCGGCGGGTCGGCGCCGCTGTTCTCCACCGTGCTGATGCTGGCGACGCCGGCGCGCATCGCCGGTTGCCGCCGGGTGGTGCTGTGCTCGCCGCCGCCGATCGCCGATGAGATCCTGTATGCGGCACAGCTGTGCGGCGTGCAGGAAGTGTTTCAGGTCGGGGGCGCGCAGGCGATCGCCGCCCTGGCGTTCGGCACCGAAAGCGTGCCGCGCGTGGCGAAAATCTTCGGGCCGGGCAACGCCTTCGTGACCGAAGCCAAGCGGCAGGTCAGCCAGCGTCTCGACGGCGCGGCTATCGACATGCCGGCCGGCCCTTCGGAGGTGCTGGTGATCGCCGATGCCGGCGCCACCCCGGCGTTCGTCGCTTCCGATCTGCTGTCGCAGGCCGAACACGGCCCGGATTCGCAGGTGATCCTGCTGACGCCGGACGCGGCGATGGCGCAGGCGGTGGCCGAAGCGGTGGAAAGCCAGCTGGCCGAACTGCCGCGCGCCGAGACCGCCCGCCAGGCGCTGGCGAGCAGCCGCCTGATCGTGGCGCGCGATCTGCCTGAGTGCGTGGCCATCAGCAACCGCTACGGCCCGGAGCACCTGATCATTCAGACCCGTAATGCGCGCGAGCTGGTAGACGGCATCACCAGCGCCGGCTCAGTGTTCCTCGGCGACTGGTCGCCGGAGTCCGCCGGCGATTACGCCTCCGGCACCAACCACGTGCTGCCGACCTACGGCTACACCGCCACCTGCTCCAGCCTGGGGCTGGCCGATTTTCAAAAACGCATGACGGTGCAGGAGCTGACGCCGCAGGGCTTCAGCAACCTGGCCGCCACTATCGAGACGCTGGCCGCCGCCGAGCAGCTGATCGCCCACAAGAACGCCGTGACCCTGCGCGTCGCCGCCCTGAAGGAGCAAGCATGAGCATCGAAAAACTGGCGCGCGCCAACGTTCGCGAGCTGACCCCTTATCAATCGGCGCGCCGCCTCGGCGGTAAGGGCGACGTGTGGCTGAACGCCAACGAATACCCGACCGCGCCCGAGTTTCAGCTAACCGCGCAAACCTTCAACCGCTATCCGGAATGCCAGCCGGCGCAGGTAATCGAACGCTACGCCGCCTACGCCGGGGTGAAGAAAGAGCAGGTGCTGGTCAGCCGCGGCGCCGATGAAGGCATCGAACTGCTGATCCGCGCCTTCTGCGAGCCGGGCAAAGACGCCATTCTGTTCTGCCCGCCGACCTACGGCATGTACGCCGTCAGCGCCGAAACTTTCGACGTGGAGCGCCGCACCGTGGCCGCCAAAGAGGACTGGCAGCTGGATCTGCCGGCCATCGCAGACAGCATGGACAACGTGAAGCTGATCTACGTCTGCAGCCCGAACAACCCGACCGGCAACCTGATCGATCCGGACTCGCTGCGCAACCTGCTGGAGCTGGCCAAAGGCAAGGCGATCGTCGCGGTGGACGAAGCCTATATCGAGTTTTGCCCGCAGGCCTCAGTGGCCGGGTGGCTGAGCGACTATCCGCATCTGGCTATCCTGCGCACGCTGTCGAAGGCCTTTGCGCTGGCTGGCCTGCGCTGCGGCTTTACGCTCGCCAACGAAGATCTGATCGCCCTGCTACTGAAGGTGATCGCGCCTTACCCGCTCTCGACGCCGGTGGCGGATATCGCCGCGCAGGCGCTGAGCGAAGAAGGTATCCGCACCATGCGTCAGCGCGTCACCGACATCGCCGCCACCCGCAGCTGGCTGCAGCAACAGCTGGAAAAATGCGCCTGCGTCGAGCAGGTTTTCGCCAGCGACAGCAATTACCTGCTGGCCCGCTTCACCGCCTCAAGTAATGTGTTTAAAAGCTTGTGGGATCAGGGCATTATCTTACGAGACCAAAACAAACAGCCCGGGTTGTCCGGCTGCCTGCGCATCACCATAGGCACCCGCGACGAATGTCAACGCGTGGTGGACGCCTTGTCCGCCCTGCCCGGCGCCAACCAGACTCGCCAGGAGCCAATGTGAGCCAAAAAATCCTCTTTATCGATCGTGACGGCACGCTGATCGCCGAGCCACCGGAAGATTTCCAGGTTGACCGCCTGGACAAGCTGGCGCTCGAGCCGGACGTGATCCCTTCCCTGCTGGCGCTGCAACAGGCTGGGTATCAGCTGGTGATGATCACCAATCAGGATGGGCTCGGCACCGCCAGTTTCCCGCAGGAAACCTTCGATCCGCCGCACAACCTGATGATGCAGATCCTCAGCTCGCAGGGCATTCAGTTCGCCGATGTGCTGATCTGCCCGCACCTGCCGGCGGACAACTGCGACTGCCGCAAGCCGAAAACCGCACTGGTGAAGGGCTACCTCGAACCCGGCGTGCTGAATGCCGCCCACAGCTACGTGATCGGCGATCGGCCGACCGACGTGCAGCTGGCGGAAAACATGGGCATCCAGGGGCTGCGCTACCAGCGCGGCGTGCTGGGCTGGAAAGAGATCGTGCGCCAGCTGACCCTGCGCGACCGCCACGCGCGGGTTAACCGCGTGACCAAAGAGACGCAGATCGACGTCAACGTCTGGCTGGATCGCGAAGGCGGCAGCAAGATCAAAACCGGCGTCGGCTTCTTCGATCACATGCTGGATCAGATCGCCACCCACGGCGGCTTCCGCATGGAGATCGACGTCAAAGGCGATCTGTATATCGACGATCACCACACGGTGGAAGACACCGGTCTGGCGCTGGGTGAAGCGCTGAACAAGGCGCTTGGCGACAAGCGCGGCATCGCCCGCTTCGGCTTCGTGCTGCCGATGGACGAGTGCCTGGCGCGCTGCGCGCTGGATATTTCCGGCCGCCCGCACCTGGAGTACAAGGCCGAGTTCAACTATCAGCGCGTCGGCGATCTCAGCACCGAAATGGTCGAGCACTTCTTCCGTTCGCTCTCTTACACCATGGGCTGCACGCTGCACCTGAAGACCAAGGGCAAAAACGACCACCACCGGGTCGAGAGCCTGTTCAAAGTGTTTGGCCGCACGCTGCGCCAGGCGATCCGCGTCGAGGGCAATACCCTGCCGAGTTCGAAAGGAGTGCTGTGATGAACGTGGTGATTTTGGATACCGGCTGCGCCAACCTGGCCTCCGTCACCTACGCGGTGCGGCGCCTGGGTTACCAGCCGGAGGTGAGCCGCGATCCGGAGATCGTGCTGCGCGCCGACAAGCTGTTCCTGCCGGGCGTCGGCACCGCGCAGGCGGCGATGGATCAACTGCGCGAGCGCGATCTGATCGAGCTGATCAAGGCCTGCACGCAGCCGGTACTGGGCATCTGCCTCGGCATGCAGCTGCTGGCGGCCAGCAGCGAAGAGAACGGCGGCGTGACGACACTCGGCCTCATCGATACGCCGGTGAAGCAGATGACCGACTTTGGCCTGCCGCTGCCGCACATGGGCTGGAACCAGGTGTCCGCGCAGGCGGGCCACCATCTGTTCCGCGGCATCGATGACGGCGCCTACTTCTATTTCGTTCACAGCTATGCGATGCCGATATGCCCCAGCACCATCGCCCAGGCGAACTACGGCGAGCCCTTCACCGCCGCCGTGCAAAAAGACAACTTCTTCGGCGTGCAGTTTCATCCAGAACGTTCTGGAGCGGCCGGCGCACAACTGTTGAAAAACTTTCTGGAGATGTAGGCAGCATGATTATTCCGGCTTTGGATTTGATCGACGGCAACGTGGTGCGTTTGCATCAGGGCGATTACGGCCAACAGCGCGACTACGGCAACGATCCGCTGTTGCGCCTGCAGGACTATCAACAACAGGGCGCGCAGGTGCTGCACCTGGTCGATCTGACCGGCGCCAAGGATCCGGCGGCGCGCCAGATCCCGCTGCTGCGCAAACTGCTGGCGGGGGTTAATGTGCCGGTGCAGGTCGGCGGCGGCATCCGCAACGAGCAAGACGTCAGCGCCCTGCTGGAGGCTGGCGCCACGCGCGTGGTGATCGGCTCCACCGCGGTGAAACAGCCGCAATTGGTGCAGAGCTGGTTCGAGCGCTACGGCGCCGACGCGCTGGTGCTGGCGCTGGACGTGCGCATCGACGCGCAGGGCGTGAAACGCGTGGCCATCAGCGGCTGGCAGGAGGATTCCGACGCCACGCTGGAACAGGTGGTGGAGCAGTTCCTGCCCTACGGGCTGAAGCACGTGCTGTGCACCGACATTTCGCGCGACGGTACGCTGGCCGGTTCCAACGTGGCGCTGTATCAGGCGATCAGCCGCCGCTATCCGCAGGTGGCCTTCCAGGCCTCGGGCGGCATCGGCAATCTGGACGACATCGCCCAGCTGCGCGGCAGCGGCGTTGCCGGCGTGATCGTGGGGCGCGCCCTGCTGGAAGGTAAATTTAGCGTTGAGGAGGCGATCGCATGCTGGCAAAACGGATAATCCCGTGCCTGGATGTTAAAGACGGGCAAGTGGTGAAAGGCGTGCAGTTCCGCAACCACGAAATCATCGGCGACATCGTGCCGCTGGCGCAGCGCTATGCGCAAGAAGGTGCGGACGAGCTGGTGTTTTACGATATCACCGCCTCGAGCGACGGCCGGGTGGTGGACAAAAGCTGGGTATCGCGCGTGGCGGAGGTGATTGATATTCCGTTCTGCGTCGCCGGCGGCATTAAAAGCGCCGAGGACGCCAGCCAGATCCTGTCTTTCGGCGCCGACAAGATTTCGATCAACTCGCCGGCGCTGGCCGATCCCGAGCTGATTAGCCGCCTGGCGGAACGCTTCGGCGTGCAGTGCATCGTCGTGGGCATCGACACCTGGTTCGATAGTGAAACCGGCAAGTATCACGTCAACCAATATACCGGCGACGAGAGCCGCACCCGCATCACCCAGTGGGAAACCCTCGACTGGGTACAGGAAGTGCAGCGCCGCGGCGCCGGTGAGATCGTGCTGAACATGATGAACCAGGACGGCGTGCGCAACGGTTACGATCTGCAGCAGCTGCGCCGGGTGCGCGAGGCCTGCAAGGTGCCGCTGATCGCCTCGGGCGGCGCGGGCACCATGGAGCACTTCCTGGAAGCGTTCCGCGATGCGGACGTCGACGGCGCGCTGGCGGCGTCGGTGTTCCACAAACAAATCATCAATATCGGCGAGCTGAAAAGGTTCCTGGTTGAACAAGGCGTGGAGATTCGCGTGTGCTGACAGAACAACAGAACAACCAGTTGGACTGGGAAAAAACCGACGGCCTGATGCCGGCCATCGTGCAGCACGCCGTTTCCGGCGAAGTGCTGATGCTGGGTTACATGACGCCGGAAGCGCTGGCGGCCACCGAGCAGAGCGGCAACGTCACCTTCTTCTCGCGCACCAAGCAGCGCCTGTGGACCAAGGGTGAAAGCTCCGGCCACTTCCTCAAGGTGGTCAGCATCACGCCGGACTGCGATAACGACACGCTGCTGGTATTGGCCAACCCGATCGGCCCGACCTGCCACCTCGGCAACAGCAGCTGCTTCCACCCGGCCGCCAGCGACTGGACGTTCCTCTATCAGCTGGAGCAGCTGTTGGCGGAGCGCAAGCACGCCAGCCCGGACAGCTCGTACACTGCCAGCCTGTATGCCAGCGGCACCAAGCGCATCGCGCAGAAGGTCGGGGAAGAAGGCGTGGAAACCGCGCTGGCCGCCACGGTCAACGATCGCGAAGAGCTGACCAACGAGGCCTCGGATCTGATCTATCACCTGCTGGTGCTGCTGCAGGACCAGGATCTGGACCTGAGCGCGGTGATCGGCCGGCTGCGCGAGCGGCATCAGAAAAAAGCGTGACGTTAAATCGCGCCCAATAAAAAAGCCGCCGGGCGTTAACCTCGGCGGCTTTTTTTATCGCTCAACGGGCGGGCTTATTCCATCCATTCGGTATGGAACACGCCTTCCTTGTCGATGCGTTTATAGGTGTGCGCACCGAAGTAGTCGCGCTGCGCCTGGATCAGGTTCGCCGGCAGCACCGCGGAGCGGTAGCTGTCGTAGTAGGCGATCGCAGCAGAGAAGGTCGGCGTAGGAATACCGTTCTGCACGGCATAGGCCACCACGTCACGCAGCGCCTGCTGGTACTCGTCGGCGATTTGCTTGAAGTATGGCGCCAGCAGCAGGTTGGCGATATCGGCATCCGCCGCGTAAGCGTCGGTGATCTTCTGCAGGAACTGGGCGCGGATGATGCAGCCGGCGCGGAAGATCTTGGCGATTTCGCCGTAGTGCAGATCCCAGTTGTTTTCTTTAGACGCGGCTTTCAGCTGAGAGAAGCCCTGCGCGTAGGACACGATCTTGCCCAGATACAGCGCGCGACGCACTTTCTCGATGAATTCGGCTTTGTCGCCGGTGAACGGCGCCACTTTCGGGCCGGTCAGCACTTTAGACGCGGCAACGCGCTGGTCTTTCAGCGAGGACAGGTAGCGCGCAAACACCGACTCGGTGATCAGCGACAGCGGTTCGCCCAGATCCAGCGAGCTCTGGCTGGTCCACTTGCCGGTGCCTTTGTTGGCGGCTTCGTCCAGGATCACATCGACCAGGTATTTACCCTCTTCGTCTTTCTTGGTGAAGATGTCTTTGGTGATGTCGATCAGGTAGCTATTCAGTTCGCCCTTGTTCCACTCGGCGAAGGTTTCGGCCAGTTGCTCGTTGCTCAGGTTCAGCGCCTGCTTCAGCAGGGAATAGGCTTCGGCAATCAGCTGCATGTCGCCGTATTCGATGCCGTTGTGCACCATCTTCACATAGTGGCCGGCACCGTCTGCGCCGATGTAGGTCACGCAAGGCTCACCTTCCGCAACCGCAGCGATTTTCTCCAGGATCGGCGCCACCAGCTCGTAAGCTTCTTTCTGGCCGCCAGGCATGATGGAAGGCCCTTTCAGCGCGCCCTCTTCACCGCCGGAAACGCCGGTACCGATGAAGTTGAAGCCCTGGTCGGACAGTTCACGGTTACGACGGATGGTGTCCTGATAGTAGGTGTTGCCGCCGTCGATCAGGATATCGCCCTTGTCCAGGTGCGGAGTCAGCGAGGCAATGGTTTTATCCGTTGCTTCGCCCGCTTTCACCATCAGCAGGATGCGGCGCGGTTTTTCCAGCGATTCGACAAACTCTTCAACGGTGTAATACGGCGCCAGATTCTTGCCCGGGTTCTCAGCGATCACTTCGTCAGTTTTGTCGCCAGAACGGTTGAAAATGGAAACGGTGTAACCACGGCTCTCGATGTTCAGCGCGAGGTTGCGGCCCATTACCGCCATGCCGACAACGCCGATTTGTTGCTTGGACATTTAGGAACTCCTGTCTGAGGATGACCCTGCCGGCAACGTCGGCCAGCAGGTTTTGTGATGTGGCACACATGTTAACTCAGGATTGAGCCGGGTGGGTAGTGATTGGTGCGATAGGTCACATCACGGCACAAATTCATAGCAAGCAAATTCACATTTTGTTACACACATTGACAAAAAGGTGAGGTAAAGAGGGGAAAAACTTTAAACTTGATGTGAGATGCACTAAAATCCAGCAACCCATTTTTTGTGTAAAAAAAAGAAAATGAAGCCTCTCTATTCTCATCAAAAAAACTGTTTTGATGTTATTCGTATTTTTGCAGCATTCCTTGTTCTTTATTCGCACCATTTTGCTTTGAGTGGCAAAGCCGAGCCGTCCTTTCTAGGATTTGAAAGTTTTGGTGGATTGGCCGTTGTCATATTCTTTGGCGTTTCCGGATATCTGATCGCTCAGTCAGGGATGAGAAGCGTGAGCTTTGTCTCTTTTATGGAAAAAAGAATAAAGCGAATATTCCCGGCGCTTGTTGTATGCAGCATCGTTCTCTACGTCGTATTAGGCCTAACTTTACAGCCAGAAAGCGTCTTTACTAAAAGATCGTTGATTGCTGCGATTAACCTGGTCGCCTTACGCGGTGCTGACCCTATCACTATGGCACAGCATTACATTTATCCTAACGCGATAAATGGCAGCCTCTGGACATTGCCGTTAGAGTTCGCTTGCTATCTTATTCTTGCCGTCGCTTTTTGTTTCGCAAAAAATATCAAGCCAATACTCATCGTTCTGCTCGTTATGGTGGCGCTCACTATTTATTTTCTGTCAAATCCAACAACTCTCGGATTCTATTCAATTTCGCTGCAACTGTTTACGCCACGTGCCGTCGCCTTCTTCCTGGGAGCCTTAATGGCATTAACGGAAAGTAGTTGGAGTAATAGAAACGCCAAGAAATTTATCTTCCTGTCAGGTATCGTTTTGCTTTATGTACTAAAAGGGAGTTATGAATTGCGGGTTTTAGGCTACCTCATCATTCCCGCGCTGGTCATTATCATTGGTGTGTCAATAACGGACAAACTTATCTATGGCCGATTTGATTACTCTTATGGCGTCTATATTTATGCGTTCCCAGTGCAACAAATTGTCATAAACCATACGTCGTTGGGTTTTTACAGCAGTATGCTGCTCAGCGCATTAATGACCTTATTCCTCGGTGCGTTATCCTGGCATCTTGTGGAAAGACGCTTCCTACGCAAGAAAGCGATACCGTCACCGTCGTCCACATCCTCTATTAATGTGGACGAACTGGCCGTCAAGTAGGCCAATAGCGCCGTTTAAAAGTCCCTCCGCTCTCTTTTCTATAAAAAAACCGGCGCTCTAGCGCCGGTTTCTAACGCAAGACACTCGTTCTCTGTCTCGTTAACCGATGATCTCATGGATCGCTCGGCGCGACAGAATTCGCTTCACGTAGCGCTGCAAACGATAAGGCACCAATTTGACGCCCCAGGCCAATGCCGGGTGTTTGCTAAGCCGCCATAAAATGGCCAGTAGTTTTTCCTTACGGCCTTGCGGTGCAGTTGGCGTTACGGCAACAACTTCTACATAGGCAGAGGCGTAAACGGATGCCAGCAAGGCTTTATAATCGATACGCCCCAACTCGCTTTCCCGCAGCCAATCAGCCTGCAGATAACCGTCGCGATAGAAGTCCCCTACGCGTTCTGCGTGAGAAAGATCCAGCAACGCCGGCGCATTAGCGGCTGCAAAGAAAGCTTGCGGGTCGGCACGCAAAGAACGCCAGAGCTCGCACATTTTCTTGGCGGAAGTGTCCCATGCAATCACCCGACTATCGCGGCGGCCGACAACACGTTCGCCGAAAGCGCCAATGTTCGGAACGACAACGGGAATTCCGTATTCAAGCGCGATGCTGAGCGTATAGCTATAAGTTTCAGGCCATTGAGCCGGGTACCAAATGACGTCCGGCTTGATCTCATCCAGTTTCTGCTGCAGATCGCGGCTTGAATAGGCGCCATGACCTTTGACGGCATCGCACAGGGGGCGGAAAGCGTAGCCTAACAGATGAAACTCGATATCTTCGTGTTTCAAGTCATTGGCGACTTCATCCAACATCAATGCGCCTTTTTCACGGCTGATCGCCCCCAACACAAGTACCTTCAGCTTCTGCCCCGGCTGATAGGTGGACTTGACTTCAGGATAAGGGGCGGCAACTTCGTAATCCGGATGCCAGGCAATGACACTTTTTTGCGCGCAACTTGGAAAATCGCGCATAAAGCGAACTTGCGTATCCGCAGAAGGGAAAATAACCCGCTCGGCATTTTCGATCCATGGCAGCAGTTTTGCACGCCATTGTTCCGCCGACAACCCGCCCGGAATCTGATAGTGTTCACTGCACAGCTTATCGCGGGTGGCGACGGCATCACCAGCAAAAATCCCATTTTTATCGGTTAACGTTGGATTCGCGTTCACGAAATAATAATCGTGAATCGTAATGTCATAGGTGCATGACAAGCTATTCCTCAACTCGCCAATTTTATCGGCAACCCCGATCATATGATGGAAATGAATGTGCCCAACGCCAATAAAGCGCAATAAGTTGACCAGCGTTTCATAACCATGGGTGACATCAATAATGAACTTCTCGCGGTACACTGCCTCGTTCGTATTTAACGACAATGCAACGCTGCAACCTTCCTCTTCCGGCGTCAACAGCAGGAAATGCGCCTTATCTTTATAAAACTTGACCAACTCATGCAAATGCTGGGTAACACCACCGCCCATCTTATGAGAGACCAACAAGACTTTGCTGACGTCCTTCTTGGCCAAAATACGCAGTAACATCTGTTGGCGAGCTTTTTTTGCCGGATCGTGAGCGATGAAATCCATCACATCCTTCGTATAGTTGGGATGGAGTTCGTTCAACAGCTCCAGCGCTCGCGTTTTGCGCGGGTTCTGTTCGCCGGCGAAGCTCACGCCGCCTTTGTGATAAACAAAGACGTTGAGCTGATGAAAGTTGGGCCATCCGGCTTTTGCCGCACGCTGGCACCAGTCGTTTTCCTCACCATAACCTCGGCCAAAGGTTTCGACGTCAAAATACCCCACCTCATTCA
Source organism: Serratia sp. TSO36 (assembly GCF_057808395.1). NCBI lineage: Bacteria > Pseudomonadati > Pseudomonadota > Gammaproteobacteria > Enterobacterales > Yersiniaceae > Serratia > Serratia sp. TSO36. The sequence goes on along the minus strand of NZ_JBJZOU010000010.1, from coordinate 303,863 downwards.
AACAATCCCGACGGATATACATGCAGAAGCCGACACCAGTCGGTACTTCCACCAGGTTGTTTTCTCTACCATAAGTCGAGAACTGATCGTCCAGCTGCTGTACGTTCATTCCCATAAAGAGTTCATTATCTTCACAGAAATTAGGGAAGCTGCAGATGGTTGCATTGTTTGAAAACGGTGTGATGCTGCCGACCCGGCTACGTGAATAAGCCGCGTCACGAATACGCTCCAGCCAATCATTAGCGACTTCAACATCGCTATTGAGCAGCAAGACGTCCCTCTTCGGATTGAGCTTCATACCACGGTTCACCGTCGCCACAAAGCCCAGGTTTTGCTCGTTTTCAAGCAGCTTGAAACGCGCCGTTTCGGCCCGTTCACGTAGCCACTGAGTCAGCTCAGGCTCCGGCGAAGCATCGTTGATAACCACCAGTTGCGCCCAATGCGGCAAAGTTGTCAGAGCAGACTCAATACACTCCTGAGTCTCTTCCAATCCACCGTATACAGGGACTACGACGTCGACAATGATCTCTTCGGATTGCTCGTTGACCGTAGCTTCCAATGCGCCGACTTTTTCTTCCAGAACGCCGATCTCAGCCTGCTTGGCTGCCAATGCCAAGTTCAAATCTTCAATTGTATTCATTAAAGTACAAACAGTCCTTTCAACACTTCCATCTTCAACAATGGAAGAGGCCTTTTTTTCCATTTCCGCATCACGCATGCCATCACCAAGGGTAATATAATAATTGACGTGTTTCGCTATTATTTCCGCTTCATCAGGAGAGGAAAGCCGGAAACGAATATAGTTGATATCAAACAATAACTCAAAAGGCACCAAATAGGAGAACAGATAGAAGGCAAGGCGCTTTACCTTCTCTGTCTGATTGGCAACATTACAGAAAGCATATGAACAATCACCCAATACGGTCACGGGAATGTCCAACAACATCGCTTCTAGGCCGACACTGGAGTTAATCGTCAGGATATGTTTGCAACGCTGAATAAAGTCGATGCTATTTGCCGAATGGTCGATGACATCAGGTCCTTCCTGCAAAGTAAAGCGACTGCCAGGATGGCTACGAATCAATCGCTTCCCAGAAAAAGTGAACTCGGCATAGTCCAGCAACGATTGGTTATTGAAAGAGTTGCTGAACGCAATGATATTGGAGTCATTTTCAACCTGAAGCGCGATACCGACATCAAACTTGTCTTCAGCTCGATCTTCATCACCTTGAGGCATCGCCAGGGACTGACCGGTAAAGAACTCGCGGAGTTGCTCCACCTGAACGTTCATATTGAAACGGTAATCGCTACTCAGGTAGCGCCTTTCCGCCTCTGTATTGCCGTTTACCCCGCTAAAGTCGAAATAAGCGGTCGATAAGTACTCTGGCGAGCGTAATGGCCCCAACTCAAGGTTGACGACTTTAATATTCCTTCTTTTCGCTGCCGCATTTAAGGAAGGGCAATTACACCACGTCAATACGCACTCGATGTGGCTTTCCTGACTTAACGCAGCAAACAGAACCTCCTCAAGTTCAGGGATCACCTCGGTGATAAACTTCTTAAAGAGCTCATCGGGATTGTTAAAACATTTTGCCATGTAGTGATTGAAATACGACTCGTCAATCACACTGACGTTATGTTTATCACTCAGTTGGCTCAGGTCAGGCAATTGGAAACCCAGACGCCTTTGCGAATCCTCCTCAAGCTCCCAACGCTTCTCACTTTCCCATTGCTCAAGAGAAGACAGGTAATCGTTGCCCATCATGAAATAAACGGGTTCTTTCATCGAGCTCAAGACGCGATAGAAAAACCACAAATAGGGTGCTTTAACGCCTCTAAAGGGATAAGCCGGTAAGAAAACACTGACCATTATGACACTCCATCGGCAACGATCTGGATTGGAGCATGGATCACGCCACCGAGCTCTCGTGAAGACCAGTACTTAATTTTTCCAATAGGCCTACGCTGATCGAGCTCTTCTCGCTCGCCATTATTAAAGCATGCCAGACCGCAGTGGATGAGATAATCGCCGGCGTTAATCGGCAACTTAACTTTGTATTTCAACGTTTGCAAACCTGGTTGCAGCGTCAGAGGGTGCCCGGCGCCGATGTTGTTATCCCCCCAAATATCTCCCCCCTGAGCGCGAGAAATCGAGATACCCAAAACAACGTCGCTGATCGTCTCTGAAGCCGCCAGGGTAAAGTTAAAGTACAGTTCTTCACCCGATTTGACTAAAGGTTTGTCAGCCAGGGGGGTACCATCACTTTTGATGACAGAGAACGACTCGATAATCGCCCGCGCACTACCAAAACGTTTCTCATCCACTTCCGCATTGATCGACGCCTGTTGCAGAGCACGGAGCTCCTCAATCCCATACCTGGCGGAAGAGTCGACGGAGGAAGATACCACCGGTTCCTGTTTCTTTTCAGAAAGCAGCATCCCCTTTTCATAGGCTAATACCGCGGCCAGCACATCCGTCGTATCACCGATCAGTTGGCCGTCGCTCATAACCAGACAGCGATCGGCGTATTCCAGAATGCTGCCGGTTGAATGGGTCACCATAATGATGGTTGTCCCCTGCTTCTTCAGCGCTTCCATCCTTTTAAAGCATTTATACTGGAATCCGATATCCCCTACCGCCAACGCTTCATCGACGATTAAAATCTCGGGATCAATACAGGCTTGCACCGCAAAAGCTAAGCGCACATACATCCCACTGGAATAGGTCTTTACCGGTTGGTCGATAAACGCGCCAATATCTGCGAAATCGAGAATACTTTGAAACTTGCGATCGATCTCAGCCTTGCTTAACCCCAGAACACTGCCGTTAAGGTAGACGTTATCTCGGCCAGTAAATTCAGGATTAAACCCCGCGCCCAGCTCCAGCAAGGCGGCAATTCGGCCATTGACGCTGATGTCACCTGTCGTCGGCGTCAGCGTACCGCAAATCATCTGAAGCAGCGTGGACTTACCCGCCCCGTTTCTACCGATGATGCCAACGGTCTCGCCACGGTTGATCGTGAAAGACACATCCCTGAGTGCCCAAAACTCACGGAAATAAGTACGGCTTTCCTTTCTCGCCACGCGCTGCAGCTTAGGGGCAAAGAACTGCTTCAGACGGTCGCGCGGACGAGAGTAGATCTGGTAGCATTTGCTTAAATTGCTAACCTGAATCGCAACATCGTTAGAGGACATCTGCAAACCCCTTTCTGGTTTTCTGGAAGAAAGCATAACCCAGCCAAGCCACTAACATCGCGGCCAACGTATAGACCACCAGACCGCTCCAGTTAGGCATCTGACCCCAGATCAAAATATTACGCGCTTGTTCGATGATAAATGTCAGAGGATTGAGCATAATCCAGATCCGATACTTCTCAGGGAGCGCAGTGATTGGGAAGAAGACCGGGGATAAAAACATCATTACGGTGGTAATGATTACCGTAGTCTGGCCAACATCACGGATAAATACCCCAAGCGAAGCCAGGATCCATCCCAAACCAAGGCAAAAAATGACCAGCGGTAGGAAGACCAACGGCACAAACACCAGCGTCCAATGCAAATAGCCGTTGAACAGGAAAAAGGCGCAAAGCAGAACCAGCAGGCTAATCAAAGTGTGGAACAGGGCAGCACATAAGCTGATCACCGGCAAGGTTTCCAAAGGAAACACCACTTTCTTCACGTAGTTGGTATTTCCCAGAATGATCTGCGGCGCACGATTCACGACCTCAGCAAAAAAACCGTGGACAATCATGCCGACAAAGAGAATTACGGCAAACTGGGTGCGGCTTTCATCTCCGCCGACAGACCAGCGGGCTTTAAAAACGACCGAAAAGACAAAAGTATAGACAACGAGCATAAACAAAGGGTTTAAAAACGACCAGGCCAGCCCCATCGCGGAACCTTTGTAGCGGCCGATCACTTCACGTTTGGTCATCTGCAGAATCAGCTGCCTGTAACCCCATATGTTACGCACCAAGGAGAGCGGTGATATTGGTTGATTTTTATGCGGATTACTCATTCCCCTGCCCCCTGCATGATCACGGCAGTATGTCTCACCGCCATAAACTCATTGAAAATAATCATAATCAATACCTTAATACTTTTAACACACCGTCTTGGCACTTTTTCTCGCGATGTATGCTACCGCTTGCGGCCGTTTTCTTTCATAGGAATGCTCTTTAAGCATTGCTGGTTATATTGGCGGCGCTGACGATCAAAAAACCATCCCCATTTGCAAAAGTAGGCAACAGCAGAGCGTACATGATGGCCCAGCAGCACCAGATTTTTGTAAGACCCTTTGCCGAAGACATGTGTGATTTGCGCTCCCGAAAAGTAGATGATGTCGCTATGCGGCAAAGCCCGGCGACAGAGATCGACATCTTCCATGTACATGAAAAAGCGCTCGTCAAATCCATTCAACTTTTTCAGCAATGGTGACGCAATCAGCATGAAACACCCTGACACGGTCGGCACGGCAAACGTTGAATCATAATCAGCAGCCTGGAGCTCATAGGCTGCATCCATCTTAACTCCTAAACGGGGTATAAAGCGGCGCAACAGCAAATTCGCCGGCGTCGGCAGCAATCGGCAGCTGTACTGAAAGCGACCATCACTGTAATGTATTCGTGGAGAGACGAACTGATGTTTCCCTTCGCTGGCGAACTGATGCAAACTTGCCAACGCGCCTACTTCAAAACTGATATCCGGGTTGCAGATCAAAAAATAATCGCAGGAATCCAGGTAGCGGCTCATTGCCAGGTTATGTCCGTGGCCAAATCCGCCATTTTCCTTAGCAGAGATGTAGCTGATACGGTCATTATTCAAGGCATCGGCCCAATCGGCACCGCCATTATTGACCAGAACAATCTTATCAACGCAGCGCTCCGCCAAAAGAGACGTCAAGGTGCCCGCCACCTGCTCATAGCTGTGGTTGAACAAAACGATAGATGCAACGATCTGAAATTGAGATTTTTCTTGGTCTACAGCCATGCTGTATCTAGTTCCTAAACCCGTAATTTACCGCAGTCACAAAGTCATGCCATTAGGGTGATTAAAAGACTGAACGTCAGGCCCATAAGCGATGCTAACGTTTCATCAACACACAAAAACGTCAAAGGGGATAGTATTATCCCCTTTAATCTCATCCATTTGAAGGATCATCACTGAGATAATATCTTCTGGAGTACTGTTTTAAGTTGCTGTTCCCATGGGCTAGGCTTCAGAGCCAGCGCACAAATCTTGCTGGTGCTCAAAATCGAATACGCTGGCCTGGATGCAGGCGTTGGATATTCATGGGTTGCGATAGGTTTGACGCTCACCTTATGCGGATAACGCGCTGATGCTTCCGCCTCCCGGAAGATAGCGCAAGCAAAATCGAACCATGAAACGGCATTATCACCGCAGTAATGATAGATGCCATAAGGCAATTGAGGATGGGACAGCATAGCGATGACAGTCGCTGCAATGTCCCCCGCATAAGTTGGGCAGCCGAACTGGTCGCTCACCACGCCCAACTCCCCTCTCTGTGCTCCGACTCGCAGCATGGTTTTCACGAAGTTGTTACCGTACTCGCTGAAAACCCAGGCCGTTCTGATCACGACAGTTTTCGGATTAGCTTGTAGTGCTGCCCGCTCACCTTCGAGTTTCGTCTGCCCGTAAACGCTTTTGGGCGAACAAGGTGTCTCTTCGCAATACGGCTCCGATGAAGTGCCATCAAAGACGTAATCGGTCGAGATATGTATGAAAGGAATGTCTAACTTCGCCGCAGCAGTAGCGAGGAAGCCGGGGCCGAACGCATTGATTGCCCGAGCCTTTTCAGGTTCCGATTCCGCTTTATCAACCGCAGTATAAGCCGCAGCATTGATAATGGCATCCGGTACCAGCTGCTCAACCGCCGCCGAGACAGCGGCAGAGTCCGCAATATCCAATTGCTGGCTGTCCATCGCCATCAGGGTCCAATTGGCAGGGAAACGATCGATAATACAGCGCCCCAACTGCCCCGCAGCACCGGTCAAAAGTACACGCATTAAAAAAGCTCTCTAAACAATTTTCCCTGTAGATCCTTCGGCGACAACAGCGGCTCGCTGATTGGCCATTCGACACCTACTTCCGGATCGTTCCACAGCAGGCACCCTTCATTACTTGGATCATAGTAATCAGTGCATTTATATTCAAAATCAGCCGAGTCCGAAACTACGACAAAACCATGGGCGAGACCAGGCGGCACCCAAAGCTGGTTTTTGTTCTCTTCGGACAGATAGACGCCAACCCACTTTTTGAATGTCGGCGACTCAGGACGAATATCGACGACGACATCGTAGACCTCGCCGCGTACCACCCTCACCAACTTACCTTGCGGTTTTGCCGTTTGAAAATGCAAGCCCCGCAAAACGCCACGCGCTGAACGGGAGTGGTTATCTTGTACGAACTCCGCATCAATGCCGAGCAACTCCTGATATCGACTTTTTTGGAATGTTTCCAAGAAAAAACCACGCTGGTCGCCAAACACTTTGGGTTCGATCAGCTTTACACCTTCAACCTGCGTCTCTATCACTTTCATTAGAAATTTACTCACGAAAAACGTTACCCAGAGACCTAGAATTATGCTTATAAACACGCGCCGCCACCGAGTTTACACTTCACGTCTGAGGTCTTTTTGAACGAACCTTAAACAAACTCGCGTGCATATGACAGAAATAATATAGGATCCGCGAAGGTCTGAGAGACTAGCACAATTTGCAAAAACATCCGACACCGTAACGTAAAAAAATACGCTGAATTTGTGTGGTTCATGTACGAAGATGAGATTTAACTCAATGGTTTTAAAATAAAATATAGAAAATTTAGCAGGGAGTCATGCTGTGATTTCTAAGAGGCTGGTTACAATTTATCAAGTATTGCTTACTGATTTCCCAATAGACGTTTGTGCCCCACTGTTTATCCTTCCCGATAAACAGTGGGGTTGAATTGCATGGTCAATGCTGAAAACCCTTAGGATTTTTCTTCTGCCAGTTCCAGGTATCGCGCATCATGTCATCGATACCCCGACTGACTTTCCAACCCAACTCCTGATAAGCCAGATCGGCGTTCGCCCAGAAAGCAGGCAGATCGCCGTCACGGCGAGGTAATATTTGGTAAGGGATCGTTACGCCGGACGCTTTTTCAAACGCCTGAACCATCGCCAGCACCGAGTGCCCTACGCCAGCCCCCAGGTTATAAGCCTTAAATCCATTGATCTTCGGCAAATGATCCATGGCTTTCAGGTGGCCTTCAGCCAAATCCATGACATGGATGTAATCGCGCTCTCCCGTGCCGTCCTTCGTCGGATAATCTCCGCCGAAAATGCCCAGCTTTTCCAACTTGCCGATAGCCACCTGTGAGATGTAAGGCAGCAAGTTGTTGGGGATACCGTTAGGATCTTCGCCAATGAGTCCGGACTCGTGAGCCCCCACCGGATTGAAGTAACGCAAGGCAATAATCGAAAATTGCGGTTCAGCCTTAGCGAAATCTTGCAGGATCTGCTCCACCATCAACTTGGACGTGCCATAAGGGCTGGTTGTCCCGCCGATCGGTGTCGTCTCCACATAGGGCACCGGCGAATTGGCGCCATAGACAGTGGCGGAGGAACTGAAGATGAAATCATGCACGCCGGCACGGCGCATGGCGTCCAGTAACACCAGCGTTCCGGTAACATTATTCTGGTAGTATTCCAGCGGTTTACGCGTAGATTCCCCAACGGCCTTAAGGCCGGCGAAGTGGATCACAGCGGTAATCGTGTGCGCTGCAAAGATGCGATGCAGGCATTCAGCATCCTGAACATCGCCTTGGTAAAACACGGCGGCTTTTCCCGTCAGTTTCTCTACGCGGTGTAAAGATTCCGCTGACGAGTTCGACAGATTGTCCAACACCACTACCTCTTCACCGCGCTCCAGCAGCGATAACACAGTGTGAGATCCAATATAACCAGCGCCACCGGTAACTAAAATTGCCATATCCCCCCCTTACGCTTCGACAGCATCAAAGCCTAGTTACTCGTTCTATAAGAAGGCCGTTTTTTTCGTAGGACGTTTAAGCAGGCCATCCATTGATTTCGATACGCATAATACAGCTCAATGGTTCATGCATGAAGAGAAAACGGCAGCCCACGGCCTTGCCCGATGGGGTCAGGTGCAACACTCTCCCTCGGCCATTTTCTTGCTTTAACGCTATATCGCACACGATTCGACACCCAAAGGGACAAGCCGTTCCCTATCAATGGCATTTGGGGCATAGACGCCTCTTCAGGCAAGGAGAACCGCTCCACTAATCAAATAGCGTCGCGTGATGAAAAGGCACATCCATCGAAAAAGAGCAGCTCAACGCTGCTCTTTCAGATTAATGCTCATAGTGAATATGTTGCTAGCGACTGCGGGCAAAATACTGCGCTACCCGCATAACATCTTTTTCATCCAACGTACCGGAGTCGCTCAGCAAGGTAATCCACGACTTGATGTAGGCGTACTTGGCGGAGGCCAGATCGCGCTGGGCGCTATAGAGCTGCTGTTCGGCGTTGAGCACGTCAACGTTGACACGTTGCCCGGCCAGCACGCTTTGCCGGGTCGCCGTCACCTGTGTGGTGGCCGATTGTACCGCCAACTCATAGGCCGCCACCTTGGCGCGGCTGCTGATGCACAGATTGTACTGCTTGCGCAGATCGTTGAGCGTGGTGCCCGTCTGCGCATCCATCTCATACATCGCCTGGCCATAGCGCGCCGCCGCCTGCCGGGTCGACGCCGAAACGCCGCCGCCGGAATAAATAGGCATGCTGACCTGCACGCCGATGCTGTCGGTGCGGTATTTCTGGTTAACCGTGTTATCGCTGCTGGAGTCGTTTTCCGAATGCGAAGCATACAGCTGAACCTGCGGCATAAAGCCCGCCCGATTCCTTTCGACGTCATACTTGGCGGCATCCACGCCATGACGCGAGGCGGCCAGCACCGGGTTATTCTCCAGCGCGATCTTTTGCCACTCTTCAAACTTGGACGGGATCAGCGGCGCCACCTTGAACTTGCCCGGCCGCAACACCTGCAATTCATCCAGCTGGTTCAGCGGTATGCCGATAATCACTTCCAATTCGCGCTGCGCGGCATCCAGCGCATCGCGCGCCTCGATGACCTGCGCTTCGGCCAGGCTGTAGCGCGCCTGGGTTTCCGATACGTCGGTAATGGTGCCTTCACCGGCGCTCATCAGGCGATCGTTCAAGGTCAGCTGTTCCTTGTAAGCCGCCTTTTGCGCTTCGGCCAACGCGATTTGATCCTTGGAATAGGCTACTTCGACATAGGCGTTAATCACCCTAACCGCAAGATCCAGCAACTTACCGCGATAGCGCTCGTCCGACATCATCGTCTGCGCTACGCCGGCTTTGTAGCGCGCGTACGCTTCATAATCGAACAGCGGCTGCGTCAGCGTGATCGAGCTGGAATAACTGCGATATTGCTGCCGCCGGGTGACCTCCGAAACATTGCCGAAAAAGTCGCTCTGCGGGTATTTTTGCGTCTGCCAGTTACGCGGCGAATTCTGGTAGTTCAGCGACACTTTCGGCAGCAGCCCCGCCCTGCCGATGTTTTCGTTCTCATCTCCCGCTTCTTTCTCTTTTATAGCCGCCCGGAAGGTCGGGTCCTTTTCTAATGCCAGCGAATATGCGTCTAAAATCCCTATCGAATAAACCGGCGCAGATATCGCAAACAAAAGGGTGCCGATAACCAGACCGGCAGCCTGTCGTTTTGATTGAATCAAAATTATTCCTCGGTTAATGAAGTATGAGCGCGATCCAAAATAGGTTTAAACAGATAGCTCAGCAGCGAGCGCGACCCCGTTTTCACGAACACCTCTACCGGCATCCCCGGCTTGATGTCCTCGCCACTGAGCATCTTCATGCCCTCCGGCGAGACCGTGACCTGCATCTGGTAGTAAGGCTCGCCGTTGGCTTTGTCGACCAGGCGATCGGCGGAAACCAACGTGACCGTTCCCGGAATTTTCGGGGTTTTGTTTTGGTTGAAGGCGGTAAACATCAGATCCACCGGCAACCCGTTGTACACCTTGTCGATCAGGTCGACTTTGAGGCGAGAATCCACCACCAATGTCGCCTGGCTGGGTACAACGTCCATCAGGTGGTCACCCGCTCCCACGACGCCCCCCTGAGTGAAGATATTCAATCCGACCACGGTGCCGTCCACCGGTGAGGTGATGGCAGTGTTGCCCAGATCGAAATCGGCCATTTGCAGCTTATTGCGAAACTCGCTGGCGTCCATTTGGGTTTGCGCCAGTTGCGTTCTGACCTCGCGCTGATAGTCGGCGAAACGCTGATCGATACGCTGCTGAGATTCCTGCAGCTGCTTTTGCAGCTGGCCAATCCGCCCGACGGTTTCATCGATGCTGCTGTTCACCTCGGCAAACTGACGCTGCACTTCCAGGTAGCGGTTGCGCGGCAGGTAACCGTCCGCCGCCAGTTGCTTCATGCTGTTCATCTGCTCACGCAGGCTGGAAAGTTGAATCTGCTTGTTGGCGCGCGAATCCTGCAGGCCTTTCAATTGGAAACGAATCCCGTCCATCGACTGCTTATAACCGTCAATTTCACTTTGCAGCCCCTGGCGGCGGGAGGCGAACAGCTGCGTTTGCAACGCGATGATTTCAGCCACGCGCGGCTGAGTTTTGATCTGGGCAAAAATAGGGGAAAAAGTGACGTTGCTCAGACCGTCGCGCTCGGCGAGTAAACGCCCTTCGGTGGCCAGCGTGGTGTAGTACTGGTCGCGCAGGGAATCAACCTGCGCCTGTGCCTGCACCTGGCTCAACTGCACCAGGACTTCTCCGGCTTTCACCTTGTCGCCGTCTTTCACCGCGATATTCTTGATGATGCCGCTGGCCGGGGCCTGCACCGTTTTGCGATTGCCGGAAACGGTTACCGATCCCGGCGATGCCACCCCTTTATCCAGAGGCGCGAACGCTGCCCAGGCCAAAAATCCGAACAGACCAATTCCCACCACCAGCCAGCCCATCCGGGTAAACCGCCGTTCATCCTGCGGGATCTCTTCAATATACGAGTCTTGCGGCTCGCCAATGTGCGTCGACATACCAACTCCTTTAAACTGCGGACGGCAATAAAGCCGTCAGGCAATTCACGGCTTAATTAATTTGCGTTTTCGGGATATTGCCTTCATCCGGCTCGGAATTTACCGCCCTCACCGCTTGCTGAGGCGGTTGCGCCTGCGCTTTTTGCGCATTGGCTAACGCCTGAAGCACTTGTTGAGTCGGGCCGAATGCGTTGACGTTGCCATTTACCAGGAGCAACAGCTTGCTGGTCATCGACAGCAAATTGGTGCGATGGGTAATCAGAACCACCGTTTTATTACGTTGCTTGAGGAACATAATGGCCTGGTTCAACGCTTTCTCGCCCGCATCATCCAGGTTGGAGTTAGGCTCATCCAATACCACCAGCGAAGGGTCGCCATACAATGCGCGCGCCAGGCCGATACGCTGTTTCTGTCCACCGGAAAGCCCAGCGCCACCGTTGCCGAGCACCGAATCGTAACCGTTAGGGAAACGCAGGATCAGTTCGTGCACGCCGGCCAGCTTGGCGGCTTCAATGACTTTCTCTGAGTCAATATCGTTAAAGCGGGCGATATTCTCGGCGATAGTCCCGGCAAACAGCTCAATGTCCTGTGGCAGATAGCCGATATACGGCCCCAACTCATCCTTGTTCCACTGATAGATGTCGGCATTATCCAACCGAACAATCCCTTCGCTGACCGGCCAAATGCCGACCAGCAAACGCGCCAGCGTCGATTTCCCCGACGCGCTCGGGCCAATGATCCCCAGCACGTCACCGGGCTGGATGGCAAAACTCACGTTATGCAATACCGCATCGCCTTGGGATCCCGGCGGCGTGGCGGTGACGCCTTCTACGGCCAGCACCCCTTCCGGGCGCGGCAAGGACATGCCGGTACCCCGCTGCGGATGCGTTTCCAGCAGCTTGACCAACCGGCCATAAGAAAGCTTCGCCGCGCTGTAGCTCTTCCAGACGTTAATAACCTGCTCAATCGGCGCCAGGGTTCGCCCCATCAGAATGGAACCGGCGATCATCATACCGGGCGTGATGTGCCCATCGATCGCCAGCCAGCCCCCCAGCCCCAGCACCAATGATTGCAGCGACATGCGCACAAACTTGGTGATCGACGTGACCCGCGATGCGCGTTCGCTGGCGATGCGCTGACTGTTCAAGAACCGCTGGTGCAGACCGAACCACCTGCGTTTCAGGTTGGGCAACATCCCCAAAGCTTCGATCACTTCGGCATTGCGCAAATTGGTGCTGGCCAGCGTCCCGGACATAATCGACAGCTTGCTGGCTTCCGCCAGCGGCTTTTTCGACACCATTTCGTTGATCACCGCCAATGCGATCAGCAACAGCGCACCGACCAGAGCGAAAAGCCCCAACCAAGGGTTAAAGAGGAATATCACCAACAGATAGATTGGAAACCACGGCGCATCAAAGAAGGCGAACAGCGCGCTGCCGGTGAGGAATTGGCGCAGATTGGTCAAATCGCTCAGCATCTGGCCGGCATCAGACGAGCCGTTTTTCAGATTCGCCTCGTAGGCCGCGGTATAGACTCGCGTGTTGAGCCGCATATCCAGCTGGCTGCCGATGCGGATCACCACCATGCTGCGCACGTATTCCAACAGCGACATCATGCCGAACATGCCCAGCATGATCAGCGTCAGCATCAACAGCGTGATTTCATTGCGAGAAGGAAGCACCCGGTCATAAACCTGGAGCATATAGATAGAAGGAACTAGCATTAATAAATTAATAAATGCGGTAAATATGCCAACGGTCCAGAAAACCTTGCTGCGAGTCCGTATAACATCCGCAATTTCATTGCGCGGTATAAATTGGTTCACTTTCTGCCCTTACATCATGTGCACTGTCAGTCAAAATCCGCATTGATTTTTATGAGATTAACCTCACAAAAAAAGCCCCCAAACATGCTCAAGACTGCAGCTGCTTTTTCATTAACTATAGATACACATTTGGAATTCCAGCAAGGCGGCAGACGAAAAAAACATTCCTCAAAAATTCAAAAAAAAACCAATATAAAGCAAAAAGTTATCCAAACCTGAATGACAGGACACCGCCCCCCTTTCCCACGCCCCGGCAAAGTCAAACCGCCACCACTGGAAATAATTAGAAATCTAATAATCCCCACCGTTAAAAAAACAACCAAAATCATTGCACTCATAAAAAATATTAATCAACTGCGACAAAAACGCAGGATTAATTGACAACACAATTAGTTATAGAAAAACAAAAACAATAGAAATAAAAAAAATCCTATAGCCTTGACAAAAATCTCATCAGCTCCTTTGATTAAAACGTGAAAGCAACAATTGGCATTAGTATGTCATTTTTATATGCCGTTGTTTTCACAAGCTTTAATACTAAAAAATCTGACCAAACCTCTTCCTGGCACGGCTATGGGGGGCCGGTCACATCTTTCTTATGTCCGTAGAAAATGGGTACATCCAAAGGGGTAACGTATGGCCACATTAGTAGCACAGCAAAAAGCGGCTGCTTTTTTCCTTGCAATCTCTGGAAAGAATATTGATACCGCGGCGTTAGATTACTACTCGCAGAAAATTGAAACTTCTGCACTTTCTCTGGAGCAAGTTGCGCAAAAATTCATTACCGGCACCTCAAGCCTGAACGGTCTGACGGCTTCTCAAATCGTAACCAAGGTCTACACCGCAGTGAACGGCAGTGCCCCCAGCAGCAGCGTGCTTGCCGATCTTTTAGCGGGCAACCCCACCACGGCATCCGTTGTTGCCAAGGTGATTAACGACGTACTTAGCTACAGCGGTTTTGATTCAACGCTGCTGACAGCACAGAGCAATTTCGAAGCTCAAGTCGAAAAAACCCTGTTCCCTGTCGCGACAGCCGCATCGTCGGCCGGCGCAGCTGACGTACAGGGTGTTTTCCATGTCGTGGGCTTAACGCAAACTCAGGACGGCATTACCTACTGGGGAACCGTATTGGCGCAGGGCAGCAAAACGCTGGCGGCGGTCGCACAAACCTTCGTGAACAACAGCCCGCTGAAAACGTTAAGCGATAGCGATTTCATCAACGCCATCTTCCAAAACAGCTATGAACGCGCACCAACTTCGGCCGAAAGCAGCAGCTATCTCGCCTTGCTGAGTGGCGGCTCGACTCGCGGCGACGTCGTAGCTCAAGTGATCGCAGCACTGAAGGGCACCGTTGCCGCCGGCGATACCACGGCCCAACAGCACTTCCAGGCGGCGACACACGTGTGGCAACCGGGTGAACTGCCGGCTCTGAACTATCAAGAACAAGTCGCAGCGGCCTTCCTGGCAATTCCTGGCCGTGGCGTCGATGCCCGCGGGCTGGACACCTGGAGCAAAGAACTGTTTGCCGGTAAAACTTATGCACAGGTCATCACTACCCTGATCAATTCAGCAGAGTCGCAAAAGAAAGGCGCTCAATTGACTGGCGATGATTTTGTTCAGCATATCTTTACCCTGGTGCATGGCACCGCCGCCACCGCTGCGCAATTAGCCAGCTATGGTGCGCTGGGGAGCAAAACGGCCATCACGCAGGCCATTATCAACGACCTGCGCAGCTCCGTCGCCACTGACAGTGCCACCGTCACTCAGCAGCATGGTTTCGAGTTCGACATCGGTACCAGCCTGCTGTACAAAACTGCTGCGTCTCTGACGGCAACGGCCGCCGGCGGCAACGCGACGGGCACCGTCAACACAGGCGCATCTCACCAAATTAGCAATGCCGAAACGGCAGTGTTGACGGATGTGCAACTGAACGCCAATGCCGCCAGCATCGTGAACCTGAAGTTCGCCGACCACCTGGCGAATCTGACCATCAACGGCACCAGTGCAGCAACGGTCAACCTGTCTGACAACGGGGTTAACCCTGGTGTCGATATTACCGTTAACAATGGCAACGTGATTCTGAACGCCAGTTCCGGGAATGACGATGTCATCGTGACGTCGACGGCCAATATCGCCACGGGCACCGGCGACTTTAACCTTGGCAACGGCAACGACTCGCTGAAATGGGCGGGGAATGCGGCAACCGGCGCAGCCAACACCGTCGGCGCCGGCATCTCCGCTAATGGCGGCGCGGGTACGGACTCTATCTCCGCCAACTTCATCACCAAAACCGTGGTGACCAACCAAAACGCCCTGGGCGTTCGT
This sequence comes from Serratia sp. TSO36, assembly GCF_057808395.1. Classification (NCBI taxonomy): domain Bacteria; kingdom Pseudomonadati; phylum Pseudomonadota; class Gammaproteobacteria; order Enterobacterales; family Yersiniaceae; genus Serratia; species Serratia sp. TSO36. The sequence continues at coordinate 288,605 of NZ_JBJZOU010000010.1, read as the reverse complement.
ACCAGCACCGTGACCAGCAACGCCAACAACTTCTCGAACTTCGAGCAGATCGACCTGACCGGCTATATCGGCAAGTCCGTCGGTACGCTGATTACGACGCCGCTGATTGGTTCACCGACTACCACCAGCGTGACCACGCCAAACAACACCTTTGACTTTGGCCTGACCAACGGCACGTCCACGGTCGAAGGCACCACCGGCGGCACGGTTACGCAGAACGCAGCGGCCACCAATCTGGGCACTCAGGGGTTTGTGGTCTCCGGTCTGGCTAACGTCAACGTCATCAACGCCGCCGGCGGAAACGCCGCGCAGTTGGCAGTGAAAGGGGACGCGACCGCTGCCAGTACGCTGAACTTCACCTTTGTCCAGAACGCCACCGATCACTTCAATATCAACTTCGATGCGGTGAGTTCTGCCAACGTGAATGCCGGCGCCATCACTCTCAACAGCAGCAGCAGCGCCTTGTTGGGCACCGCTCTGACCACGGTTAACGTGGCCTCGGGCGGTACCGGCAGCTTTGACAATATTCTGTCATTGGCCGGCACCAATGCGCAGGTTCAGACCATCAACGTGACCGGTGATCACGCGCTGGATCTGACGGTGGGCAGCGGTTTCAGCAACGTGCGTGATATCAATGCGTCCACCAATACCGCGGGGCTGAATCTCGACTCCAGCCATGGCGGTACCGGTGACGGTATCATCATTCAGTTGCTGAACATTCTGCCGCTGAGCGTTGTCACCACCAACCTGTTGGCACCGGTGTTGACGGCGTTGGGCCTGAACGGTTACCAAATGACCGTAGAAGGTACCAGTGCTGCCGATACTCTGGGCGTGATTGGCAACACCACGCTGACCGGCGGCGCAGGTGCCAACACCTACGACATCAAGGCCAGTAACACGCAGGCGGGTGTGACCATCAAGGACTTTAATAGCCTCAAGGACTCGATTGTCGACGTGAACCATGGCGGCCTGACTATCTCCGATGACGCCAGCGGCACCGCGGTAGCGAACTACGGTACGCGTTCTGCCGACACGTTGGATGCATTGTTGGGGACACTGGTGGGCGGTTTGACCAATGGCGTTATCGGCCTGCTGGGCGGTATTCTTGGCCTGGATAGCAGCAACTCGCTGACGTCGAAAGTGGGTGTGGCATCCGTTGTATTCAGCGGTGGCGGTAACACTGCCAGCTCTTACGTGATTATCGACAACAACGATAACCACTCGCTGGACCTCAACGATACCGTGGTATACCTGACTGGGCAAAACCACCAGCAATTGGTGGATACGCTGCACTACGCGTAAGCGTAACGCCTTCAACAAGCGCCCTGATTATTTATTCAGGGCCGCATGGAGAACGGCAGTTATATACTGATGCCAGCCGGCTATGCCGGCTGGCTTTTTTATAGGCGGCAAATGCAGGCGAATGACGAAGCAGCAAGCCGCTTATGACGCTGGACAAAAAAAAACCGCAAGCTTAATAAGCTTGCGGTTTTTTACTCACAGCCTGCCTACCAGGGCGAGGCAATCGGAGCACTGGAGCGCATCATTACCGGTACATCGCCATCGGGCGCAGCCGTATTCCCCTGAACCTCTTTGAGCGGCGTAGCACTTTGGTTTTGCGGCGCCTCACTCGCCATAAAACTGCGCAAGCCTGAAGAAATACCGCTGGCAGGCTTAGCCACCGGTTTTTCCTGCCAGAATAGCATCGCATGTTGATTATTCCCTTTCAATGCGATGGAAATTTTACCGCCCGGCAGCACTTGGTATTTCTCAACGGAATACGATCGCGCAACATCTGCGACCTTACTTAAAGCCAGCATCGACGGCTTCGGTTGACCGTTTCTCGTCAGCAGCCCAAATCGATGTTCATTGATTTTCGGGTTGTCTCCATCATCGAGCAAATCGTACCACCATATCCCTTTGATAAAGGGCCGCGATTTGGCCAGGAAAGTATATTTCACCACATATTGCGCAGCCACATCTTTTGATAACCCGCCTTTACCGTCATAGGTTGGCACGCCGATTTCAGTGATATAAATCGGCACCGTCTTACCTGCTGCCTTTGCAAGCCGGGCCTCGAATTTATCCACAACGCCGAGGTTCCCCTCAGGGGCCCGTATAGCGTAATTATCGTTGCCATAGGAGTAAGGGTGGATGGAGAAACCATCGACGTAATTCAACACGCCGAGTTTAACGATGTTATCAACCCAGGAAGGATCGCGGGTTCCTGTTGGGTTGGCCGTTCCCGTAATGACAATTGCGTTGGGATCGGCCTTTCGAACCGCAGCAGCCGTAGCTTTCACCAACGCGACGAAAATCTCCGGCGGCGGTGGCGTGCGCGGCTTCGGCTTAATCGCAGTGGCATTCGTCCATTCGTTCCAGATCTCGTAATACTTGATCTTGCCTTTATATTTGGAGGCCGTCCAATACGCGTAGTTGGCAAAAGCCTGAATGGCTTCAGGCGTCGTTGGATAACCCGATGGATCGTAGAGTTTGTTACCGTACGCCAATACTAATAACCCATTCAGACCAAATTTTGCCTGGGCATCGTTAAACGCTTGGTCGGCCTTTTGCATATTGCCGGTTATGACATACTGCCCTTTTTGCTGTTCCAATCCGCTCCAGGGAAAATCCGCTCGATACGACGTGAAACCGTAACGCTTAATCAGATCCAAATATTTATCCGGATCGTTGGGGTACCAGCGAAAATGCGCATGAACCCCGACTTCGAAAGCCAACGCGTTCGCACTGATAAACATCAGCGGCAATGCGAGGGCCAGCGATGAAGCCGCCCCCTTCCAGCACCTCAGTTTACGGTTTGTTTTAGTCAACATCTGACCGACCTCCAGTTTTAAAAGAAAAATGAACTGTCTCAACATCCCCAGAGATCAGGAAATCCACATTTCCCAGGCGCGACATCCTTAAAGAAAATCTAATACGCCGCTTTATTAATGAATCCCTTGAAAATGGTCAGGAAGACGATTTTAATGTCCAACCAAACGCTCCAGTTACGGATGTAGTCGAGATCGAACTCAACGCGCTTTTGCATTTTTTCCAACGTATCCGTCTCGCCACGCCAACCGTTGATCTGCGCCCACCCCGTGATACCCGGCTTCATTTTATGGCGCAGCATATAGCCGTTGATCAACTTTCTATACTGTTCATTATGTGCCACGGCATGCGGCCTTGGGCCTACAATCGACATGTCGCCTTTCAGTACATTGACAAATTGCGGCAATTCATCCAGAGAGGTACGACGCAAGAAGGAGCCGACCGGCGTCAGGCGCGCGTCCCCTTTTTTCGCTTGAACGACTTTATCGCCATCTTCCATCACGGTCATCGAGCGGAATTTCCATACCTCGATGGCCTTGCCATCCATGCCATAACGCCTTTGTTTGAAAATGATGGGCCCGGAAGAGGTAAATTTGACCATGCAGGCGATCAGCAACAGAACCGGAGAAATGAACAGCAAAATAAATATTGACAGAATGATGTCTTCAATACGCTTAATTACCTGATTAATCCCGCTCATTGGCGTATCGAATAACGAAACGACGGGAACGCCATTAATCTCTTCCGATCGCGACTGTAATATGTTGAACGTAAAGATATCCGGGATCAGCATCACTGAGCAGGTCGTATCAGAAAGATCCGCGATCGTATCTTTGATCAATTTTTCCTGCTCCATCGACATTGCGATATAGACCCTATCGATACGCCCACTTTTCGCGTCGCTCACGAGCTGAGACAAGTCGCCGCAGCGTTCGATTTTGCTGTTCAACGGAGAATTATCGTTGTCGTAAATGCCCAACACTTTAAATCCCATCCAGTGCGCGTCACGTAAAGATTCTGCCAGACGAATACCGACGGGCATCGCACCCATGATGGCCACATTACGGGTATTGAAGCCAATATTGCGCATGTATCCCAAGAGCAGCCGGATCACGCTGCGCGTAATGACCAAACCGCAGCAGACCAGCAGATACCATTGGATATAGACGGAATACTCGTTATTGAACACATTTATCAACGCCACCGTTCCTGAGGTCAACAGCAGGCTCAGCGACCAGTTTTGCAAAATGAGCTGGATCTCCAGCCCCGCACGCACACCACGCCACGAACGATAAAAGTCAGTAATCCCACCAATCATTTGGAAGATAACGATCGATATTAATACCATAATCCAGTGTTGCACGCTAAATGCGGCACCGGAGATTAGGCAAGACAAGTACAGCCCGCTAAAGATAACGAAAATATCAGAGAAGCGCTGAAGCATTGAAGTAAGAGACGCATTAGTATGCAACACGCCCCGACGGAAACCGTTCATAGATAACTGCCTATTAACTATCATAGTATAGATGCCTTTTGTTAGTTTTCTCTGGTACCTATATCGCTTCACAACGCTGGGCATATACCGCTCGCCCAGCATTAAAATATAGCTTTAAAACCAGAGATCAGCGTCGAAGCAAGGCCAGTATTTCCTCTGTTTTTTGCTGCATCAGTGCAGGATTGGCTCGTGATTCGACATTCAAACGCACCACCGGCTCAGTATTTGAGCTACGTAAATTAAATCGCCAGTCTGCAAATTCCAGACTAATGCCATCGGTCGTGTCAAATTCCAGTGCCGAAGGCTGATAGCGATTGAGTACTCTTTCAATTGCAGCTTTTGGATCTTGCAGTTTGCTGTTAATTTCACCCGATGCTGGATAAGCGATCATTCGATCCCCGACCAACTCCCCGAGCGTCTTGTTTTTAATGCACAGCAATTCAGCAACCAACAACCATGGGATCATGCCGCTGTCGCAATATGAAAAGTCGCGGAAGTAATGGTGGGCGCTCATCTCACCACCGTAAACGGCATCTTCCAGGCGCATACGCTCTTTAATGAATGCATGGCCCGTTTTCGACATCACCGGCACCCCGCCTGCCTGCTTGACCACGTCGATGGTGTTCCAGCTCAAGCGCGGGTCATGAATGATCTTCGCCCCAGCGTCTTTCTCCAGGAACGCCTCCGCCAACAAGCCAACGATATAGTAACCTTCAATGAATCCGCCGTGTTCATCGAACAAGAAGCAGCGATCGAAATCACCGTCAAACGCGATTCCCATATCCGCCTTGTGCGCACGCACTGCTTGCGCCGTATCTTCCCGACACTCCGGCAGCAGCGGGTTAGGGATACCGTTGGGGAAATTGCCGTCAGGCTGGTGGTGAACCTTGATAAATTCAACCGGCACCTGAAGCTGCTTGAAACGCGATTCGACAGCATCGATAACGTGACCTGCAGCGCCGTTGCCGGAGTTGACGACCAGCTTCAACGGTTTGAAGTTAGCCGTATTCACATAGCTCAGCAGATGATCCACATATTCTTTTTCAATCGATATTGTTTCGTAGCTGCCGCGTCGGGTCGGATCCACCGCAGCGAAGTTATTATCTTCTGCCAAACGCTGAATATCGCGCAAACCGGTATCGCCGCTGATCGGTTTAGCCTGGCTCCGCACCAGCTTCATTCCGTTGTAATCCATAGGATTATGACTGGCCGTCACTTCTATGCCGCCATCGAGACCTAAGTGGAAAGTGGCAAAATAAATTTCTTCCGTCCCACTGACGCCAATATCCAGAACATTAACCCCGGCATCGCGCAGCCCTTCCGCCAACGCGAGTTTCAGTTCCTCGCTGGTCAAACGGATGTCTCCCCCGACGACAACGCTTTTAGGTTGCAAAAACTCCCCATATGCACGGCCGACACGATAGGCAATATCGTTGTTCAGCTCTTCACCCAGCTGCCCGCGAATGTCGTATGCTTTGAAACAAGTCAATGATTGAGACATGTTGAGATCCTTACCAAACGTAAATACAGTGATGCGGCTCAAATATCCACCGCACCAAAATGATTAATTATGCTGAGCGGAGTCGCCGATTCGCACGATATCGTCTTCTCCCAAATAGGCACCCGACTGAATTTCAATTAAATCCAGCGGGATTTTTCCCGGGTTTTCGAGAGAATGTTCGACCCCAAGAGGGATATAAACGGATTCGTTTTCACTGATCAGTTGCATTTTACCATTGGTATGCACTTTGGCAGTGCCTGACACCACTACCCAGTGTTCCGAACGATGATGGTGCATCTGCAAGGACAATTTCTCGCCTGGCTTTACAGTAATGCGGCGCACCTGGAAGCGATCGCCCTGAGCAATCGCATCATGTTTGCCCCACGGACGATAAACTTCACGGTGCTGTTTGCTTTCGGAACGCTTTTGTCGCTTCAGTTGGTTGACGATTTCTTTTACGTCTTGGACGTTATCTTTATCGGCAATCAACACGGCATCTTTGGTTTCAACTACAACCAAATTGGTCACCCCGACAGCGGCCACCAATTTATGCTCCGCGCGAATATAGTTATTTGAACAGTTATGCTCAAGAACATCACCGAAAGTAGAGTTCCCTTTTGTGTCTTTTTCACTGATTTCCCACAACGCAGACCATGATCCCACGTCATTCCATCCCGCGTCCAGGGGTACGACGACAGCATCGGCAGTCTGTTCCATCACGGCATAATCGACAGACTCATCCGGGCAGGCAATGAATGCATCTCGGTCAACGCGGATAAAGTCCATATCGGGGGTCAAATGCGCAAGCGACTGCTTGCACGCGTCCAGAATATCTGGGCGGAAACGGCCTAATTCTTCCAGGTAACGGCTGGCTTTGAACAAAAACATACCGCTATTCCAGAGATAGTCGCCGCTGGCCAGATACTGCTGCGCCGTTTCAAGATTAGGCTTTTCGACAAAGCGCGAAACGCCGCAGATACTGGAACCGTCGACGCTGGTACCTTTTTGAATGTATCCATAGCCCGTTTCCGGGCCCGTCGGCACGATGCCGAAAGTAGCCAGTTTTCCCGCTTCAGCATAGGGAATCGCCTGATTGACCGCATCGCGGAAAATCGCTTCGTCCTGAATGACGTGATCCGCGGCCAATACCAACATGAGCGGATCGTCACCGCTGGAAACCGCCTGCAAAGCGGCAAGCGCAATCGCCGGCGCCGTATTACGCCCTACCGGCTCCAGAATAATATTATGCGATAAACGCGTGATTTGGCGCAGTTGTTCGGCCACGATAAAACGATGCTCTTCGTTACATATAACAAGAGGATTAATAATCTCTAACCCTTTAAGCCGCATGACTGTCGTTTGCAACATGGAAAATTCATTGCACAGCGCTAAGAACTGTTTGGGGAATAATTCACGAGAAAGCGGCCACAGGCGACTCCCTGTTCCCCCAGCCATAATAACAGGATAAAGGTTACTCATTTTTACTCTCACCGATTAAATATAAATAGTAAAAAAAATTATTTTCATTCCAAAAAACGGATGTATCGATTATCTGTAATGACGATAAGTATTGGATATCATTTCTTCTGAAGTAAAATTAGCATTGTAGAAATCGACACAGTCAACTTTCATTGCACTCCAATCGCGTTGGTCGCGAGCATTCAATATCTCAACGGCCTCATCGGCCTGATTGGTCGTAAACAGATACCCCGTAACGCCTTCGCTCACCACCTCCGGCAATGAACTGCAGCGGCTGGCGACAACGGGCAACCCATAGCTTTCAGCTTCAACGGCGACCAGACCGAACGACTCCCATCGGCTTGGCATCAACAACACGTCGGCGTAGGTGAAATAAGGCGCCATTTCTGCCGAAGTCAACCAACCTTTAAAATCCATCCGGGCATGTGATGCCGGTTGCTCTTTTGCGTGTACATTGCCGCCGACGATCGTGATTAAAAATCTGTCATCCAATTCGTCGGCAATCCGCTGAACCAAATCAAATCCTTTTTGATAATCAAAACGGCCGACAAACAATATATTTATTTTATCTTGGCGATAAGGATTGGTATCATCCGACAGCGTTACAGGGGGTTCAACGCCATTATATACCACAGTCAAATTATCAGGACTCAACCCGGCCATCAGTGCCGTTCGTTTCTCATATTCGCTGGTACAGATGATAACATCGGTATTCTTTTGCAGAATTTTCTCTATCTTGGCATAAACCTTCTTTTTCTTTTCTGATGTGTCCATCAGGAAAGAAAAAGCATGCGGACAATAAATAATTTTAGGCCTGCATGTCATTCTTACCAATGGCGTTAACAGCCGGCAAACAACCCCCGCAAAAGTACTGTGGACGTGAATGACATCCGGTTTTTCTTTACGTACCATCTGGATATAGTTAATAGCCAAAGAGATAAACGAAGAAATATTTCTCCCTGTCCGCGTAAATACCTTCATTTTTTCTGCGGGGAAAGCGCCAATCTCACGATATTGACTATCGGGCAACACACAGTAAAAATCAAATTCATCATTTTGCTGTACAAGTTGTCTAATTACCGTAGCGACGCCACCCTTCACTGTCTCGGCGACATGCAGCACTTTTTTTTTCATTGCATAGATCTCGTCATTATCTCGCTCAACGCTGCTGCCGAACGCATCCAATCGAAACGTTTGACATTCGTAAATCCCTCAGCGATTAAAATTTGGCGCAACGCTTCATCCTGCATAATCCGCTCCAGTGCCTGTTTCATTTCCAGGATGTTTTCCGGATCAAAGTACAATGCACTCTTCGACAATACCTCGGGCAAAGAAGCCCGATTGGACGCTACTACCGCACAACCACAAGCCTGCGCTTCTAACGGAGGAATGCCGAACCCTTCATATAAAGAGGGGAACACAAAGGCGCGAGCATGAGAATAGAGTTCTACAAGCTGTTGATCGCTCACACGCCCCAAAAACTGTATGTTATCGTTCGTTGCAGTTCCTTCCGTCGAAAACCCAACATCCGCGAAGTTCTTGTTGGCGGCCCCAATGATTTTCAGTGTCACTTCCTGGCCGTTTGCCATTTGAGAGAAAGCGGCAATCAGACCATGAAAGTTCTTATGATAATTTGGAGACGAAACGGCCAATAAATAAGGGCACTCTGTATTGGATGCCGACGCTATGGGTTTAAACTGCTCGGACACCGCATTATAGATTACGTAAATATTATTTAATGGGTAGTCAAACGCCTGGCTAATTTCTTTTTTAGAAAATTCGCTAACTGTAATCAACGCCTTACTGTGACGCAACATCAGGGGAACAAAGTTATTATAAACGAAACGAAACTTTGCAGAGTAACTTTGCGGATAGCGTTTATATATAACATCGTGATGAGTAACAATTTTATTACGATAAAAGATCGGCGCCGTATTGCAAAGATTTATTAGAAGCGGGCTTTTATTTTTCTTTAAAAAAGCAGGAAGCTCTACCTGCTCCCAAAAGTGACCGCTTTTCTTACCCACCACCTGAACATTCAATTGCGACGCGATATCGTGGTGAATAATGTTTGGTGGCGAGACAAAAACGATATCATGCCTAATCTTACTCAGCGCAAGGCATATTTCCTGAGCGAACCGCTGAACCCCTGTCAAATCCTGCGTTAAGAATCGCGCATTGACATAAATCATTAATTACCTCGCAATTTTAAATAACACCGTGTCAATGTAGCGATTGCACATAACCTACATTTTTTCTTGAGCGACTCACGGAACCCGTCTCCGGCGTTCTAATCGATAATAACAAAATCGATATTATGATTGCGAATATATAGCCTGGATAATTTGTCAACGGGTTATTATAAACGAAATTCATCGAAAGCGAGATCATCCAGTATAGGTAAACACTGGGGTTAAGGCCAAGACGAGTACGCTGATAAAGAATGCCAAGAATTAACGTAGCGACAATAACCAGAAGGATAATGCCGACATTACCGTAATTCGACAACATGTAGATATACATACTATCAAGCGGGATTGAGTTCGTATTGTCATCACCAACCACCGCGTTGCCATTCACAGCGTACCCAGCACCGATAAATGGCGAATACTCACTGTCAGCTCGCACGGCTTCTATATTGACCGTACGAAGTAAAATGCTGTTCTCCGCGTAAGCATTCTCCTTCGGGAATATCATCTCATAAATACTGTAATTGGTCGTCGTAATATAAAAGAACAGTGACAAGACCATCGTTACCATAGTGACTGAATTCAGGCTAAAACGTTGAGAGAAAAAGCGTCTCAGCATCAGGAACATGATATAAAGCAGTGCCATGATAATCGCCGTTTTCGATGTTGAAAATGCGATCCCAACCATAATGAGAAGAATATATTTCTTGCGATTTTTTTCGCTTACATAAGGCGATAATACCAGTGCAAAAAACAGATATTCACTGAGGCTGAATGGCCCGGTGAGCAGACCAAAAGCACGTAATTGCCCCTGAATGGTGCGTAACAGAAGACCATATTCTTTACCAAACTGTGTCAACTGTGGGCCAGGGTCAAAACCGATTAGTGCATAAAGCAGGCCTGCCAAACTGGATTCGGCGACCGCAAAGAGCGCATTCAATACGGCAAAGAAAATATAGTACTTAATGATTTTATTAACAATCTCGACACGCTCATTATATTCAAAAAGAAGTAAAACGGCGGCAAAGAAAAAAGAACCGAATGTCAGTAACTCTAAGCGAAACTGAACGATAGAGCGGAAGAAATCAAACCTGCCGGTGATCATACTTAAAAGTACATAAACTAACGAGAAGATCACCATCGACAGGAAAAAGATCATTACGCTTCTACACTGTTTTGACACGTTAGGGTTACGCGCAAAAAGCAAGATTAGGACGAAAACCGGCACTGCCATGGCAAAAAAGTCTTTATATAATAAAAGTGCCCTGGTCGACATATACGCAGCGACGGTCACAACGCCATTCAATGAGAGCAATGTCATGTACATCAGCAAAAGAAAAACAACCAACGACTTTGTCGATACCCTCATTATGACCCTCTATACACGCTCTCATAAGCATCGGTTATTTTTTCTAGTTCAAAAAACGAACGACGCGGTTTGTTGTTATTTTCTCTCACGACGCTAACCACACTGGCGACAGAAAAATCTTTTAGCTCGAAAATATTATCATAAAAAGCTGCGATTTCTGCCACTCCGCCATTGAAAGGCGTATACACAACCTTACCAGAGATGGCCGATTCCGCAACGGTTCGCCCAAAGGGCTCATTCCATCGCGTTGGTAGAACAACGGCGTCAATCTGCGTCATAAACTCTTCAATCTTGATAAAGCCAAGCAAATGAATACCTGCCTCCAACGCTAACACCTTCAACCTCTCGCCAGCGGCGTCACCATTGAATCTGCCGGCGGCGTAGAATGCAACCTGCGGATCGCCGCTGGCCTGTTTTGCCAGAGCACAAAACTCATCAAAACCTTTGTCTTCGGTGAGGCGACCGACAAAACCGATCCTGACCTTTTCGTTGACGGTCGGTACATACTCTATCGCGGCGACAGGGTTGTAGATATGTGTATGTACCGCGTTGCGCGCAAATCCATTTTCCCGATGCAAGGCGGAAATATATTTACTTATGCCAACAAAAACGTCTACGCGCTGACTGGCTTTTTTCTTCAGAAAAGATGCGATGCGCACTGCAGACGACTGTACGTCCATATTTTGGCCATGTTTAAACAACGTGCCGTTCGGATGGAATAGATAATAATCGCGAGTCGTGTGTACCACGCGCGCCCCCAGCTTCTTGGCCACTCGCCACGCTGCGACGGAAAAACCGCTGAGGTTGTTGGTATGCACCACATCCGGAGAAAATTTGCGCAGCTCCTTACGCATGGCACGAGCCATTAATGGATTATAAGAATCAAGCAGATGCCACACCGCTTTCTTTAATTTGCTTGCCGAAGAATCCTGAAATGGCCAGTACATATTTTTGAGAGGTAAATAAGCAATATGAACGCCATTAAGAGTGTCATATTTTATCTCATCAAATTCATGAAGACAAAACACACCAACTTCATGCCCGGCTCGTTGCAGGCTTTCAGCCAACAACTGAACTGATACTTCAGCGCCACCGATTTTATAAGGAGCATAAAGTGTGTTAATTAAAGCAATCTTCATTTTCCATCACCACGGTAAATTTATAAAATTAAAATTTGTTTTTAATCAGCGTAATATCCGCGCTTTCATAACTCTCATAGTTTTTATAAATCGCGTTAACAAATCCACTCCACTCTGGCGATAAAACTTTCTCATCAAGAACGTAAGCGATTATTTTAATTTTTTCATCATATATTTTTACGAGATTGTCATACAATGATGAATAAAATCCGGCTATACAACTGACGTTCTCACCAGCCACAATGGGATAAACCTCAAAGGGAAAATCCAACCGACGGACCTCTACAGACTTTCTGATTTCATCTATTTTCTCTTCACGCTCGCGGCGGTGAGGAATATAAACAAGCTCGGCACCCATCTGATTTGACTTTAAGTCATTTATCATTCTTAGCGTCAAGTCAATATCATCAACAGACGTTACCCCTGCCTCATAAAGCGGCGTACCTATAATGAAGACTCTGTTCTTTCCATCAGGAAGACTGGCCAGTTTAGCCTTAAAATTTTGGTAACTGTGCTTAACGACCACATCTCTTTTTGAAACATTACCTTCGATGTCATAAACAGAGAAAAAGGTTATTTTTTCTCTCTCATTATTGGTCATACCAAGTGACTTGAGGAAAACCGACTTCACGACGCCCCGAGCAGTGAGATTATTGTAGCGTTTAATTCTGAGCGTTGCCGTACCATCATCCAGCAGGACCACATTTCTTCTCGAATATTTATGCGCTAAAATCCAAAAAACCCTCGCGCGATACTCACCGGCAATCAAAGTGACAGTTTCCTTCGCACTCACCACGGAAGTTACACTCTTCAATTGCCGTTTAATATCAAAAGCATTACCCAGTTTCCCTTCGACATCAATGGTTTCCAGGGAGCGATGCTTAATCATGTTCAACAGATAAACAATCTGCCCGTGATTCAGCGCAGAATTGGCCGAACGCTTATTGACAATAAGCAGATCGAGCACAATGTTCTTTGCATCAAGATACTCAATGAGATTAAAAGCCTGAAGCGGTGACTCAATATACGCAATGTATTTACTCATATTTCTAATATCCGATTAAGCTACGGGCATGAATGTATAACTGCCGTTCAATGAAATTTGCCTTCAGCCTTAAGCTGCAGATAGTGAGCAACATCGCGTTGCGAAAAGGGTTTCGCTGGATGGCCGCCGGCTATAGCGTAAGGCTCTATATCTTTAACCACCACACTGCCGGCTTGGATAATGGCCCCTTCCCCGATGGAAACCCCGGGCAGAACAATCACATTGATCCCAAGCCAAACATTATCCCCGATATGCGTGTCCTTAATCACATAAGTGTTATCGTAGGGAATCGCATTCCCATGATGATTGTGATTTTCGGTGATCAATACACAACCAAAACCACAGTGGAAATTATCACCGATAGTAACACCGCCCTTTCCAACCACCGTCAAACCATTGGAGTTAAAGTTATCACCAAGTCGGGTTTTATTATTAACGATAGTTAAAAAGTTAATTTTAGGATCTTGACCACATCTTTCAGCCATTCTGATAACTTTTGAACGATAACGCTGCTTACGTAAGTTTCGCAACCATCGTTTAAGACTTGCTATCATCTTTTCCTCTCAATACTGATCTGTCGCTTGCCACAATAAAAAGTCACTGCACATGCATAAAAACTGGAAATTGCATAAACCAGGCAGAAATACTCAACTTTGATTTCTGTCATGGTGATGACAAATATACCAATCAAATGCGTTATCATCGAACCCATGGTAATAATTGAGATTAATTTATTTTTACGATAGTAAAACAGTGAGTGCGTAAAAATATAATAAATCGATAAAAATGCAGTTCCAGGCAAAAGAATGTTGAAGTAATAAATGGCGCGATTGAACTCAGCATTAAACAGATACGGGAAAGCAAATGGCAAAATAAAGAAGTAAATAATGCACGAAACGATAACCAGAGCTGTGTAACCATATTGAATGAGCTCGACCCCTCTAAAATCGTTCGCTTTAAGCTTGCGATAAATGAAAGGTTGGAACGCCTGGTTGATTACGCCGAAAAAGAGCATAACGATAGAGGTTAGCTGAAACGCCAAGCCATAAACCCCGACTACCGCCGTACTCATGTAATGCGCTATGAAGAATCTATCCACCGAGGATTTAATCCAATAACTGCCATGATGTGGCAATAGGGATACCCCGTAGCTAATGATTTCCTTATAACGCTTACGCAACGGTTGGAGCACGCTGCGTTCAACCGCTATTTTTCTGTAAACAAAGAACTCGTAGGCCAGCTGAATGCTGAAAAATGATGCCGCGATCGCTATCAAACGTTGTCCTGGCGTCGACGCTATCATTTCAAAAAGAGCGATAGTGAATAAAACGTTGAATGCGGAAAGCAAAAATTGGCCGATAGCGGCAACTTTATAGGTCTGACTAATGCGCAAATGCGATAAATTGATAAAGTTCAGCGCCTGCGCCAGAGATGCCAAAACAACCAGAAAACCGTCGCTGAAAGAAACAGAGATCTTGGCGACCAGTGTGACAATGTAGAATATAGCCACCAGTAGCGCGCTCGACGCGAAAGCCAAGGCGATGTTATCTCTGCGGAACACCAGGGAGCTCCCTTCCCCCTCCTGCATGTATTTGACCGGCAACAGACCTTGACCACTGAACGAAATGAAAATGATCAAGATCTGAATAACGGACAAATAAAGAGTCAGCGCGCCGTACCCCGACGCGCCTAGGTGTGCTGTCAAATAAGGCAATATGATGAAGCCGATGACCTTGCCGAGAATATCCCCTACCGACAAGGCCGCAGCCCCCATAATGGCTTTACTCATTTACAGATACTTTTCCAGGAAGTTAAGCGCATGCCAGAACCCTTCCCCTTGGTTTTTGTGTCCCTGCCACACTTCAGGAATAAACTGCGCTCCCGGCGCATGACGCCGCAGATCATCAGCCAGCTCGTCAAAGTTCACATCGCCTTTACCGATCTGTACCCCTTCACCATCCACTCCCAAAGCATCAACAATATGCATATGTGCGGTGTAAGGGCCGACCTTTTGGGTAAACTCATGAAGATCCCATTGGTAGTAATTACAAGCCATCATGGAATGCGACGTGTCATAGCAGATGCGGTAGCCGTATTTCTCACAGAACGCTTTAATCTCGTCCGGATCGACAAACAGGTTATGGTAGCTTTGACCACCAAAGTGCCATGGGAACGGAGGCATCGTCTGGATGATGATTTCAACACCTTCTTGATTGATTTCACCCAGAGCGGCGCCAATGCGTTCGTACATCGCCTGGCGTGATTCTTTTGGCAAGAAACCGGTGGTATTGAAACCGCCTGCATTCACCACGATGACCGGACGCTCAGTTTTCGGGAAATATTGCTTCAACGCGCGAGTCACATCGCAGACACGCTGCAGCTGTTTGATCGAATGAGCAAGATAAACGGGATCATCCGTCGCCAGATCCAAAATATGATCGTTGGCGAACAGCTCGGGGCTATGTACCGCAAAACCGATATTTTCAGCGCCGGAGAAGAATTCTGTCAAATCGAGTTCCATATCCTGATAGCTCAGATGGAACTCGACGAAGTCCAGATTGGATTTATTCTTCAACTTGCCGTAATCGTGGTAGCGCACTGGAATGCCGAACGGACGATTGAAATCATAGTCCTTGGCTTCTATCGCCACATCATTTAGATCCGACTCATAGAAATATCCGCCTTTTTCGTGGTCACGATTGGCTTTCTTACCGACCAATTGCTCCAGATAAAGAGGCTGCAGACCCTGCCCCGGACTCTTCACTTCAACCATCTCGCGAGTGATGATTTCACCTTTTTTCAGATCGCGATTGATAATCAAACTTTTTGCCAGAGTTTCGCGGTTGATCATTTCCCCTTGGGTGATAGTACGTTCGCCGGCGTTGCCCATGGACTCTTCAACTTCGCGGATACGTACGACCATCTCTTTGAACTCAGGGGGTAACAACGACACCTTGTGGTCGTTGCCTTCCATGGATTTGTCGATGGTGAAGTGTTTTTCGATCACTCTTGCGCCCAGCGCGGTCACGGCGATCGGCACTGAAATGCCACGCTCATGGCCAGAATAGCCGACCAAGCAGCCCGTCACCTGCTGCAGACGTTTGATATAGGCCAGGTTGACGTCTTTGAACGGCGTCGGATACGTAGAATTGCAATGCAGGATCACAAACTCGGCACCTTTCGATTTCAAGAAGTCTACCGAGCTTTTGATTTCTGCTTCACTGCACATACCGGTAGAACAAATCAGCGGTTTGCCCGTAGCGGCCAACGCGGCCAACATTTCGTGGTTAGTGAAGTCAGCGGAAGCGACCTTATAACCTTCCATGCCGTAGTTTTCCAACACTTCCAGGCTCTTCAGATCCCAAGGAGTACACAGCGGGGTCAGCCCCTTCTCCTTGCAATAATCGAACACTTCAATCAGTTCTTCATTGCTGAGCTGGAATTTTCTCAGCAGATCCAGCGTGTACTGTGCGCCAAGATCGGCGGATTTGTCTTTATCGTTGCCGCCCTTATACAAAGAGCTCAGATCGCGCATTTGGAACTTGACGCAATCGGCGCCCGCGTCAACCGCCAGGTCAACCAGATGCTTAGCCAGCTTAATATCGCCATTATGGTTGTTGCCAATTTCAGCAATAATGTAAGTCGGCGAGGTTTCCGTGATAGTGTGTTTGCCAATCGTCAGGCCTTTTTCGCTTTGCAGCGCAACGGCGACCAAACGACGATAATCATCAACCAGCGGCAGAACGTCAACGCCATTCGAAAACAGCGATTCAATCTCATTGCGTGGTGCATCCACTTTTTTATAGCGGACGTTCTGATTCATCACTTCCGACATTTCGCGGCTCAGATCGAAGTCGCCGTTAGTGATCCAACGACGGAAATCACCGTCCGAGAAAGAACCGCACAGCTTGCCGTCTTCGGTGACAACAAAAATAATGCGTTTTTTATTCGAGTTGATTTTTTCTAAGGCTTTAATGATTGATTCGGTTTCAAACACTAAAAAGTCAGATATTTTTTTCTGAATTAACATAAATTATCTCCCACTCCAATTTTTCAAAATTACTTCAACAACCGCCCAGTCCAGCATGGTGTCAATTTCAAAGCTTTCCTCTTCCGACATCTTATGCGCTACAACCTTGCCACCAAGACGATTACCGGTACTGAGGAGAATTTCGCTTTTCGTAACGTAAATTGAACCATTTTCTTTAAGTTTGATATTTTCAGGCTTAATATCTTGCCGACGCGGACGGTTTAAGTAGTCGTAATAGGCTTTCGGATTATCTTCATTTTCCCACAAGAAATGCCAAAACTCACATACGCTCAGCAGTGAATCGGCTTTCTTTTCAAGAATCTTTCTGATTGCAGAATCAATCGCATCATCTTTGCGAACAGGAGAAGTAGCCTGCAACAGGACGGTATACTCAGGGTGGTAACTCTCATGTTCAGCCAACCACTCCAGCGTATGCAAAAGCGCGGGCTCAGTCGCAGCGGTATCGTTCGCCAGATGGGCCGGACGCATGAACGGGACTTCCGCGCCATATTCTCTGGCTACGGCAGCGATATCTTCACAATCTGTAGAAACAATGACACGATCAATACTCGAAGAATTTAATGCCTGCTCTATGCTCCAAGCGATTAATGGCTTACCTGCAATTTCTTTAATATTTTTTTTGGGAATACCTTTCGACCCACCCCTTGCCGGAATAATTGCAAGATTACTCATTTATTCTCTCCGAAATTGGATTTTATGCATTACTTTTGAATGAATCAGAAAGCTCCTCATAATGAGGAGCTTTTACATAGAAGGGAGTTTATTTATATTCGTAAGCGTAGTAGCCGTAGGCGCTACCCGATTTATTTTCAACGGCGTTAAGGATAATACCTTTAATTTCCATGCCGTTTTGTTCGAAGCGACGAATACTCACCTCAATCTCTTTCAGCGAGTTCACGCCGTAACGTGCAACCAACAGCGTCGTGCCGACATTGCGCGCCACAATAGCGGCATCCGTTACCGCCAGGATCGGTGGGGTATCGACCAACACGATGTCATACTCTTTGCCCGCCCATTCCAGGAACTCTGTCAGGCGGTTGTGCATCAACAACTCCGATGGGTTCGGAGGAATCTTGCCGCGCGAGATAAAGCTGAGATTCTCGATCGATGTTTGCTTGATCGCTTGCTGCGCCGACGCCTGGCCGGACAACACGTCAGACAACCCCAATCCCAATTCACAGTTCAACAACGAGTGGGCATAACCTTTGCGCATATCGGCGTCAACGACCAAAATGCGCTGACCCGCCTGGGCGATCACCGCCGCCAGGTTAATGCTGACAAACGTTTTACCGATGCTTGGGCTGGCACCGGAAATCATCAGAACGTTATTTTTGGCTTCCAGCGAGGCAAAATGCAGACTGGTACGCAAGCTTCTGACGGCTTCAATCGCCAAGTCCGCCGGGTTGCCCACGGCAAGTAGGGTATAACTCCTGTTACTGCTGCGCTTGCCGGACAGCATGGTCTCGCGGTCGCTCTTTTGCTGCCATTCGGACAGCGGAATACTCGCGTAAACGTTGATCCCCTGCTGTTCCAACTGTTCCGGACTTTCAATGCCGCGATGCAGCATGGTTTTAAGCAAAACGAAACCGGTGGAGAATAGACCGCCTAGCAACGTGACTATCAGAACGATAATGGTTTTTTGCGGTTTAACCGGACGAGGCTGCGTAACGGCAGGATCCACAATACGCACGTTACCGACTGTGCTTGCCTTGGTGATGCCCAGTTCTTGCTGTTTATTCAGCAACTGCATGTAGATCTCTTGCCCTGCCTGTACATCACGGGTCAAACGCAAGATTTCCTGCTGGGTCTTCGGCATAACGCTAACGCGCTTGTTCAGCTTATCTTTTTCTTGTTGCAACGTGGCGCGTTTTTCCATCAACGCACGATAAGCCGGGTGCTCTTTGGTATAAAGCTTGGAAATTTCCGCCTCTTTGAACGTCAGCTCGTTCAGTTGAGCCTCAACCCCCACAATCGTGTCCAAAACAGACTTCGCTTCAAGGGACAAATCGACAGAATCATTCGCCTGACGGAAACGGTTGAGTTTATCTTCGGCACTATCCAAAGAACTACGAACTTCAGGCAACTGATCTTTCAGGAAGTCCAGACTTTTAGCCGCCTCTTCCGATTTACGTTCGACGTTCTGCAACAGGTAATTTTTGCTGATGCTGTCAAGAATGTTTCGCACCAAGACAGGATCATCCCCGACCAGACTCAACGCCAGCACGCCGGTATCTTTACCTTTGTCTTCAACCGTCAAAGCATCCAGCAGATTGTTGGTCGCCACCAAACGCGGCAACTTGGCGATTTCAAAGACAGTGCCTGGCTCCGCCGAAATTTCGCTAACCAGCAAAGAAATCCCATGGCCACTCTCCAGCGCGCCAACTTTCCCCTTGATAATCTCGGTGCCGTTGTTGCTCAGCACATATTGCTGGGCATCAATCACGGTCAATTCCAGCTCAACATCGTCAGAGTTGGCAGGCACATTGAGACGGGACAGCGCAATTTTGGCAGGTTCGGTACCCGTCAAACGAGCCCAGCCGCGGCCAAAAATCGGGAAGTACTTCTGCTGCACCACCGTTTCAAGATTCAGATCATCGACAGTCTTACCCGTCACCATGCGTGACTTGATCAGTTCAATCTCCGTGGAAGAACCCGGCTGACTGTTAGGCAGCATTTGAGATAGGTCGTTGACCAACGAGTTCCCGACGTTTTGCTCAACCTGAACCATGGCGTCAGCTTGATATATAGGCGTGGCGAACAGGGAATAAATGATACCGGCAACAGAGAATAACGCTGTAATCCCGATGATGAGCCAGCGGTGATCAATTAAAGTTCCCAGCAAGCGACTTAGATCAATCTCATCATGATTATTGGCTGTTGATAAGCCTGGTTTCGTATTATCAGTCATTGTAATCTCTGGTTAACGATTTAATGCCTGGGCCCATTTTTGGGCTGCATCATCAAGAAGGCGGTAAACAAACTCAAACGCTTCGGCGCTCTTTCTGTAAGGATCGGGAATTTCTTTCTGCCCCAACCAATGGGCGAAAAGCATGGTTTTGCCTCTGACCTCCGGCGCCAAGCGGCAAACAGCATCAATATGCCCTTTCTCCATAACCAGAATTAATGAATATTCCCGGCACATTTCTTTCGTCAACTGCCTGGCTTCATGCCCTTCTAACGACAGCTGATGTTTTTCCGCAATGGAAATAGCGCTCTTATCCGCGGTTTTGCCAACCAAGGCACCGATGCCTGCGGAAGCGATCTCTTTGTCCGGCAGATGCTGCTTCAAGAGACGCTCCCCCGTAGGGGAGCGGCAAATATTACCTACGCAGACAACCAAGATAGAATCAAACATGGCTAGCCTCCCTACTACGGCCAATTACGGATACGCAGTGAGCCTTCCGTGAGATTGTTGAAGCTATCGATGGTTGGTGCCAGCTGAACGATCAGGCGGTTCCAACGCGCGATAGGCGCTGCCGTCACGTAAACAATGTCATACGGTTGCAGATGGAATTCAGCCCCCATCACCAATGCTGTCGCATCGGACATGTTGAGCTGATAAATATTAGCCAGTTTGTCGCCCTGTGTTCCGTGCAGTGGGCGGATAACGAAGACACCGGTCGCATCTGCCGCAGCTTGGCTTATCCCCTGAGAATTGCCCAGCGCTTCCGTCAGCGTCATGCCGCTGCGATCCATTTTTAGCGTCGATGGGGTTTTAACTTCACCCATGACGAACACTTTAAGATCGTCGTTGCGCGGAATATACAGAATATCCCCAGGATAGAGCAGATGGTTCTGAGTCAAATCCCCATTCTGCATCAATTGCTGCAATGAAAGACGCTGTTCTTTGCCGTTGTGGGTCAGGATGATGTTGCGCCAGTCGGCATTCTCCGTCAGCCCGCCGGCGGCGTTGATCGCATCCATCACCGTCAAAGGTACGTTGGTGATAGGCTGCTGCCCGGATTTGGTAACTTCGCCCGTCACGTAAGCTTTTTGCGAGCGGAAAGCGGCGATATTAACGTCAACCTGCGGGCTTTCGATGTACTGAGCCAAACGGGAGGCGATCTGATCGCGAATTTGGGTAACGGTTTTACCCACCACGTTAACCTTACCGATATAAGGATAGAAAATCGTGCCGTCGGAGTGTACCCAGTTGCCTGTGTCGCTGGCGCTGCGGTATTGGCCCGCAGGCGTGGTCAATTCTGGATGGTCCCAAACGGTGACATTAAGGACGTCACCTACCCCGATCCGGTATTCATACGTGCGCAGCGATGCGTCCAACTGCGCATTCGGCTGAGCAACCACCTTTGTCGGACGCATCGAGTCCAACAACTTCGGTGTCATCGGGTAAATGTTAACCATCTTATCGATATCGAAGTCAGCATCTTCTTGTTTTACGACTTCTTTTCCGCTGGTCGATAAATGGGTTCCAGGAAACACGGTGCATCCACTGATTACGCTGATCGATATCAATAGCGATATCACTTTCAATTGTCGTTTTGCCATCAAATTATCATCACTTTCAGGTAAATGTATCTGCAAAGCTACTATGCGCGCCAACCATGGCAGCGTCTCTGTAACCTTATCAAACTGTCTGTCGCTTGCTGTGCCGTCTCAAAACATGAGCTCTGTTTGCAATTATCAAGAACGTTTATCTGCCGTTGATAAGAGCAAAGCTATTATGAGCGAGGTAAATAAACTGAAATGCCCGGCACCGGTAAAAATCAGTGCGGAGGCAAGTTTAAAGCTTTAATTTTTTAAAAATAACAGCGACTTGTCAGAATCAGACGGCCATACGCATAAAATTCTCTCGCCATAGCAACTTGGCTACTCGCAGTAGAATGTATACTAAAATAAAAATTGGAACAGTGAAATTCCCCAAAATTCAACAACTATTCTAGCTACTCCCGCCATGATGGCAACGGCCCTCATCGAGAGAAGCGATAAGTTTTACTCAAAGCGACAGCCGTTCAGCCCACTCGCGGAACGCTTTGCCTTGGGTCGGGTGACGCAAGCCATAAGTGACAAAAGCGCGAAGGTAACCCAGTTTTTCGCCGCAGTTGAACGATTCCCCCACCAGCTCTGTCGCCTCTACCGGTTTGCGTTTCAACAATTCTGCTATCGCATCGGTCAGTTGAATGCGCCCCCAGGCTCCCGGTTCCGTGGTCTCCAGCAGCGGCCAAATATCTGCAGACAAGACATAGCGCCCCACCGCCGAGTAGTTGGATTCCAACTTGGTTTCCGGCGCCGGTTTTTCGATAATTGATGTGATACGAGCACTTTCGCCAGGAGCCAGGCTGCTGGCCTCACACTCCACCACGGAATAATCGTGCAGTACGTGTTCGTCTGCCTTTTGCACCAAAACCTGGCTCAGACCGGTCTGCTCAAAGCGCGCAATCATGTGTGGCAGGTTGTCTTTCTTCAAATCGGCTTTCGCGTCATCCAGCAAGATGTCCGGCAACAGCACGACAAAAGGAGAATCACCGACCAACGGCTTAGCGCAGAGAACGGCATGCCCCAGTCCTTTCGGCTGCCCTTGGCGAATATGCATCAGCGTCACGCCTTTTGGCGTTATCGACTGCACCTCATCCAGCAATTGCCGTTTCACGCGCGCCTCCAACATCGCCTCCAGCTCGAATGAGGTATCGAAATGGTTTTCAATGGCGTTCTTGGAAGAATGCGTCACCAGGATGATCTCTTTAATCCCCGCCGCGACGCATTCGTTGACAATGTATTGAATCAACGGCTTATCAACGATTGGCAACATCTCTTTCGGAATCGCTTTGGTCGCCGGTAGCATACGCATGCCCAATCCGGCAACGGGAATAACCGCTTTCAACTTCGTCATGGTAGACCTCATTCAATCTCGTGATCGCTTTCAGCCGCGGTGGCGACAACCTGTTACTTTCCTAACGTCTGCTTCAACCAGCGGCTGAAATTCTCACCTTCCGTACCGTGACGCAGACCATACTGCACAAACGCCTTCATATAGCCAAACTTGTCGCCGCAATCGTGGGACTTGCCGCTCATATGGAATGCTTCCACCGTTTGCTCATCCATCAACATCGCAATCGCATCGGTCAGTTGAATCTCATCGCCCGCGCCGGGAGGGGTTTTCTCAAGTAACGGCCAAATATCGGCGGCAAGCACATATCGGCCGACGACGGCCAGATTGGAAGGCGCATCCTCGCGGGCCGGCTTCTCAACCACCGCAGTCATCGGCGCGCTTTCTCCTGCCGCGATCGTCGCGCCAGCGCAATCTACCACACCGTATTTGGACACATCTTGTTCCGGCACCGGTTCAACCATGATTTGGCTGTAACCCGTATCACCAAAACGCTGGATCATTTTAGCCAGATTTTCCTTACGCAAATCCGCCGTAGAATCATCCAATAAAACATCGGGCAACAGCACAACGAAAGGAGAATCACCCACCATTGGCTTGGCGCACAGCACCGCATGCCCCAACCCTTTCGCCTGTCCCTGACGCACCTGCATCACGGTAACGTCCGGCGGGCAAATACTTTGCACTTCACTCAGGAGCTGGCGTTTCACACGCGCTTCGAGCATGGCCTCCAACTCAAACGAAGTGTCAAAATGGTTTTCAATCGCGTTTTTCGATGAGTGCGTAACCAATACGATATCTTTAATCCCCGCCGCCACGCATTCAGCAACAATGTACTGGATTAAGGGCTTATCGACCACGGGCAACATTTCTTTAGGAATCGCCTTGGTCGCCGGCAACATACGGGTTCCCAACCCCGCAACGGGGATCACTGCCTTGAGTCTTGTTTGCATTTTCATTCCAATTCATCGTAGCGCTGCATTCACCTGCGCAGCGTGAACAAAGGGATTCAATCGGGCACGCTACCGCCCTTGGCTTGCAGCTACCAAAGTACTGTTATGACGTATCCACCACGTCATTGCATGAGCCAAACAATTTTTATGCAAAACGGCTCTCATTCTTCGTTTGAACTGCCATGCCGTTCACAAAAAAGTAAAAAAACCGGTGCCTTTATAACCAAACAATGCTAGTTACTGCCGTTATATGACTAAGATTCTTATACTAATGTCTAAGTGATACAAGCCTTAGATCCCCCCAGCCAGCCGTTTTCAGAATAAGACTACTCATGCCTGATACCGATAAGAATCATAGTCAAGGAAAATTGTTTTAATGTTTTGATTTAAATAAATTTAATAAGGCGTTTCTTTTCTGAGCGCATACATCCCGGTAGATATTTGCGCCCTCCGGCCCCTGGCTCCGTTGGCCACTCGGCGCCGATCGATGTTTGCGGCAATCCTCCTATTCTGATCCACGTCCTCCCGATTAAAGTTGAATTTTGCCGCCTCAACGCCCATCATTCCCGAGCGGCATAAGCCGTAGAACTTACAGGTGAAATTGGGCGTATGGAATGGATCGCTGATCCAACAATTTGGGCCGGCCTGGCCACGTTGGTCGTGCTGGAAATCGTGCTGGGTATAGACAACCTTGTCTTCATCGCCATTCTGGCGGACAAACTACCAAAACAACAAAGAGATAAGGCCCGTGTCGTCGGTCTGTTGCTGGCGCTGGTCATGCGTCTGGCGCTGCTCGCCTCCATCTCGTGGCTGGCGACGCTGACCAAACCGATGTTCATCGTTGCGGAGCACCCCTTCAGCGGTCGCGATCTGATCATGCTGGTCGGCGGGATATTCCTGCTGTTCAAGGCCACCATGGAGCTGAACGAGCGGCTGGAAGGCAAGGATGAAGAGCAGCACGGCGCACGCAAAGGCGCGCGTTTCTGGCCCGTGGTGGCGCAGATCGTGGTGCTGGACGCCGTTTTCTCGCTCGACTCGGTGATCACCGCCGTTGGGATGGTCGATCACCTGGCGGTGATGATGATCGCGGTCTGTATCGCCATCGGCCTGATGCTGCTGGCAAGCAAACCGCTGACGCGTTTCGTCAACGCTCACCCGACTATCGTTATTCTATGCCTGAGCTTCCTGCTGATGATCGGTTTCAGCCTGGTGGCGGAGGGCTTCGGCTACCACATTCCGAAAGGCTATCTCTACGCGGCGATCGGTTTCTCGGTAATGATCGAGGCATTGAACCAACTGGCGCAGTTCAACCGCCGTCGTTTCCTGTCAAAGGTGCGGCCACTGCGCGAGCGCACCGCCGAGGCTGTGCTGCGTATGCTGAGCGGCAAACATGAAGAAGCGGAGGTCGACAGCCATTCCGCCAACCTGCTGGCGGACAGCGACAGCGAAAACGGCGAGATCTTCAACCAGCAAGAGCGGCGCATGATCGAACGCGTGCTGGGCATGGCGCAGCGCACCGTCAGCAGCATCATGACCTCGCGTCACGACGTCGAATACCTCGAGCTGAACGATCCGCAGGAAAAGCTGACGCAGTTGCTGGAGCGTAATCAGCACACGCGCATCGTGGTGGTGGAAAGCAGCGCCAGCGATGAGCCGTTGGGCGTGATCCACACCATCGACGTCCTCAAACAGCAGCTGGCGCAGGCGCCGCTGGATCTGCGTGCGCTGATACGCCAACCGTTGATCTTCCCGGAACAGCTCACGCTGTTAAGCGCCCTGGAACAATTCCGCCAGGCGCAGACGCACTTTGCCTTTGTGGTCGATGAGTTCGGCTCCGTCGAAGGCGTCGTCACCCTGACGGACGTGATGGAAACCATCGCCGGCAACCTGCCGGAGGCCGGCGAAGAGGTGGACGCACGCCACGACATTCAGCAAAACGAGGACGGCAGCTGGATCGCCAACGGCTATATGCCACTGGAAGATCTGGTGTTGTACCTGCCGATGCCGCTGGAAGAAAAGCGCGAATACCACACGCTGGCGGGGCTATTGATGGAACACAGCCAGCGCGTGCCGCAAGAAGGCGAACAAATCAGGATCGGTGACTACCTATTCGAGCCGTTGGAGGTCAACAGCCACCGCATTCTGAAAGTGAAGATCACCCCGCCTCCCCCAGCGGAGGACTACGAGGTTTAACATTGAGGCCGGGCAATGCCCGGCCTTTGTGTTACTGGGGAACCAGCAACTCCGTCGCCACAATCACCACCACCAGCCCGACAATCACCGGCACTGAAGTGCGCTTCACCACGTCGAACGGCGAGATTTTCGCCATGCCGGAGACCGCCACCACCACACCGGAGACCGGCGACAGCGTACGGCCGAGATTAGACGCCTGCAGCATCGGGATCACCAGGTAGGCCGGATTCACGCCCATCTGCGCCGCCAGTTTCGGGATCAGTTCGACAAACGCATAGAACGGCGCATTGCCGGAGCCGGTGGTCATGGCCGCCAGCATGGTGATCACCACCAACACCAGCATCATGATCAAACCGCCGGTGCCGAACGACTGCGCCAGCCCGATCAATCCGCTGATAAAGCCGACGGTGCTCAACCCCTGCGCGAAGACGCCCGCGGCCACCAGCAGCATCACTACGCTGGCGAATGCGTCCGCCATGCCGCGATACGCCACCTCCAGGCCGCTGAATACCTGTTTGGCACTGAAGCTGCGCACGAACTCGATCGCGGCCGCCAACAGTATGCACCCTACCAGCACGGTGATGATGTGCAGCTCCGGCCCCCATTTGCCGTCGAAGATCAGCACGCCGAGGATCGGCGTAAACGGCAGTATCGCGTAGAACCCCGGCGCATGCGTTTTGATTTCGCTGACGTCCACGATGTGATGCTGTTCATCACTCTTCCTGTCGAGATAACGCTGCCAGAAAAAGTGCGCCACGGCCATGCAGACGATGGCGGCAATCGAGATAGGCAGCGTGGTTTTGAACGCGAAGTCCACCAGCGGCATCTCCGCAGCCTTGGCTGCCAGCACCACGTCGCCGGAGGTCGGCGCCAGGATAATCGCCGCCGGCGAAGCGCAAATGGCCGCCGCCGCCCCGCGGCTGATGCCAACGTTCACCATCAATGGGAACAGCGTCGCCATCAGCAATACGCCGAGACCAGTAGCGGAAGAGACCGCCAATGACATCAGGCAAGCGACAAAATAGGCCGCCACCATCAGCAGATAAGGCGAGTTGATCATCTGCAACGGGCGCGAGGCCAGCTTGACGACCACGTCGTTGGCGCCGATATGCGTCATGTAGGCGGCGAAACCGCACAGCATCATGATCATCATGCCCAGATCGCCGCCGCGGCTCATCAGCAAGATCTTGACGTATTCGATAATATCGGTCGCGCGCCAGCCGGTAGACGCGGCGCCGGACGGCAACAGCGTTTTCCCCATCAGGGCGCTGATGCCAAGCAGCAGCAACCCTCCCACCATCAAGACGCCGGTGGCGGAATATCCTTTGATGATGTAACGGCCCACGCCCGCCGCCACCGCCGCGCCAATAAGAAGCTCTATCATGTTTCCTCAACTCGTTATGTTTTCGCGCTCAGGCGCCTAGTCATAGCAAAATATGCTCTTACTCTGCACAAATCGAGCGTGAGTCTTCATGACCTTCATCAAGGTAACGGAGGGAAATTATCGCGGGAAACGCCGATATTGACGCGAGCCGTAAAACGGCCCGCGTCAGGAGGGATTACAGCTTGTCGAGCAGCTTCTTCAGATCCTGGCCTTCACGCGAATCCTTGTTCTTTTCAGCCCATTTATTCAGCGCATCTTTAGCCCGATCCTGCAGCGTTTTGCGCAGCACCTGATCGACCTGCAGTTGGTAATTCAGCCGTTGCCACGGCCCGTAAACCCGCAGCGGGATCGGCGTTTTTTGCAGTTGCTCGATCAGTTCGCCGCGCCCTTGCCAGCCGCCTGTAACGCGCACGTTAAGCGCCATATCGCACTGTTTTCCCGGCATATCGATACTGCCGGCGCCGGTCAGCGCCAGCAAAGGCGAATCCGCCGTCAGGCTGCTGAGCTTGACAGTGCCCTGGCTCAGGCTGGCCCGCGCCGAGACGCTTTTGACTTCGGTATAGCGCTGATAGCTGTCTTGCCCGCGCACGCTGTTATCGTTGCGCGCCACCGCCTGTTGGATCAATTGCTGAATGTTCAGGCCGTGCAACTGCGCATCCTGCATTGCCAACTGCGCCGTACCGCGCCAACGGTGCTCAAATGACTGTGAAGAAAGGCGATCGCCGGTCAAATCCCCTTTCATGCTGAATTTGCCGGTCAGCATCTGCGGCATGTCGAAGGCTTTGAGCACCGTGCCGAGCTCAACCTGGTTCAGGGTCGGCTGCACGTTTATCACCGGTTTATTGCCGCGAGCGTCGAGCGTTCCCGGCAAGGAAAAATCGCCGCCGGCCAATTGCCCGGCAAGTTTATGCAGCGTCAGCAGGCCGCGTTGATTATCCGCCGCGACGGCTAACTGGGTAACGTTCATACCGCGGTAAGTCAACTGCGCCGCCTGCAGATTCAGCTGCGCATTGAAATCGCGCAGCGCTTCCAGGTTCTGCTGCCGATCGTCAACCTGGCTGGCGATCACCGGCGCAGCGGTCACGGCGGGCTGCTCGGCGGTATTGGTGCTGGATTGCCAACCGGAAAGCGCGTCAAGATCGAGATTAGCCGAATTCAGGTTCACCACATAGCCGGGCACCGCCCCCAGGCTAGCGCTGATATCGCCGGTCAACTGGCTGTTATTGGCACTGACGTTCAGCTGGCTGACGGCAATTTGCGCCGGCGTCTGCTGATAGACCACCTGAGCATTGCCCTCGCCTTGAATACCGCCGTTCGGAATATCCGCCCCCGCCAATTGGTAATTGAACTGGGTCACCTTGGCGCCGATCTGGTGCGGGAACTGCTGCAGATCGATATCGGCCGCCATGCTGAAGGCCAGGTCGCGCTGATCGCGGTTGACCCGACTGGAGATGTCCAACCGCGCCTGCCGTTTCTCCGTTTGCTGCAGGGTAAGATTGATGTCCCGGACATTGATTTGCTCGTTGTCGGCACGCTGCCAAATCAACAGGCTGTCCACGACGCGCAGGTTATCGATATCGAATTTCCAGGCCGCGTCTGCCGCATCAGCGCCACTGCCGGCCGGCGCAATCGGGGCGTCCACTTGCGACTGCTCTTCACTGTCGGGGGTGAGGCGAATGACGGCGTTTTTCAACATCACCTGTTTCACAAACAGCTGATGCGACAGCAGCGGCAACAGTTTGACGTCAAGGCGCATGTTTTCCGCGCTCACCACCGGCGCCTTGGCGCCCGGCGCGGTCAGCGTCATGCGCCCGGCCAAAATGCTGAGCTGCGGCCAGATATGCCAACGCAGGTCGCCTTCGAGCGTCAGCTGGTAGCCGCTCTTCTGCTCGACCTTTTTGACCATGTAACCGCGAAAATCATTCGGATTGACCAGCAGTACCAGCGCGGACATCCCCGCCACCACGACCACCAGTAAAATCGCCAATGTCGTCAGTAATCTTCTCATGCCACCCTCTTGTCAGCGCCACACCGACGGTGCATCCCGCGCCGTTAGTCCTTGTCGATTCGACTGGCTACTGCGCCCTGCTGATCGCGATATTTTGCGTCCTGCCGGCTGTTGTATGGCCGGGCCGCCGGGCCGGACAACGGCTCAAAGCTCAAGGCACCAATCAGCATCCCCGGCCGCAGCGCCAGCGGCAGCTTGCCGGAGTTGTAAAACTCCAGCACGATGCGCCCGTGCCAGCCCGGATCGATACGGTGCGCGGTCACGTGCACCATCAGCCCCAGACGCGCCAGAGAAGAGCGGCCGTCGAGCCAGCCCACGAGATCGTTCGGCAGCGTCACGGATTCGAAGGTCACCGCCAGGGCCAGTTCACCGGGATGAAGGAAGAACGCCTCGCCTTCCGGCAGGACAATCTCGTCGCTCATCACGCGATCCAGCGCGGCGCTGACTTCATCTTTCGGCCCGCTAAGATCGATAAAAGGCGCGGTATGGCCGCGGAACACGCGGAACTGATTGCCCAAACGGACATCTACTGTGGCCCCGTTGATGCGTTCGAGCGGCGGGCGCGGGGAAATCACCAGTTTCTCGCTATCCAGCCAGGCTTCTATATCGCGGTCGCACAGTCTCATGTCTTTCTTCTCCATCAAAACGCGTAACTAAACAAAAATTGCCACACAACGGGCGAAAGGTCTACGCCGGGGTGCAAATAGTTGGCCGCCGGCCGGAAATGCGCATTTCCGGCCATGTAAGCGGCATTATTCAAAGAATTGGCTGATTTTGGCTTTCAGAATATCGATCGCGATGCGGTTTTTGCCGCCGCGCGGGACGATGATATCGGCGTATTGTTTGGAAGGTTCGATAAACTGCAGGAACATCGGGCGCACGGTTTTCTGGTATTGCGCCATCACCGAATCCATCGAGCGGCCGCGCTCGTTGACGTCGCGCTTCATGCGGCGCATCAGGCAGATATCCAGCGGCGTGTCGACGAAGATCGAGAAGTTCATCTCCTGGCGCAGGCGGATATCCGTCAGCAGCAAGATCCCTTCCAGAATAATCACTTTTTTAGGTTCGAGATGGACGGTTTCTTTCTTGCGCGTGTGTTCGGTGTAGCTGTACAGCGGCAGTTCGATCGCCTTGCCGGCCTTCAGCATCTGCAGATGCTGGAACAGCAGATTGTGATCCATGGCGCTCGGGTGGTCATAGTTGGTTTTGACCCGTTCTTCCATGGTCAGGTGAGTCTGGTCTTTATAGTAACTGTCTTCTGGAATAACGCCGATGTGCTCATCGCCGACCTGCTCGCGGAGTTCGCGGTACAACGTGCTGGCGATAAGGCTTTTTCCGGAGGCAGATGCGCCAGCTATACCAATAATGACGCACTGATGCGGATTGTCAGTCATAAAATTAAAGACCTGATTTCGTATTGTGAAGGGGGGGAACTAAAACGCGACAATTATAGGGAGTCGCCGGGGATTGCGCCACTGTATATTGCGCGGCGGCGAGCGAATTCGGGCTGCCACGCCACGGGCACGCGGCATTTTAAGAATCTCGCGGCTAGGGCAACGCGCCGTAACGGGTTACACTCCCCGGCGCTGACTTTTGCTCCCCGCCCCCTTTCATCGGAGATTGATGTGCTGGATTGGTATTTTCTGACTTTTTTCGGCGACAGCATGTTGTTGCTGCCCTGCGCGCTGATTCTGTTTTTATTGCTGCTCATGTCTCCCGCCACCCGCGCGGCGGGTTGGCAGTGGGCGCTGATCTTCGGATTCACCGGCGGGGTGGTCTGCCTGTCCAAACTGGCCTTTATGGGCTGGGGCATCGGCAGCGAGCGCTATGATTTCACCGGATTCAGCGGCCATTCAGCTCTCGCGGCCAGCATCTGGCCGCCACTGCTCTGGACGTTGACCGGCCGCTTTTCCCACCCGATACGCAGCATCGCTTTGCTGACCGGATGGATATTGCCTTTCGCCATCGGCGTGTCGCGGCTGGAAATTCGCGTGCATTCGGTATCAGAGGTGATCAGCGGGCTGATTTTAGGCTACCTGGCCAGCGCACTGTTCCTGCGGTTGCAGCGGAACAAAGCGCGCCCGCATCTCTCCTGGCCGCACTTCGCCATCGCGCTGGCCTTGCCCTTGGCGCTGATGGGGCAGCGGCAGCCGGCCCCCACCCAGGGATTGCTGGAGCATATCGCCAAAACGCTGGCGCAGATCGAACGCCCTTATACCCGGGCAGATTTGCACAACCCCACCCGCATCCCATAAAAAAACCCGGCGCTTGAGCCGGGTTCTTGCATTGCGATAGGCAGATTACAGCGCGCGGAACGCGATCTCCGTCGGGATCGCCTCGCCCTGCCAATACATCTGCGCGGCCACGCGGCCGGCCAGTTGACGATACATCTCGGCGAATTCGCTGTCCGGGCGGCTGATCACCGTCGGCGTACCGCGATCCAGGTCTTCGCGCAGCGAAATATGCAGCGGCATCTGCCCCAGCAGGCGGCTGTGGTATTTCTGCACCAGCTTCTCGGCGCCGCCGGTGCCGAAGATCGGCTCATGGTGGCCGCAGTTGCTGCAGATATGCACGCTCATGTTCTCCACGATGCCCAGCACCGGCACATGCACTTTCTCGAACATCACGATGCCCTTGGCGGCATCCAGCAAGGCGATATCCTGCGGCGTAGTGACCACCAGCGCGCCGGTTACCGGAATGTTCTGCGACAGCGTCAGCTGGATGTCGCCGGTGCCCGGCGGCATATCCAGCACCAGATAATCCAGATCCGGCCACAGCGTATCCTGCAGCAGCTGCATCAGCGCCTTGCTGGCCATCGGGCCGCGCCACACCATGGCGTTGTCGTCGGTCACCAGATAGCCGATGGAGTTGGTCGCCAGGCCGTGCGCCATGATTGGCGCCATGTGCTGACCGTCCGGCGAAGTCGGCCGCTCATGTTCGGTGCCCAGCATGTTGGGGATCGACGGGCCGTAAATGTCGGCGTCCAGAATGCCGACCTTGGCACCCTCGGCGGCCAGCGCCAGCGCCAGGTTGACGGCGGTGCTGGATTTACCCACCCCGCCTTTGCCGGAACTGACGGCGACGATGTTGCGCACGCCTTTGATGCCGGCCTGGCCGTTGGCGCGTTTCAGCGTCGTGATGTCGTGTTTCAGCTTCCAGTCGATGGCGGAAGCGCCGGTCACGCGCAGCAATTCGGGGCCGACGCTCGCCTGCAGCGCCTCAAAACCGCTCTGCCAGGCAAACGGCATCGTCAGTTCGATATGCAGCACATCGTCCAGCAACGCGCAGTGATGAATGGCCTTCAATGCGGTCAGGTTGTTTTTCAACGTCGGGTGTTCAAAGGCGGCCAGTACACCGGTCACCAGGGCGCGCAGAACTTCGGGGTTGGTCTGCTCAGGGGATTTTGCGTTCATCCCGGCTCCTTGATTTTGAATGGGTAGCTTCCGGCTAAGCATATCAGAACTGCGCTGCCGCTGACGCATATAACCTGCAAGAAACCGCCCTAGCAGCGAAGGGCGCGATCGGTTAACATCGAAGGCCCTTTTATTCATTACAGAAAGCAAGTTCTCACTATGGCTCAAGTCGCGAAAAAATTATTGGTGACGTGCGCGCTACCGTACGCAAATGGTTCCATCCATCTCGGCCACATGCTCGAGCACATCCAGGCGGATATCTGGGTGCGTTACCAACGAATGCGCGGCCACGAAGTGCATTTCATCTGCGCGGACGACGCGCACGGCACGCCGATCATGCTGAAAGCGCAGCAGCTGGGCGTGAAACCGGAAGAAATGATCGCGGAGATGAGCCAGGAGCACCAACAGGATTTCGCCGGCTTTGGCATCAGCTATGACAACTACCATTCGACCCATAGCGATGAAAACCGCGAGCTGTCCACCCTGATTTACAGCCGCCTGAAAGAAAACGGTTTTATCAAGAACCGCACCATTTCTCAGCTGTACGATCCGGAGAAAGGCATGTTCCTGCCGGACCGTTTCGTGAAAGGCACCTGCCCGAAATGCAAATCGCCGGATCAGTACGGCGACAACTGTGAAGTGTGCGGCGCCACCTACAGCCCGACGGAGCTGATCGATCCGAAGTCCGTGGTTTCCGGCGCGACGCCGGTGATGCGCGACTCCGAGCACTTCTTCTTCGACCTGCCGGCCTTCAGCGAAATGCTGCAGGCGTGGACGCGCTCCGGCGCGCTGCAAGAGCAGGTGGCGAACAAAATGCAGGAGTGGTTCGAATCCGGCCTGCAGCAGTGGGACATCTCCCGCGATGCGCCTTACTTCGGCTTCGAGATCCCGGATGCGCCGGGCAAATACTTCTACGTCTGGCTGGACGCGCCGATCGGCTACATGGGCTCCTTCAAGAACCTGTGCGACAAGCGCGGCGATCTGGACTTCGACGAGTTCTGGCGCAAAGACTCCACCACCGAGCTGTATCACTTTATCGGCAAGGACATCGTCTACTTCCACAGCCTGTTCTGGCCGGCAATGCTGGAAGGCAGCAACTTCCGCAAACCGACCAACCTGTTCGTGCACGGCTACGTGACGGTGAACGGCGCCAAAATGTCCAAGTCGCGCGGCACCTTCATCAAGGCCGGCACCTACCTGCAGCATCTGGACGCCGACTGCCTGCGCTATTACTACGCCGCCAAGCTCTCTTCGCGCATTGATGACATCGATCTCAATCTGGAAGACTTCGTGCAGCGCGTAAACGCCGATATCGTCAACAAGGTGGTGAACCTGGCGTCGCGCAACGCCGGCTTTATCAACAAGCGCTTCGGCGGCAAGCTGGCCGACAGCCTGGCCGATCCGGCGCTGTACCAGACCTTCGTTGACGCGGCGCAGAGCATTGCCGAAGCTTACGCCGGCCGCGAGTTCAGCCGCGCGATCCGCGAAATCATGGCGCTGGCCGATCTGGCCAACCGTTACGTAGATGAGCAGGCACCTTGGGTGGTGGCGAAGGAAGAAGGCCGCGACGCCGATCTGCAGGCCATCTGCTCGATGGGCATCAACCTGTTCCGCGTGCTGATGACTTACCTGAAGCCGGTGCTACCTTCGCTGACCGAGCGCGCCGAAGCGTTCCTCAACGCCGAGCTCAGCTGGGACGCAATCCCGCAGCCGCTGCTGGGCCATCAGGTGAACGCCTTCAAAGCGCTGTTCAACCGCATCGATCTGGACAAGGTCAGCGAGATGGTCAACGCCTCGAAGGAAGACATGGCCGCCGCCAAGCCGGTGACCGGCCCATTGGCCGATGATCCTATTCAGGAAACCATCACCTTCGACGACTTCGCCAAGGTGGACATGCGCATCGCCCTGATCAAGAGCGCCGACTTTGTCGAAGGCTCCGACAAACTGCTGAAACTGCAGCTGGATCTGGGCGGCGAATCGCGCCAGATCTTCTCCGGCATTCGCTCCGCTTACCCGGATCCTAAAGCGCTGGAAGGCCGCCTGACCATCATGGTCGCCAACCTGGCGCCGCGCAAAATGCGTTTCGGCGTTTCGGAAGGCATGGTGATGGCGGCAGGCCCCGGCGGGAAAGAGATCTTCCTGCTGAGCCCGGACAGCGGCGCGCAGCCAGGCATGCAGGTCAAGTAACCGCACCAGCGCGTTACATCAAGGGTCGAGCTTGCTCGGCCCTTTTTAATGCCTCAAACCCAAGGTTATAAACAGTAAGAAAACGTCATAACCGCTCTGATTCCCTCGCCCGTCGTATCCCGCTATGATGCTCAGCAACAACAAATGGACGTCCAGACAGAAAGACTGCTATAACAGACTTTCACCGGGACCCTTTACCCGCTTTTTTGGAGCCTATAATAATGAAAAACCTCAAGACTTCACTGCTCGCCCTCAGTCTGCTGGCCGCCCTGCCGCTGCAGGCGGCGGAAACCGCCGCCGTGCCTGCCGCCATCGCTCAGCATCAGGGGCCGGTGCGCATCGCGGTGATCCGCAACCTCGGCTCCGACGACAACACCACGCAATTCTTGGCGGGCGCCATTCAGGAAGGGCGCAAGCTTGGCTTCAAGGTGGACACTTTCCTCAGCAATGGCGACGACGCGCGCTTCCAGGACTTCGTCAACCAGGCTATCAGCCAGAAATATGACGGCATCATTCTCTCGCAGGGGCGAGCCCCCTATTCCACCGAGCTGGTCAAACGCATCGCGGCGGCCGGCATCGCCGTCGCGGCTTTCGATACCGACGTCAGCGGCAGCGTTCCCGGCGTCACCGTCTCGCAGCAGGACGACGCTTCGCTAGCCAACGCCTCCTTCGGCCAGCTGGTGAAGGATTTCAACGGCCAGGCCAACATCATCAAACTCTGGGTGGCCGGCTTCCCGCCGATGGAACGCCGCCAGGCCGCCTATCAGCAGCTGCTGAAACAGCATCCGGGCATTCACGAGCTGGAATCGATCGGCGCGGTCTCCTCCGACGTGCAGGGCGATACCGCCAACAAGGTAGGCGCGGTGCTGGCGAAATACCCGAAAGGCAAGATTGACGCCATCTGGGGCACCTGGGATGCCTTCACCCAGGGCGCTTACAAGGCGCTGAAAGAGAACGGCCGCACCGAAATCAAGCTGTACAGCATCGATATCTCCAACCAGGACTTGCAGCTGATGCGCGAAGCCGGCAGCCCGTGGCAGGTCAGCGTGGCGGTGGATCCAAAGCTTATCGGCGCAGTCAACCTGCGCCTGGTGGCCAACAAGATCGCCGGGGAAAGCACGCCGGACAGCTATCAGTTCAAAGCGACGGTCATTCCGCAAGCGCTGCTGCTGGCGCAGCCGGGGCCGGTCAACGTCGCCGGGCTGGCGAAGATCATCCCCGGCTGGGGCAGCAGCAGCGATTTCGTCCAGCCGTGGTTCGCCACGCTGCAGGCCGAACACGGTAAATAGTGCTGTTTTTGACGAGGCTGGCGACGCAGCCTCTGTTTTTAACCTAATTATCGGCTTTCCCCTTCCGTCCTCGCCAAAATACGCTATGTTATCTGCATCGCCCATAACTGTATGCATAAACAGGCTTCGAATGAAGGGATTCCCCTCGCTGATCAACGTACTGCTGGCCAGTTCGCTGGTGTTGACCATCGGCCGCGGCGTGACGCTGCCGTTCATCACCATCTACCTCACCGAGCATTTCCATCTGCTGCCGAAGAGCGTGGGCGTGATCCTGGGCGTCAGCCTGACCCTCGGCATCCTTGCCAGCCTGTACGGCGGCTATCTGGTGGACAAATTCAGCAAAAACCGCCTGATCCTGCTGTCGATTGTCTTGTTTGCGCTGAGCTTCTTCGCCATTCCCTGGATCCCGCGCCCCGGCGGCGTCATCGTGGTGCTGGCGATCCTGCATACCTGCTATTCGGTGCTGAGTATCACCATCAAGGCCTGCTTCGCCGACTGGCTGCCGGTCGAGCAGCGCATCAAGGCTTTCTCTATCAACTACACGTTAGTCAACGTCGGCTGGGCGATCGGCTCTGCGCTCGGCGTGCTGGTGGCCGGGCTTAGCCCGCTGCTGCCGTTTTATCTGTCGGGCGGGTTGGCGCTGGCGACGGTGGCGGCGCTGAGCCTGCGCTTGCGCGGCCGGGAACAGCGCCCGGCGCCAACCGCCGCCGCACCGGCGGCGCTCCCCAACTTCCGCCAGACGGTGACTATCCTGCGCAGCGATCGGCGGCTTATCTACTTCACTCTCGGCAGCACCCTGGGCGCCGTGGTGTTCGGTCAGTTCACCGGCTATCTGTCGCAGTACCTGATCACCGTCTCCAGCGCCGAGTTCGCCTACAAGATCA
Source organism: Serratia sp. TSO36 (assembly GCF_057808395.1). NCBI lineage: Bacteria > Pseudomonadati > Pseudomonadota > Gammaproteobacteria > Enterobacterales > Yersiniaceae > Serratia > Serratia sp. TSO36. The sequence goes on along the minus strand of NZ_JBJZOU010000010.1, from coordinate 251,349 downwards.
TCGGGCTGGTAATGATCGTCAACGCCGGCATCGTTATCGCCCTGCAATACTTGCTCAGCCGCGGCATGCGCCAGGAAAACATGCTGCGCTGGCTGGTGCTGGGCACGCTGTTTTTCATCGTCGGGCTGCTCGGTTTCATGATGGCCGGCCAGGCGGTCTGGCTGTGGATGGTGGCGATGGCGGTGTTTACCCTCGGCGAAATCATCGTCATTCCGGTGGAATACATGTTCATCGACTTTATCGCGCCGCCGCATCTGAAAGGCAGCTACTATGGCGTGCAAAACCTCAGCGCGCTGGGCGGCGCCATCAACCCGGTTCTGAGCGGTATGCTGCTCAGCTATGCCGCGCCGCCGTTGATGTTCGTGATGTTGATCGTTTGCGCGCTGCTTAGCCTGCTGTTTTTCTTCCTTGGCCATCGGCTGGCAGAACAGGCTGCGGCAACCGCCGAAGACGCGCGCTGAATCCGCGCGTAGCGGCCATTCCGGGCTGTCAACCCGCCGATCGGGCATGGCGCCCATAGCGAGAATTCATGGCGCGATCTGTGGCATGGCTCACAGTTTAATTGTATGATGAATGCATCGGTTAAACGGGAAAAGACAATGGCCAACGTGCTCACACTATGCTGGAAATACCTGAGGGCTCTGCTCCTCATCTACCTTTGTCTGTTCGTTGGCAACGCGCTGGCGGCGCTGCTGCCGTTCGCCATTCCCGGCAGCATTCTCGGCATGCTGCTGCTGTTCGCCCTGCTCTCTACCCAGATTATGCCGGCCAAATGGGTTAAACCCGGCTGCCATCTGCTGATCCGCTACATGGTGCTGCTGTTCGTGCCGATCGGCGTCGGGGTGATGAAATACTACGACCAGATCGTCGCGCATCTGGGCCCGCTGGTTATCTCTTGCCTGATCAGTACGCTGATGGTGCTGGTGGTGGTCGGCTATACCTCACATTATTTTCATCGCGAGCGCCGCATCGCCGGCAAACCCGACGACACGGAGGGTAACTCATGATCCATGAAATCTGGTGGTCGCTGCCGCTGACGCTGGCGGTCTATTTCGCCGCGCGCTGGCTGGCGCGCAAGCTGAATATGCCGCTGCTCAACCCGCTGCTGGTTTCCATGGCGGTGATCATCCCGCTGCTGCTGCTCACCGGCATCCCCTATGAGCGTTACTTCCTGGGCAGCAAAATCCTCAACGATCTGCTGCAGCCGGCGGTCGTCGCGCTGGCCTTCCCGCTGTATGAGCAGTTGCACCAGATCCGCGCGCGCTGGAAATCGATTATCGCGGTGTGCTTCATCGGCAGCCTGACCGCCATGATCAGCGGCGGCGCCATCGCCCTGTGGCTGGGCGCCACGCCGGAAATCGCCGCCTCTATCCTGCCGAAATCGGTCACTACGCCGATCGCCATGGCCGTCGCGGACTCGCTCGGCGGCATTCCGGCGATCAGCGCGGTCTGCGTCATTTTCGTCGGTATCCTCGGCGCCGTGTTCGGCCATACGCTGTTCAACCTGTTGAAAATCACCCCCCACTCGGCGCGCGGCCTGGCGATGGGCACCGCGTCCCACGCGCTGGGCACCGCACGCTGCGCGGAGATGGACTACCAGGAAGGCGCTTTCGGCTCGCTGGCGCTGGTGATCTGCGGCATCATCACCTCGCTGCTGGCACCGTTCCTGTTCCCGGTGCTGCTGCACCTGTTCAGTTGAACAGGGTAAAACTTGCGATACATCTCGCATTTATGTATCTCATTGCACTAATTTCATCAATTAAGAGACATTAATCACACTTTAATGTCTCTGGCCTGCCTAGAATGTTATCCCGTTAACCTGTAGAGAGACTTTCTATGCACCCGCGTTTTCACACCGCGTTCAGCGCCCTGCCCGCGACACTGCAATCCGCCCTGCAGCCCTATCTGGACGCGCCTGACTTTCCAGCGATGTTCACGGCCGAGCAAGCGGCGGCGATCCGCACAGGCTGCGGGCTGGACGATGATGCGCTGGCATTCGCGCTGCTGCCGCTGGCGGCGGCCTGCTCGTTAACCCCGATATCGCACTTCCACGTCGGCGCCATCGCGCGCGGGCAAAGCGGCAACCTCTATTTCGGCGCCAATATGGAATTCAGCGGCGCGCCGCTGCAGCAATCCGTGCATGCGGAACAGAGTGCGGTAACGCACGCCTGGCTGCGCGGCGAAAAAGCGCTGGCCTCGGTCACCGTCAACTACACGCCGTGCGGCCATTGCCGCCAGTTTATGAATGAACTGAACAGCGGCGGCGAGCTGCAGATCCGTCTGCCGGGCCGCGCGCCGGCCACGCTGGCGGACTATCTGCCGGACGCCTTCGGCCCGAAAGATCTGGATGTCGCCTCGCTGCTGATGGACGAGGTCGATCATGGCCATCAGCTGGCGCTGAACGATGCGCTGGCACAGGCGGCGCTGGCGGCAGCCAACCGAAGCCACGCGCCGTACAGCAACGCCCACAGCGGCGTGGCGCTGGAAACGGCGGACGGCACCATCTACGCCGGCCGCTATGCGGAAAACGCCGCCTTCAACCCGAGCCTGCCGCCGCTGCAGGCCGCGCTGATCCTGCTGAACCTCTCCGGCGGCGACTGCCTGAACATCCGCCGCGCCGTGCTGGCCGAACCGCAGGAGGCGATCATCAGTCAGTGGGACGCCACCCGCGTCACCCTGGCGGCGCTGGGCTGCCAAAACGTCAGCCGCGCCGCGTTCTAAGCGCTCAACGGCGGAGCCATCCGGTTCCGTCGCTAACAGCCCCGCCCACCAAATACAATGCCCCGACGCCGCCAGAGACACTTTCTTTAGTTAAAAAATCATTTGATTGTCGATAATTACGCCAACCTGGTTCATCATCGGGCAACAAATGCTGTACATCTGCTCTTTATCTTTTAGGATCGTCGGCAATAAAGTTATCTGATACGTGAAGAGTAAAACTGATGGAACTAGAATACGAAAGCAAACGCCCGCTCTACATCCCTTACGCCGGCCCGATTCTGCTGGAATTTCCGCTGCTGAACAAAGGCAGCGCTTTCACCGAGGAAGAACGTAGCCACTTCAACCTGCACGGCCTGCTGCCGGAAGCGGTGGAAACCATCGAAGAACAGGTGGAACGCGCCTACCGTCAGTATCAGGATTTCAAAAACGATAACGACAAGCACATCTACCTGCGCAACATCCAGGACACCAACGAAACCCTGTTCTACCGCCTGCTGGACTCGCACCTGAGCGAGATGATGCCGATCATCTACACCCCGACCGTCGGCGAGGCCTGCGAGCACTTCTCCGATATCTATCGCCGCGCGCGCGGGCTGTTCATCTCCTACCCGAACCGCGATCGCATCGATGACATGCTGCAAAACGCCACCAAGCAGAACGTCAAGGTGATCGTGGTCACCGACGGCGAGCGCATTCTCGGCCTGGGCGACCAGGGCATCGGCGGCATGGGCATTCCGATCGGCAAACTGTCGCTGTACACCGCCTGCGGCGGCATCAGCCCGGCCTATACCCTGCCGGTAGTGTTGGACGTCGGCACCAACAACCCGCAGCGCCTCAACGATCCGCTGTACATGGGCTGGCGCCATCCGCGCATCTCCGGCGAGGAGTACCACGCCTTCGTCGAAGAGTTTATTCAGGCGGTCAAACGCCGCTGGCCGAACGTGCTGCTGCAGTTCGAAGACTTCGCGCAGAACAACGCCACCCCGCTGTTGAATCGCTACCGCGATGAGATCTGCTGCTTCAACGATGACATCCAGGGCACCGCCGCGGTGACCCTCGGCAGCCTGATCGCCGCCAGCCGCGCCGCCGGCAGCCAGCTGCGCGATCAGACCGTCACCTTCCTCGGCGCCGGTTCCGCCGGCTGCGGCATCGCCGAGCAGATCATCGCGCAGATGAAGTCCGAAGGGTTGAGCGAAGACGAAGCGCGCGCCCGCGTGTTCATGGTCGACCGCTTCGGCCTGCTGACCGACAAACTGCCGAACCTGCTCGACTTCCAGAGCAAGCTGGTGCAGAAGAGCGACAACCTGGCCGGCTGGGAAACCGCCAGCGACGCCATCTCGCTGCTGGACGTGGTGCGCAACGCCAAGCCGACCATTCTGATCGGCGTGTCCGGCCAGCCGGGGCTGTTTACCGAAGAGCTGATCCGCGAGATGCACAAGCACTGTGAACGCCCTATCGTGATGCCGCTGTCCAACCCGACCTCGCGCGTGGAAGCCCGTCCGGAAGACATCATCAACTGGACCGACGGCGCCGCCCTGGTGGCGACCGGCAGCCCGTTCGCGCCGGTGAGCTATAAAGATCAGCTGTACCCGATCGCCCAGTGCAACAACTCCTATATCTTCCCCGGGATCGGCCTCGGCGTGCTGGCCTCCGGCGCCACCCGCGTCACCGACGCCATGCTGATGGCCGCCAGCCGCGCGCTGGCGGACTGCTCGCCGCTGGCCACCGACGGCCACGGCGCGCTGCTGCCGAATATCGACGATATTCAGGGCGTGTCGAAGTGCATCGCCATGGAAGTGGGTAAAGCCGCGCAGCTGCAGGGCGTGGCGATCGTCACCTCCGAAGACGCGCTGTCGAAAGCCATCGAACACAACTTCTGGCGGCCGCAGTACCGCAGCTACAAGCGCACCTCGTTCTGAATGGCGCGCTGAAATGACCCAGCCCGGCTCCGCCGGGCTTTTTTGTGCGGCAAAAACGCCGAAAAATGCGGCGGCGCGCGTGCTTCAGGCGGTTCGCGTCTTGCGTAGGTCGGTCAGGTAAAGTAGCCTTGATCCATCTTTTTCAGCCCGGCGCGCGTAAGGCAACAACATGTGGAAACGCCTGATCATCAGCCTGTTCATCTTCATTGCGGTGTTGATGGGTTCGGCTATTGCGCTCGATCGCTGGATCAGCTGGAAAACCGCGCCTTACGTCTACGACGAACTGCAGGCTTTGCCGCACCGCCAGGTCGGCGTGGTGCTCGGCACCGCCAAGTATTACCGCACCGGGGTGATCAACCAGTACTACCGTTACCGCATTCAGGGGGCGATCAACGCCTATAACAGCGGCAAGGTGAAATACCTGCTGCTGAGCGGCGACAACGCCCAGCAAAGCTATAATGAGCCGATGACCATGCGCCGCGATCTGATCGCCGCCGGCGTGGCGCCGAGCGATATCGTGCTGGACTACGCCGGCTTCCGCACCCTGGACTCCATCGTGCGCACCCGCAAGGTGTTCGACACCAACGATTTCATTATCATCACCCAGCGCTTCCACTGCGAGCGCGCGCTGTTCATCGCCCTGCACATGGGCATTCAGGCGCAGTGCTACGCGGTGCCGTCGCCGAAAGACATGATGACGGTGCGCGCCCGCGAGATCTTCGCCCGCCTGGGCGCGCTGACCGATCTCTATATCCTCAAGCGCGAACCGCGCTTCCTCGGCCCGCTGATCCCGATCTCCGCCATGCACACCGTGCCGGAAGACGCCCAGGGCTATCCCGCCGTTTCGCCGGAACAGCTGGTCGAGCTGGAGCACAAGCTGAAAGAAGAGAAGCAGAAAGCCAAACAGCCCTGACACGGCAAACGCCAAAAAAAGAAAGGCCGGCATATTTTGCCGGCCTTTGTCGTCTGTACTGCGGTAAATCTACTTCTTCTTGGCGTATTTCAACGAGTCCAGCGCCACGGCGAAGATGATGATGCTGCCCTTGATGATGTACTGCCAGTACGGGTTGATGCCGATATAGGTCAGGCCGTAGTTGATGACGGTAAAGATGATCACCCCGGTCACCACGCCCCACACCGTACCCACTCCGCCGGCGAAGGAGACGCCACCCACCACGCAGGCGGCGATGGCGTCCAGCTCGTACATAAAGCCGAGGTTATTGGTGGCGCTGCCGATGCGCCCCGCTTCCAGCAGGCCGCCGAAGGCGTAGAACACGCCAGACAGCGCATAGATCATGATCAGGTTCAACGGCACGTTGACCCCGGACACCTTGGCCGCTTCCGGGTTGCCGCCGATGGCGAAAATGTTCTTGCCGAAGCGGGTCTTGGTCCACAGGATCCAGACGAATATGATGGCGATCAGCGCATAGAAGGTAATGTACGACAGCTTAAAGTCGCCGAAGCGCAAGAAGCCCTGGGCAAAGGTGGAGAACTTCGGATCGAAGCCCGCCACCGGCGAAGCGCCGACCGAATCGTAATACAGCGAGTTGATACCGTAGACGATGATCATGGTGCCCAGGGTGGTGATGAACGGTGTCACGTTGAGATAGGCGATAATCAGGCCGTTAACCAGGCCGATCACCGCGCCGACCGCACACACCAGCAGGATAACCAGAGGAATCGACCAGGTTTCCATGTGCGGGAACACCTTGTTGACGTTATCCATCGACTGCAGCAGCGTGGCCGCCACTACCGCCGCCAGCCCCACCTGCCGCCCGGCGGACAGGTCGGTGCCCTGGGTCACGATCAGCCCCGCCACGCCCAGCGCGATGATGATGCGCACCGAAGACTGCGTCAGGATGTTGCTCAGGTTCATCAGGCTGAGGAAAGTCGGATCCTGAATGATGATGATGGCCAACAGCACCAGCAACACCACGTAAATGCCGCCTTCCTTGAAATAGGTAAATAAGGTTTTTTTATTTAGCGCGTTCATAATTCCGATCCTTAAAGGTGCAGGGAGGCGAGACGTAAGATTTCATTTTGCGAGGTCTGTTTGGTGTTAACGATGCCCGCAACCTGACCATTGCTCATCACCAAAATACGGTCGGTGATCCCCAAAAGCTCCGGCATTTCGGACGAGACGATAATGATCCCCTTGCCCTTCTTCGCCAGTTCGGTCATCAGCTGATAAATCTCGAACTTGGCGCCCACGTCGATGCCACGCGTCGGTTCATCCAGCATCAGGATCTCCGGCTGCGTCAGCAGCCAGCGGCCGATGATCACCTTCTGCTGATTGCCGCCGGACAGCGAGCCGATATGGGTGTGATGCCCCGGCGTTTTCACCCGCATGGCGTCGATCACCCACTGGGTGTCGCTCTTCATCCGCGCGTTATCCAGCAGGCCGAGCTTGTTTTTATAATTGCGGATATTGGAGATCAGCGAGTTGAAGCCCACGTCGAGGTAGGCGTAAATCCCGGTGGATCGGCGCTCTTCGGTCACCAGCGCAAAACCGTGGTTGATCGCTTCGTTGGCGCTGTGGTTATCGATCGCTTTGCCGTGCAGCTTGATGGTGCCCGCCACCTTTTCGCGAATGCCGAACAGCGTCTCGACGATATCGGTGCGCTTGGCGCCCACCAGCCCAGCGATGCCGAGGATCTCGCCTTGATGCAGATCGAAGGACACATCGCGGATCGAGGGCTGGCGCAGCGACGTCAGGTTTTTCACCTCGAGGATCACCTCACCCGGCGTGTTCTGCCTGTCGGGGAAGCGCTGGCTGAGCGAGCGGCCGACCATCATGGCGATGATCTTGTCCATATCCAGCCCTTCCAACGGTTGGGTGGCGATCCACTGGCCGTCGCGCAGCACCGTTATCTCGTCGCACAGCTGGAAGATCTCTTCCATCTTGTGCGAGATATAAACGATGCCGCAGCCGCGCTCTTTCAGCTTGCGGATAATGGTGAACAGGTGATTGACCTCTTTTTCCGTCAGCGAGGAGGTCGGCTCATCCATGATGACGATTTTGGCGTCGTAGGAAAATGCCTTGGCGATCTCGATCATCTGCATCTGCGACACCGACAGGTTGCCCACCTTTTCGCGCGGGTTGATGTCGATATCCAGCTCGTCGAAGATCGCCTGGGTGTCTTTGAGCATTTTTTCCTGATCGACGAACAGGCCTTTGGTCGGGTAGCGCCCCAGCCACATGTTGTCCATCACGGTGCGCTGCAGCACCAGGTTCAGCTCCTGGTGCACCATGGAAACGCCGTGCTCCAGCGCCTCCTTCGAACTCTTGAAATCGATCTCCCGGCCCTGAAACACAATGCTGCCGCTGTCTTTTTTATAAATGCCGAACAGACATTTCAACAAGGTCGATTTCCCCGCGCCGTTCTCCCCCATCAGGGCGTGAATCGAGTGCGGGCGGACGCGTAAATTGACATTGTCCAAGGCTTTGACGCCGGGAAATGACTTACAGATATCCGTCATTTCCAGCAGAAATTCGCGTGAGCTATCGGCCATAAATACACCTGGCTTAACTGTCTTGCAGTCGTAAACATCCCCGCCGGCGGTATTCCTGGTGTTGGCGCCGCAGGCGGGGTCTTAGCGGGATCTCAATTCTTATTTAACAAACTGAGACAGGTTGTCTTTATCTACGCCGACGTAAGGAATACGCACGACTTTATTTTCGATTTTATATTGGGTGCCTTCGGTGGCCGGTTTGCCCGCCGCCAGGTTCTTCGCCAGCTCGAAGGTGGCTTTCGCCTGGTTGTCGGCGTCGTTCAGCACCGTGCCCGCCATCGCCCCGGATTTCACCAGCGCCAGCGCCTCAGGCAACGCATCGACGCCAAACACCGGGATAGTGGTCTTGTTATGCGCCTTCAGCGCTTCCACCGCGCCCATCGCCATGGCGTCGTTGTTGGCGATCACCACTTCAATCTTGTTGGCGTTCGGGCCGGAGAGCCAGGCGTCCATCTTGTCTTTCGCCTGCGCGGTATCCCACATCGCGGTATCCATCTGCAGCTGCTGGGTCTTGATGCCTTTCTCGTTCAGCGTTTTCACCACGTAGGTGGTGCGCGCTTCAGCATCCGGGTGGCCCGGCTCGCCTTTCAGCAGCACGAACTGGATCTGGCCGTCTTTGTTCAGATCCCAGGCCGGGTTGGCTTGCCAGTGTTTGGCGATCAGCTCGCCCTGGATCACGCCGGATTCTTTGGAGTCGGTGCCGACGTAATACGCCTTCTCATAGCTGTCCAACGCCTTGCGGGAAGGCTCTTTGTTGTAGAACACCACCGGGATATCGTTTGCGCGCGCCTTATCGATAACCACCGGCGCCGCGGCCGGGTCGACCAGGTTGATCGCCAGCGCTTTCACGCCCTTGGCCAGCAGCACGTCGATCTGATCGTTCTGCTTGGACTGGTCGTTCTGCGAGTCATTCATCAGCAGGGTGACGTCCGGTGAAGCCTTGGCGTCCTTCTCGATCGCCTTGCGCACCACCGACATGAAGTTGTCGTCGTATTTGTAAATCGTGACGCCAATACGGGTGTCAGCATGGGCTGCGGCGCCAAACATCATGGCTGCGGCCATGGCGGCCAGGGTGAAAACCTTCTTATTCATTGTCAGTCTCCGGTTCTGTGTAGGGTATTACTCGTCTTTGAGCCAATGGTCACCGGCAGTGCGCACACCCCAGGCCAGGCGATTTCCACTCAACACCTGCCGTCCGTGGATTTTGTTATTTCCGAGAAATGCTGTGTCAGCGCGAGATAAAGGTTGCAGCGGCAAGGGCCTTTGCGCCGGAAAACGCCTAGAGCATAGACGGCGTGATGTTAATATTCTGTGAATTTTCTCACAGATTGAAAACGGTTACACAAGATTAAATCGTCAGAGAGTGACCGTCGCCTCACTTTGCCAGGGGGCGACAGAATGGCGCCGCACCAGCGTCGGCATGAACAGATGAGCGGCCTGCGGCTCCGTCAGGCCTGCCGCGCCCTGCAACGCCAGCTCGGTGGCCAGCGTGGCCATCGAGACGATCGGGTAGCGCACCGTGGTAAGCTTGGGGCTGGTGTAACGCGCGATGGGGATGTCGTCGAAGCCGATCAGCGAGAAATGCTGCGGCACCGTGATACCGTTTTCTTTCAGCACCGCCATGGCGCCGGCGGCCATGGCGTCGTTGTAGGCGAACACCGCGCTCAGCTGCAGGTTACGCCCCAGCAGCTCCACCATCGCCGCCTCGCCGCCCTGCAGATCCGGCGAACCGTAGGCGCGCCAGTTGTCGGGCGTGGCCAGCCCGGCGGCGGCCATCGCCTGCGCATAACCCTGCTGGCGCAGCGGCCCGTCTTCGATCGGGTGATTGGAGCCCAGATAGCCGATGCGCCGATGGCCCTGCGACAGCAAAAGACGCATCGCCATTTCCGCGCCGCAGATGTTATCCAGCCCGACGCAGCGCGGCTCATAGCCGGGAATAATCCGGTTGATCAGCACCATGCCCGGCACCTGCTCCAGAAAGCCGATCAGCTCGGCGTCACTCAGGGCTTTGGCGTGAACAATCAGGGCGTTACAGCGCTGGCGAATCAGCACTTCGATCGCGTGGCGCTCTTTGTCCGCCTGATGATAGCTGTTGCCGATCAGCAGGTATTTGTGGTGTTTCTGCGCCACCGTGTCTACCGCTTTCACCAGCGCGCCGAAGAACGGATCGGAGACGTCCATCACCACCACGCCCAGGGTATCGCTGCTTTGGGTCGCCAGCGCCTGCGCGTTGGCGTTGGGGCGATAGCCCAGCTCCGCCACCGCCTGCAGCACCTGCTCGCGCGTCTCCTTGCTGGTCAGAGCGCTGTGGTTCAGCACGCGGGAGACGGTCGCCACGGAGACTCCGGCGCGTTTCGCCACGTCGCGGATGGTGATCGGATGAACTGGAGGCATGCGGGATCCTGAAATCGGGGTAGTGGCCGGTGGCGCTATCCTACCCCGATTGGCCCGTTGCTCTGCGTGAATTACGTCACAGGAAAGAAAACGTTTACATACATTTTTTTAACCTGCCGGCGGCCGCTCACTTCAGCGTTTTGGGTTCCGCTTCGCCGGCGGCCAGCTGCGTCAGCCTGCGCCACAGCCATTCCATCGGCCCCTGTTCGAAGTAACGCAGCCACAGTGCGGAAAACGCCAGGTTGGCCAGCCAGACCAGCGGCACGAACGTCAACAGCTGCAGCCGGTCGAACTGCTCATAGAGGCCAAAGCGATAAAACAGCGTGGTGCAGATCAGCGTTTGCAGCAGGTAGTTGCTCAACGCCATGCGCCCCACCAGGGTCAGCCAGTGGGCGATGCGCATGCGCGACAGCGCGGGCCAGAAACCGTAACACAGCGCCAGATAGCCCATCGCCTGCAGCGGGGCGCCCAGCTCGCGCGGCACCTGCAGCAGGAAACCGCTCCAGCGATAGTCCCAATGCACCTGCCATTGCAGCGCCACCGCCGGCAGCTGGATCAGCACCGAAAGCGGCAGCAGCCACGCCGCCTGCCGCAAATAATAACCGGAGGAATAACTGCCGCGCAGCCAGCCGCTGCGCATCAGCCCGGCGCCGAACAGCATCAGCCCCGCCAGCTCCCAGCCATACTGCGCGCCGATGGCCAGCAGGCTGGACGAGAGCAGATCGACACGGCTGCGCCAGGCTTCGAAACCGCCCTGCAGCTTCCAGAACTTCTCGTACTGCAGCTCCGCCGCGCCCGGCTGCCAGAAGCTGCCCGGCTCACCGTGCGAGATAAAACCGAGCAAAAGCAGCACCGCCACGCCGATCAAATACAGCACCACGCCGGTTTTCAGCAGTTGGAAGGTTTCTTTGGCTTCGCGGATCATGCGCCAGCACACCAGGCCGATCAGCCCGTAGGCCAGCAGAATGTCGCCGTCCCACAGGAAGATGGCGTGCGCAAGGCCGAACAGCAGCAGCCACGACAGCCGCGCGCGGATCCAGCTTTTGCCGCGCCGCAGCAGCATTTGCAGCCCGGCGCCGAACAGCAGCGCGAACATCGCCAGGAACTTGGCCTGGGCGAACAGATCGAGCAGCGCCCAGGTCCAGGCGTCGCGCGATGACGGCATGCCCAAATAGGCCGGGTTGAGGTAGGCGGCCTTCGGCAAGCCGAAGGCGCTGATGTTCAGCAATAAAATGCCGAGGATGGCGATGCCGCGCACGCAGTCCAGCGTGGCGATGCGCGGCAGAGGATGACTGTTCATTTTTTATCGCTGTCTTCCGCTCATGAAAAAGGCGCCCGCAGGCGCCTGTTGTCGTCGTGCGGGTCGCCCCGCAACGCCATCACCCCTGGTGATGGCGCACCGCGCGCAGGAACTCCTGGCGGGTATTCTGGCTGGACTTGAACAGCCCCCCCAACGAAGTGGTGGTGGTGGCGCTGGTCGCGTCGCGGATGCCGCGCGCCTTGACACAATAATGGACCGCATCGATCGATACCGCCACGTTATTGGTGCCGAGCAGGGTCTGCAACGCCACCAGGATCTGCTGGGTCAGGCGCTCTTGCACCTGCGGACGCTGGGAGAAGAACTGCACGATGCGGTTGATCTTCGACAGGCCGATCACCGAGTCTTTCGGGATATAGGCCACGGTGGCCTTGCCGTCGATGGTCACGAAGTGGTGTTCGCAGGTGCTGGTCAGCGTGATATCGCGCACCGTCACCATCTCATCCACCTTCATCTTGTTCTCGATAACGGTGATTTTCGGGAAGTTGGCGTAGTCCAGCCCGGAGAAGATCTCGTCGACATACATTTTGGCGATGCGATGCGGCGTCTCCGCCAGGCTGTCATCGGACAGATCGAGGTTCAGCAGCTGCATGATTTCGGTCATGTGCTCTTTGATGCGGCGCTTGCGCGTTTCGCGATCCAGCACTTCCCCGCGCAGCGGCGTCTCCAGACCACGCTCTTCCAGTGCCGCATGCACCAGCGCGGCTTCTTTACTTAATGATGTCATGTATTTGTTCTCCTGCGGACGGAACCCGCCGGCGGCCTGGTAGGGCGTGCGGCCGGCGAATTGCTTGCTCTCGTGACGGCAGAGTTTTCGTGGTGGATAACGTGAACCCGGTCAAGATTTTGCCCCCACTGTAGATGAGAGCGCGGCGATTATCCAGTGATTGTGCTTCATCCGCAGGTGAAATATTCGCATTTAGCACAATCAGGCCGGCTGCGGGATTCCACGTTTTTTGTATGGATTTTAATCAGCTCATCGCCGTTTTTTGCGCCAACCGCCGCGCCGGGGTATTCACCACCAGCGCACCGGCCACCAACAGCGCTGCCACCGCCACGTACAGCGCCGGCTCCAGCCGATGGGTCAAGGCGGTCGACAGCGCCGACAGCATCGGCCCGACCAGTTGGCCGATCGCATAACCGGTGGTCAGCAACCCGGCCATGTAGCGCGCATGGCGCGGCGCCAGTTCACGGCCGTGCTGAAGGGCGAGCTGCACCACGCAGAGGAAGCCGCCGCCGGTCAGCAACGCCCCGAGCGCCAGGCCGGCCACGCCCGGCACCACTTCGGCGCTCAGCACGCCCAGCGCCTGTATCCACAGCGTGATCGCCAACCGGGTCTGGGTAGTGAGCCGATGGCGGGTCAAAATGCCGATAACGATCCCCAGCACCGCCGCGCCGCCGAACACCGGCCAGACGAACTGCGCGAACAGGCTGCCGGGAAAACGCGCCGCCGCCATCTGCGACAAGAACGTCGCCGGCAGGATGTAGCCGAACCCGGCCAGGCTGTAGCTCCACACCAGGCGTTTGAGCGCCGGCGTCAGCAGCAGCGGTTCCGGGGCCACGTCCGGGCGATGCAGTTCGCCGCTGCGCGGCAGAAAGGCGCTAATCGCCCCCACCAACGCCAGCGCCGGCACGCCATACACCAGCCAGGCCTGCGCCGCCGTCAGCCCCAGCGTGTTGATGCCCACCGCCAGCATGCCGCTGAGGAAGATGCCGGCGCCCGGCCCGGCGAACACCGCCGCGCTCAGCGCCGGCCGGCCGTAGTGCGCCAACCGCTCATTGGTCCAGGCCGCCACCAGCACCATCGCCCAGCCGCTGGCCCAGCCGATGACGAAGCGCAGCGCGCCGTGCGTCCATTCATCCTGCGCCAGCGCCGACAGCAGCGTCAGCGCCATCGCGCCCCATACGCCCAGCCACAGGCGCCGCTCGACGTGGCGCGTGGCGCGCATCGCGTCGTAGGCGCCGCACAGGTAGCCCAAATAGTTGATCGCCGCCACCAGCCCGGCACCGGTCAGGGTGAACTGATGTTCCGCGATCATCAGCGGCACCTGGGGGGTGAAAGCGAAGCGGCCGATGCCCATCGCAACGATCAGCGCGGCAAACCCGCTCAAGGCAATACGTAAAGCCATACCGGTATCCAAAAGGTTAAAAGAAAGTTGCCAGTATCATGCCGCAGTATTAAACTCACAAAAACTGAATAATAGTTATCAAGTTCATCACGAAACGAGAATATTATGGATCTGACCCAGCTTCGCATGTTCTGCTGCGTAGCGGAAACCGGCTCGGTCGCCCGCGCCGCCGAGCAGCTGCACCGCGTGCCGTCGAATCTGACCACCCGACTGCGCCAGCTCGAACAGGAGCTGGGCACCGATCTGTTTATCCGCGAAAAACAGCGCCTGCGCCTGTCGCCGATGGGCCATAACTTTCTGTGCTACGCCAACCGCATCCTGGCGCTGAGCGACGAGGCGATGAGCATCACCCACGCCGGCGAACCGGCGGGCAACTTCGCCCTCGGCTCGATGGAGAGCACCGCCGCTACCCGCCTGCCCTCGCTGCTGGCGGCTTACCACCAGCGCTTCTCGCAGGTTTCGCTGTCGCTGACCACCGGCACCTCCGGCGAAATCGCCGATCGGGTGCGCGCCGGCACGCTGGCCGCGGCGCTGGTCGACGGCCCGGTACCCTATGACGAGCTGAACGGCTGCATCGCCTATCCTGAACATATGGTGGTGATCTCCTGTCTCGATCACGCGCCGATCCACAGCGCCAAAGACGCCAATGGCGAGACGCTGTTCGCCTTTCGCGCCAGCTGCTCCTACCGCCTGCGGCTGGAGGCCTGGTTCAAGCGCGAAGGCGCGCGGCCGGGGCAAATTATGGAGATCCAGTCCTATCACGCCATGCTGGCCTGCGTCGCCAGCGGCGCCGGGCTGGCGATGATCCCGCACTCGGTGCTCAGCCTGCTGCCGGGCCATGAGCGGGTCCGGGTTCACACCCTGCCGCCGGACGTGGCCGATACCGCCACCTGGTTGCTGTGGCGCCGCGACGCGTTCGGGCCGAACGTGCGCGCGCTGAAAGAGTTGATTATTGAACAGACGGAAACCGCCGCTGTTGATGAAAGCACCCCCAACGATTTATCAGACGTTGTCGATATCGCCTGATTTAAAAAGAAAACCACTGAGGAGACTATGATGGAGATGATCAAAACCCGCGCCGCCGTTGCCTGGGGCCCGAACCAGCCGCTGAAGATCGAAGAAGTCGAGCTGATGCCACCGCAAAAAGGCGAAGTGCTGGTGCGGATCGTCGCCACCGGCGTTTGTCACACCGACGCCTACACCCTGTCCGGCAAAGATCCGGAAGGCGTGTTCCCGGCGATCCTCGGCCACGAGGGCGGCGGCGTGGTGGAAGCGGTCGGTGAAGGCGTCACCAGCGTGGCGGTCGGCGATCACGTGATCCCGCTCTACACCCCGGAGTGCGGCGAGTGCAAATTCTGTAAATCCGGCAAGACCAACCTGTGCCAGGCGATCCGCGCCACCCAGGGCAAAGGGCTGATGCCGGACGGCACCACCCGCTTCTTCAAGGATGGCAAGCCGATCTTCCACTACATGGGCACCTCCACCTTCTCCGAATACACCGTGGTGCCGGAGATTTCACTGGCGAAAATCAACAAGGAAGCGCCGCTGGAAGAAGTGTGCCTGCTGGGCTGTGGCGTCACCACCGGCATGGGTGCGGTGATGAACACCGCCAAAGTGCAGCCGGGCGACACCGTGGCAATCTTCGGCCTGGGCGGCATCGGCCTGTCGGCGATCATCGGCGCGCAGATGGCCGGCGCGGGCCGCATCATCGGCATCGACATCAACACCAGCAAGTTCGATCTGGCACGCAAGCTGGGCGCTACCGATCTGATCAACCCGAAAGACTATGACAAGCCGATTCAGGACGTGATCGTCGAGCTGACCGACGGCGGCGTCGATTTCTCCTTCGAGTGCATCGGCAACGTCAACGTGATGCGTTCCGCGCTGGAGTGCTGCCACAAGGGCTGGGGTGAATCGGTGATCATCGGCGTCGCAGGCGCGGGCGAAGAGATCTCGACCCGTCCGTTCCAACTGGTCACCGGTCGCGTCTGGCGCGGTTCGGCGTTCGGCGGCGTCAAGGGCCGTTCGCAGCTGCCGGGCATCGTCGAGCGCTATCTGGACGGTGAATTCGCGCTGAACGACTTTATCACCCATACCATGGGGCTGGAGCAGATCAACGAAGCGTTCGATTTGATGCACGAAGGCAAATCGATCCGCACCGTTATCCACTTCGACCAATAAGCCAGGAGGCAGAGATGACGTTGTCATTGGAACTTCTCGAAGAGCACCGCATGTTCGGCGGCTGGCAGCAGCGCTATCGCCACGCGGCGCAGAGCCTGAATTGCAACATGACATTCAGCATCTACCTGCCGCCGCCGCGCGATGACAACCCGCCGCCGGTGCTGTACTGGCTGTCGGGGCTGACCTGCAACGACGAGAACTTCACGTTGAAAGCCGGCGCGCAGCGCATCGCCGCCGAGCTGGGCCTGGTGCTGGTGATGCCGGACACCAGCCCGCGTGGCGACGAAGTGCCGAACGACGAAGGCTACGATCTGGGCCAGGGCGCCGGGTTCTACCTGAATGCCACCCAGGCGCCGTGGGATCGCCACTTCCGCATGTACGACTACATCAGCGCCGAACTGCCGGCGCTGATCGAACAGCACTTCAGCGTCAGCGATCGTCAGTCGATCTTCGGCCACTCGATGGGCGGCCACGGCGCGCTGATGATGGCGTTTCGCAATCCGCAGCGCTTCCGCTCGGTATCGGCGTTCGCGCCGATCGTTAACCCGTGCCAGGTGCCGTGGGGCCGCAAGGCGTTCACCGCCTATCTGGGCAGCGACGAAAGCCAGTGGCTGCAGTACGACAGCTGCCATCTGCTGGCCAGCGGCGCGGAAAAAATGCCGGTCCTTATAGACCAGGGCGACGACGACCAGTTCCTGGCCGACCAGCTGCAGCCGGCGCGGTTGGCGGAGCTGGCGCGCCAGCGCGACTGGCCGCTGACGCTGCGCATTCAGCCGGGGTACGATCACAGCTACTTCACCATCGCCACCTTCGTGGAAGATCACCTGCGCTTCCACGCCGAGCACCTGTTCCGCTGATAAAAAAATCCGGGCGGTTATTAAAGCGCCCGGATTTCTTCAAAAGCCATCATTGCCATATCCATTCCTCATCCCTGTAATATACACAGGTCAAATTTTCACCAACTTTACTCGTAAAACAGGGGTATGCCAATTTAGCGATGCCATCATCCCTTCAGCTTAGGATCCAGCGCGTCGCGCAGTCCGTCGCCCAACAGGTTGAAGGCCAGCACGGTGATGAATATCGCCAGGCTGGGGAAGATCGCCACGTGCGGCGCGATCACCATATCGGCGCGCGCTTCGTTGAGCATCGCCCCCCACTCCGGCGTCGGCGGCTGGGCGCCCAGGCCCAGAAACGACAGGCTGGCGGCGGTGATGATCGAGGTGCCGATGCGCAGGGTGAAATAGACCACAATCGAAGACAGGGTGCCCGGCAGAATGTGCCGCAGGATGATGGTCCAGTCCGAGGCGCCGATGCTGCGCGCCGATTCGATATAGGTCAGGTGCTTCAGCACCAGCGTGTTGCCGCGCACCAGGCGGGCGAAGGCCGGAATGCTGAAGATCGCCACCGCGACGATCACGTTGGCCATGCCGCTGCCCATGATCGCCACCACGCCGATCGCCAGCAGAATACCGGGAAACGCGAACAGCACATCGCAGACGCGCATGGTGAGGCGATCCCACCAGCCCTCATAGTAGCCGGCCAGCAACCCCAGCAGGGTGCCGATCGCCCCGCCCGCCAGCACCGAGAACACCCCGGCCGCCAGCGAAATGCGCGTGCCCATCAGGATGCGGCTGAAGATATCGCGCCCGAGAGAATCCACGCCCAGCCAGTGCATCAGCGAAGGCCCCTCGTTCAGCCGATCGTAATCGAAATAGTTTTCCGCATCGAACGGTGCCAGATAAGGCGCCAGCAGCGCCGCCGCAATCAGCAGCAGCACCAACAGACCGGCGACCAGCGCCGCCCGCTGGCGGCGAAAACGCCGCCAAAACTCGCCCCACGGCGTGCGTACCGCATTGGGGTCGATAAGCGGCATCGCCTTCAGTGCGGCGTTGCGCCGCCAATGCTTAATCATGCCGCGTCCTCATTGATAACGAATCGCCGGGTTGATCGCCGCGTACAGCATATCCACCAGCAGGTTGATCAGGATGAATTCCAGCGAGAACAGCAGCACCTCGGCCTGGATCACCGGGTAATCGCGCATCTCCACCGAGTCCACCAGCAACCGCCCCAACCCCGGCCAGTTGAACACCTTCTCCACCACGATCGAACCGCCGAGCAGGAAGCCGAACTGCAGCCCCATCATGGTCACCACCGGGATCATCGCGTTGCGCAGGCCGTGTTTCATCACCACCACGCTTTCCCGCACGCCCTTGGCGCGCGCGGTGCGCATGTAGTCTTCCTGCAGCACCTCGACAAACGAAGCGCGGGTGAAACGCGCCATCACCGCTGCCACCGCCGCCCCCAGGGTGATCGAAGGCAGAATGTAGTGTCGCCAGCTGTCGGCGCCCACCGTCGGTAGCCACCCCAGTTCGACCGAGAACACCTGCATCAGCAGCATGCCGAGCGCAAAGGCCGGGAACGAGATCCCCGACACCGCCAGCGTCATGCCGAGGCGATCCGGCCAGCGGTTGCGCCACACCGCCGACACCACGCCGATCGCCAAGCCGAACGCCACCGCCCACAGCATGCTGGTGACGGTCAGCCAGAAGGTCGGCATAAAGCGCGAGGCGATCTCTTCGCTCACCGGGCGCTTGGACACCATCGAGATGCCGAAGTCGCCCCGCAGCGCGTTGACGAAGAAGTGTGCGAACTGCTGCGGCAGCGGCTGATCCAGCCCCAAATCCTTGCGCACCAGCTGCACCACCGCCTCGTCGGCCTCCGGCCCCGCCGCCAGCCGCGCCGGATCGCCCGGCAGCAGGTGGACGAACAGGAACACCAGCACCGCCACGATCAGCAGCGTCGGGATCAGGCCCAGCAGTCGTTTCAGAAAATAATTGAGCATCTCATTCCTTCCCCCGCCCACCGCCGCTTGGCCGCAGGCAGGGATGGGCGCCTTATTTCAGATCGGCGTTATCAAAGTTGAACGAGGTATCCGGCATCACGTAGAAACCGCTCAGCTGTTTGCTGTTGGCCGACAGCAAACGTTCTGTCGCCAAGAAGATCCAGGGCGCGTCGGCCCAGATGCGATCCTGCGCGTCCTGATACAGCTTCTGCTTCTCGGCGCGATCGGTGGTCGCCAGCGCGTCGGTCAGATCCTTGTCCACCTGCGGGTTGCTGTAGAACGCGGTGTTGAACTGCTTCGGCGGCGCCGCCTGGGTGGAGAACAGCGGCGACAGCGCCCAGTCCGCTTCCCCGGTCGAGGCCGACCAGCCGGTGTAGAACATCCGCACGCCGGTGTCCTTCACCCCGACGCTCTCCACCTGCGCCGCGCGCTGCCCGGCATCCATCGCCGTCACCGTCACTTTCACCCCCACCTGCGCCAGCTGCTGCTGGGTGAACTGCAGCACCTTCTGCGCGGTGCTGTGGTTGTGGGAAGACCACAGCGTGGTGGTGAAGCCGTTCGGGTAGCCGGCCTCTTTCAGCAGCTCGCGCGCCTTGGCCGGATCGTACGGCCACGGCTTATAGCGGGCGGCGAAGTCAATGGCCGGCGGCACCGGGCCCTCCGCCGGCACCGCGTAGCCGGCGAACGCCACTTTGATCAGCGCGTCCTTGTTGATGGCGTAGTTCAGCGCCTGGCGCACCTTCGGATTGTCGAACGGCTTCTGAGTGACGTTCATGCTGATGTAACGCTGCAGGATCGACGGGGCGGCCACCACGTCCAGCTTGGCGTTGCCTTCCAGCACCTTGGCCTGCTCGTAGGGGATCGGGAAGGCGAAGGTCGCCTCGCCGGTTTGCAGCATCGCCGCGCGGGTGTTGTTATCCACCACCGGGCGCCAGGTGATGCTGTCGAGCTTCGGCAGCCCCGGCTGCCAGTAGCCGTCGAACTTCTTCACCTTGACGAAATCAGTCTGGTTCCAGGTCACGAACTGATACGGCCCGGTGCCGACCGGGTGGAAACCGATCTCCTTGCCGTATTGCTTCAGCGCCGCCGGCGAGATGATCGCCGCCGCCGGGTGCGCCAGGTTGTTGACGAACGCCGAGAACGGCGCTTTCAGCACGATCTTCACCGTATTGGCGTCCACCGCCTCGGTTTTGTCGATCATCTTGAACAGGTTGTAGCGCTTGAGGTGGCTGTCCGGGTTGCTGGCGCGATCGAGGTTTACCTTCACCGCCTCGGCGTTGAACGCGGTGCCGTCGTGGAATTTAATCCCCTGGCGCAGTTTGACGGTGTAGGTCAGGCCGTCTTTGCTGACCTCATAGCTGTCCGCCAGCACGTTCACCAGCTTCATGTCCTTGTCGAAGCCGAACAGCCCCTGATAGAAAGACTTGGCCACCGCCTGCGACAGCGTATCGTTGGCGTCGTAAGGATCGAGGGTGGTGAAGTTGGAGGCCACGGCGATCACCGCGTCCTTCGCCGCCCAGACCGGGCCGGTTCCCGCCGCCAGCAGTACGGCGGCCAACAGCGCATTGCGTTTGAATGTGTGCTTCATGTCGCTTGTCTCTCCTGAGGTCTTTAAAAAGCACCGGCGATCGGGTGGCGGGCGACAAAGTGCCCGGCGCCAACCTGCACCAGCGGTGCGGTAACGGGTTCATCGCCCAGCGCGCGCACCGGGCTGGGGATCTCATCGGCCGGCAGCGGCTGCCGTTTGTGGGCGTGGGCGGGATCGGCCACCGGCACCGCCGCCATCAGTTTGCGGGTGTAGGGGTGCTGCGGGTTGTCGAACACCGCCTGCCGTGGGCCGATCTCGACGATCTGCCCGAGGTACATCACCGCCACCCGGTGGCTGATGCGCTCCACCACCGCCATGTCGTGTGAAATAAACAGAAAAGCGATGCCGAACTCGCGCTGCAGGTCGAGCAGCAGATTGACGATCTGCGCCTGAATCGACACGTCCAGCGCCGACACCGCCTCGTCGGCGATCACCACTTTCGGGTTCAGCGCCAGCGCGCGCGCGATGCAGATGCGCTGGCGCTGGCCGCCGGAAAATTCGTGCGGGTAGCGGCGCGCATGCTCCGGCAGCAGGCCGACGCGCTCCAGCAGCCAGGCCACCCGTTGCTCCGCCTCGCGCCCGCGCATCACGTTATGCACCAGCAGCGGCTCCATGATGGAAAAACCGACCGTCAGGCGCGGATCAAGCGAGGCGTAGGGATCCTGAAAGATGAACTGAATATCGCGCCGCAGGTGCTGCAGCGCCGGCCCCTTCAACTGATCTATCCGCCGCCCGGCGAAGGTGATGGTGCCGCTCTGGCTGCCCACCAGCTTCAGCAAAGAGCGCCCGGTGGTGGACTTGCCGCAGCCGGACTCGCCCACCAGCCCCAGCGTCTCGCCGGGGTAAAGATCGAAACTGACGTTTTCCACCGCGTGCACCCGGCGAGTGACCCGATTGAACAACCCGCCGCGCAGATCAAAACGCGTGACCAGATGCTCCACCTGCAGGATCGGCGCGGCGCCTGGCGGCACGGTATCCTGCGGCGCCGTATCCCCCTCGCAGCCCGGCAGCGGAAACTTCGCCGGCAGCGGCCGATCGGCCATCGCCCCCAGCTTCGGCACCGCCGCCAACAGCGCCCGGGTATAGGCCTGCTGCGGCGCGGCAAACAGCTCGCGCACCCGATTCTGTTCCACCTGCTCGCCGCGGCGCATCACCAGCACCCGGTCGGCTATCTCCGCCACCACGCCCATGTCGTGAGTGATGAAGATCACCCCCATCTGCATCTCCCGTTGCAGCACGCGGATCAGCTGCAGGATCTGCGCCTGAATGGTGACGTCGAGGGCGGTGGTGGGCTCATCGGCGATCAGCAGCGCCGGCTTGCAGGAGAGCGCCATGGCGATCATCACCCGCTGGCGCATGCCGCCGGAAAGCTGGTGCGGGTAGCGCCCCAGCACCTCTTTGGCCTCCGGAATACGCACCAGATCGAGCATGCGCAGCGCCTCCTGGCGCGCGCTGCGGCGATCCATGCCCTGATGCAGGCGCAGCGATTCGGCGATCTGCTCGCCGACCGGAAATACCGGGTTGAGCGAGGTCATCGGCTCCTGGAAGATCATCGCCATGTCTGCGCCGCGCACCGTGCGCAGCGTGCTCTGCGAGGCCTGCGCCAGATCGAGCAGCGCGCCGTCGCGCCGGCGCAGCGTCATGGCGCCGCCGACGATGCGCCCGCCGCCCTGCTCCACCAACCGCATCACCCCCAGCGAAGTGACCGATTTGCCGGAGCCGGACTCACCGACGATCGCCAGCGTCTCACCGCGATCGAGATCGAACGACAGGTTGCGCACCGCTTCCACGGCGCCGTCCGGTTGAGGAAAGCTGATGCTCAGATCGCGCACCGTCAGCACTCGCTGCGGCGGCAATGACAACCCGTTGGCGGCGGGTCGAAGTAAAACGTCGGTCATGCACCCTCCCGGTGAACGCTTAGCGGTAAATCCCGACGGACGGCGCATCGCCGACATAGCCAAAACCGCGATACATCCCCTCGCAGTTGAACGGCAGCGCGATATTGCCGTGGCGATCGACGGCGATCATGCCGCCGCTGCCACCGAGGGCCGGCAGCTTCTCCATCACCACCCGATCGCTGGCCGCCTGCAGGCTCAGATCGCCGTATTCGATCAGGGCGGAGACGTCATAGGCCGCCACGCCGCGCATGAAGATTTCGCCGGTGCCGGTGCTGGAAACCGCCACGGTGGCGTTGTTGGCATAGCAGCCGGCGCCGATAATCGGCGTGTCGCCTACCCGCCCGGCCTGCTTGTTGGTCATGCCGCCGGTCGAAGTGGCGGCGGCGAGGTTGCCCAGCGCATCCAGCGCCACCGCGCCGACGGTGCCGAATTTGCGATCGGGATCGAGCGGATCGCCGGCCTGCGCCGCGCCGTCGTGATCGAGCAATACCCGGCCCTGCTCCGCCTGGGCGCGGTGCAGCTGATCGAAACGTTCCTGGGTAAAGAAGAAGTCAGGGGTAACCATTTCCAGGCCGTGGGCGGCGGCAAACTTCTCGGCGCCTTCGGCGGCAAACAGCACGTGTTCGCTGTTTTCCAGCACCGCGCGCGCCGCCAGCACCGGGTTGCGGATGCGGCTGACGCCGGCGACGGCGCCGGCATCGCAGGTGCGGCCGTCCATCACGCAGGCGTCCAGTTCGTGAGTGCCCTGATGGGTAAACACCGAGCCTTTGCCGGCGTTGAACAGCGAGCACTCTTCGAGCAGCCGCACCGCTTCGGTCACCGCGTCCAGCGCGCTGCCGCCCTGGGCCAGTATCGCCTGCCCGGCGGCCACGATCTCGGACAGCGCCTGAATATACTGCCGTTCTTTTTCCGCACTCAGCGCCGCCCGGGTAATTGCGCCCGCGCCGCCATGAATGGCAATCACTGGTTTGCTCATTTGCCTGACACCCTGTGTTAATCCCGCCGTTACGCAGCGAATAAGCTGAGCGCGGTATCATTATTATTCAGTCTTTTTCGACTCTATTTAGTCCTACAGTGGAAGTACAGCATAACGTCCACGTTCCGCTTTTAGCGTAGTCCGCTTAGACCGTTTCGCACCTTGAAATAGCTTATTGGAATAAAAACAGCAGGTTATAAAAAGCCGTAAACCGCCGATCGTACGGCCGAGATTATTGGTAATTCCGAGTGCGGAAATAGCGGCATGGCGTAAGGAAATAAACGTTCGCGCTGAATAACGCTTATTGCGGCGCCCGGCCTGCTGTTTTTTCCCCGGCCGAGCGCAGATGATCCGAGATTAAAAACCCGATCCGGGCTGCTGCAAAAAAGTCTCCTCTTCCGGCGTGCTGGTGCGGCCCAATATCGCATTGCGATGCGGGTAGCGGCCGAAACGATCGATGATCGCCTTGTGCCGAAGCTCGAACTCCAGCTGGTCGCCGTTATTGAGCTCGGTGTACAGCACCAGCGCCTGCTGGTGGATCAGCGGCGATTCCGAATGCATGAACGGCAGATAAAGGAAACCGCGCTGCTCGCGGCTCAGCCGTTGGCACTCGCCGCTGCGGATCGCCTCCTGCGCCAGGATCAGCGCCATGCCGTCGCAGGCGAACGACTGCGGCGTGCCGCGGAACAGGTTGCGGCTGAACTGATCGAGCACGATCACCTCCGCCAGGCGCCCTTCGATGGTGTCGCGCCAGTGCGCCAACTCCCCCGCCGCCGCCGCGCGCCAGATTTCGCCGAAACGGCTGTGCAGCAGACGATCGAAATCGTCGTCCTTTTTGAACCACATGATCGGTTCGATCTCGTCGAACCAGAAGTCGATAACCTGTTTATGCATCATGATTCTCCTCTGTTTTACGCAGTTTATACCCGATCGCCCCAGCACCGCAGTGCGAAAGATGGCGGGCATAACCCGTTCTCCCCCCCGGCGTTCTCTGCCATAATACCCGCACTTTGTCGCTATTTTAGCGCACCCTGATTACGGAGTTCCCTTTATGGATCATTGCCATACTTCCGATCTCATTTCCCTGGAGCAAGCGCTGGAAAAAATGCTCGGGCAGGTCGCCCCGCTGCAGCAAACCGAATCCGTTGCCCTGACCGCCGCCGCCGGCCGCATCACCGCCGCGCCGGTGGTCTCGCCGCTCGACGTGCCGCCGTTCGCCAACTCGGCGATGGACGGCTATGCGGTGCGCCTCGCCGATCTGGCGGCCAATGCGCCGCTGCCGGTCGCCGGGAAAGCCTTCGCCGGTGCGCCGTTCGACGGCCAATGGCCGGCCAACAGCTGCGTGCGCATCATGACCGGCGCGCCGATCCCGGCCGGGGCGGACGCGGTAGTGATGCAGGAGCAGGCCGAGGTGAGCGACCAGGGCGTGCGTTTTTCCGCGCCGGTTGAAGCCGGGCAGAATATCCGTCTGGCGGGTGAAGACATTCGCCGGGGCGCGAGCGTGTTGCCGGCCGGGGTGAAGCTGGGCGCCGCACAGCTGCCGCTGCTGGCTTCGCTTGGCGTCGCCGAGGTGCAGGTGATGCGTAAGCTGAAGGTGGCGGTGTTCTCCACCGGCGACGAACTGCAGCCGGTCGGCCAGCCGCTGCAGGCGGGCCAAATCTACGACACCAACCGCTTCGCGGTGCGCCTGATGCTGGAGCAGATGGGCTGTGAAGTGCTCGATCTCGGCATTATCCGCGACGATCGCGATGCGCTGCGCGACGCTTTCGAACGGGCAGACAGCCAGGCCGACGTGGTCATCAGCAGCGGCGGCGTTTCGGTCGGCGAAGCCGACTACACCAAACAAATGCTCGACGAACTGGGCCAGGTCAGCTTCTGGAAGCTGGCGATCAAACCCGGCAAACCCTTCGCCTTCGGCAAACTGGGCCACGCCTGGTTCTGCGGCCTGCCGGGCAACCCGGTTTCCGCCGCCCTGACCTTCTACCAACTGGTGCAACCGCTGCTGGCGAAGCTGGCCGGCCACAGCGACTGGCGCCTGCCGCCGCGCCTGCGCGCGCGCGTGCTGACCCCGCTGAAGAAATCGCCGGGCCGCCTCGATTTTCAGCGCGGCGTGTTCAGCAGCAACGCCGCGGGCGAACTGGAGGTCAGCACTACCGGCCACCAGGGCTCGCACGTCTTCAGCTCCTACAGCCAGGGCAACTGTTTCATCGTGCTGGAGCGCGAACGCGGTTCGGTGGCGGTAGGCGAAACGGTGGAGATCGAGCCGTTCAACGCCCTGCTGAGGAGCTGAGCATGCTGCCGGAATTGACCGACGCCGAAGCGCTGCGCTACAACCGCCAGATCGTGCTGCGCGGCTTTGACTTCGACGGCCAGGAGAAGCTGAAGGCTGCCCGCGTGCTGATCGCCGGGCTGGGCGGGCTGGGCTGCGCCGCCGCGCCATATCTGGCAGCGGCCGGCGTCGGCCATCTGGTGCTGGTGGATTTCGACACCGTCTCGCTCTCCAACCTGCAGCGCCAGATCCTGCACCGCGACGATCGCATCGGCCAGAGCAAGGTCGCCTCCGCCAGGCAGGAACTGAACGCCATCAACCCGCATATTCGCATCGACGCGATCGACGGCCGTTTGGAAGATGACACGGTCGCGGCAGAGATCGCCGCCTGCGATCTGGTGCTGGACTGCACCGACAACGTGGCGGCGCGCGACGCCCTGAACCGCCTGTGCCACGCGCAGCAGAGGCCGCTGGTTTCCGGTGCGGCGATCCGCATGGAAGGCCAGCTCAGCGTGTTCACCTATCAGCCGGACGAACCCTGCTACCGCTGCCTGAGCCGGCTGTTCGGCGACAGCGCCCTCACCTGCGTCGAAGCGGGCGTGATGGCGCCGCTGGTCGGCACTATCGGCACCCTGCAGGCGATGGAGGCCATCAAGCTGCTGGCCGACTATGGTCAGCCGCTGCGCGGCAAGCTGTTGATGTTCGATGCGATGAGCATGCAGTTCCGCGAGATGAAACTGCCGAAGGATCCGCACTGCGCGGTGTGCGGCAGGAAATGACGCATAAAAAAAGGGCGGGATAATTCCCGCCCTGATGCGTTGCCGCGAGGGTTAGACGATGCCCTGGCTGCGCAGATAGTCTTCGTAGTTGCCGGTAAAGTCGATCACCTTGTTCGGGGTGATTTCCAGAATGCGCGTCGCCAGCGAGCTGACGAACTCACGGTCGTGGGAGACGAAGATCAGCGTGCCTTCGTACATCTCCAACGCCATATTCAGCGATTCGATGGATTCCATATCCAGGTGGTTGGTCGGTTCGTCCATTACCAGAATATTCGGGCGCTGCATCATCAGCTTGCCGAACAACATGCGGCCCTTCTCACCGCCGGACAGCACCTTCACTTTCTTCTTGATGTCGTCCTGGCTGAACAGTAAACGACCCAGCACGCTGCGCACCGCCTGCTCGTCGTCTTTTTCCTGCTTCCACTGGCTCATCCAGTCGAACACGGTCAGGGTATCGTCAAACTCGTATTCGTGATCCTGCGCGTAGTAACCGATACGGGCGTTTTCCGACCACTTCACGGTGCCGCTGTCCGGCTGCGCATCGCCCACCAGCGTTTTCAGCAGGGTGGTTTTACCGATGCCGTTGGCGCCCAGCACCGCAACCTTCTCACCCACTTCCACCATCAGGTTCAGCTTGCTGAACAGCGGGCCGTTGTCGAAGCCCTTGGTGAGCGCTTCCACTTCCAGCGCGTTACGGAACAGCTTCTTGTCCTGATCGAAACGGATGAACGGGTTCTGGCGGCTGGAGGCCTTCACTTCTTCCAGCTGGATCTTGTCGATCTGGCGGGCGCGCGAGGTGGCCTGCTTGGATTTGGAGGCGTTGGCGCTGAAACGGCTGACGAACGATTGCAGCTCGTTGATCTGCGCCTTCTTCTTGGCGTTGTCGGCCAGCAGACGTTCACGCGCCTGGGTGGCGGCGGTCATGTATTCGTCGTAGTTGCCCGGATAAACGCGCAGTTCGCCGTAGTCCAGATCCGCCATGTGGGTGCAGACCATGTTCAGGAAGTGACGGTCGTGCGAGATGATGATCATGGTGCTGTTGCGTTCGTTCAGCACCTGCTCCAGCCAGCGAATGGTATCGATGTCCAGGTTGTTGGTCGGTTCGTCGAGCAGCAGGATTTCCGGATCGGAGAACAGCGCCTGCGCCAGCAACACGCGCAGCTTCCAGCCCGGCGCGATTTCGCTCATCGGGCCATAGTGCTGTTCCACCGGAATGCCGACGCCAAGCAGCAGTTCGCCGGCGCGCGCTTCGGCGGTGTAACCGTCCATCTCGCCGTAGGCGACTTCCAGATCGGCCACTTTATAACCGTCTTCTTCGCTCATCTCCGCCATCGCGTAGATGCGGTCGCGCTCTTCCTTCACCGCCCACAGCTCGGTGTGGCCCATGATCACGGTGTCCAGCACGCTGTACTGTTCGAAGGCGAACTGATCCTGACGCAGTTTACCCAGGCGCTCGTTCGGATCGAGGAACACGTTGCCGCCGGTCGGCGCCAAATCGCCGCCGAGGATTTTCATAAAGGTGGACTTGCCGCAGCCGTTGGCGCCGATCAGGCCATAACGGTTGCCGCCGCCGAATTTAACAGAGATGTTTTCAAACAACGGCTTGCTGCCGAACTGCATGGTGATGTTGTTGGTGCTTAACACAGCGCTCGCTCTTTATACATAGGGAATGTGATTTGGCGCGCATTATGCCACAACGGGGTTAAGAGATCGCGGGAAGTTTTGGTGACATTTTGAGCGGTGACGACGGATGAGTCATAGCTGGGTTGAATAATACCGATAAAATTCACGGCGAGATTTCACGCAGCAAGCCGTACAATATTTGAAACCAATTCGCCAAATATATTAATTAAACTTAAAAATGACATTTATTCTCCCCAGAACCGCCCCAGGCACGAATAAATCGTATCTGTTCATCTTATGAAAATCATTAATACAGCCAACACGTCTCTATTTAATTCTAGTTTTTTCCGACTATCGCCACACATTCTGCTATACGCGACATTTTGTGACCGCCTTCTTAAATACCAAGGTTTTTTAGAGGATTAATGCGTTACAGCTCACTAAACCGACATGGCACATTCGTTCAGATAACAGGAAAAACCAAATAAAAACAATTAAATACAGTAAGATGTAAAAATCAAACCACCGTTATCGCGCTAACTACTCTCATATTGCATATGCTTGTACATACAAGTATATGTAAACGTGACGTTGCCGTTTTGTTGGCGTTTCGGGGCTCGGTTATCGCCGCCCCGGATAACGCCCCCCCGGCCAGAAAATAATAACAACACACCGTCCACCTATCGCGAGAGACAACGATGAACACTGCTGAAAACGCATTGCCCAAAAGCCAAACGGCGGAGAAGGGCGCGGTAAATTACAAAGTCATTGTCGGCGCCAGCCTGGGCAACGGCCTGGAGATTTTCGACTTCACCGTATACAGCTTCTTTGCCGCCATTATCGGCAAACTCTATTTTCCCAGCGACAGCGCCTACGGCTCCTTGTTGATGTCGGTGGCGGTGTTCGGCGTCGGCTTTATCATGCGCCCGCTGGGCAGCATGGTGCTGGGTGCCTATGCCGATCGGGTCGGCCGCAAGGCCGCCATGCTGATGACCATCGTGCTGATGGGCGTCGGCACCGCGCTGATCGCCTTCGCGCCCACCCATGCGCAAATCGGCGTTCTGGCGCCGGTGCTGATCGTGGTTGGCCGCCTGATTCAGGGGTTTGCCGCCGGCGGTGAAGTGGGCTCAGCGACTACGCTTCTGCTGGAGTCCGCCGGGGCCAATCAGCGCGGCTTTTTCGTCAGTTGGCAGGCGATCAGCCAGGGCGTCAGCGCCCTGCTCGGCGCCTCTTGCGGGCTGGCGCTCACCTATTTTCTGCCGGAGCAGGCGCTGTATGCCTGGGGCTGGCGCGTGCCGTTCATCATCGGTTTGTTGATCATTCCCGTCGGCATCTATATTCGCAAACATCTGGAAGAGACCTACAGTGGAGAGGCGCCGGCTCACGCGCGGTCGCCGCTGAATCCGGTATGGGATCTGGTGAGTAATCATGCCAAAGATCTGTTGCTGGGCGTATTGATCATCATGTCCGGCACCGTGATGGTCTACGTGGTGCTGCTGTATATGCCGACCTACATGATGCAGACCTATCACATCGCCGGCCCGACCGCCTACCTGTTCAGCTGTATCGCCTCTGTGGTACAGATCATCGCGGTCTATTGCGCTGGCCGTTACGTCGATCGGGTGCAGAACTACAAAAGGCCGCTGCTGTTCTCCATTTTTGCGGCGTTGATCCTGATTTACCCGACCTTCTGGTTCCTCAGCGCCACGCAAACCCTGTGGCTGGCGATCGTTTTCCGCATCCTGCTGATCGGCGCGCTGGGGATCAACATGCTGGCCAGCACTATGCTGATCGTCTCGGCGCTGCCGCGCCACGTGCGCGCCACCGGCACCTCGATGATCTACGCCTTCGGCGTGACGCTGTTCGGCGGCTCGGCGCAGCTGATCGTTACCTGGTTGCTGGATGTCAGCGGCAACCCGCTGGCGCCGGCGTGGTACGTCACCGGCATGCTGACCGTCAGCCTGATCGCCACTCTGCTGTTCCGGGAGCGTCATAAAGAATAGCGCCTGCTGCCGGGCCGTGCGGCTATCGGCTGCCCGGCACCGGCGTAATGCCCTGTTCCTGCAAGAGGGCAATAAACGCCTGCGCGGCGGCGCTGCGGTAAGCGCCTTTGCGCTGCAGCCATACCGCCTGCCGCACCGGCATGGCGTTGGCCAAAGCCACTTTTTTCAACTGCCGGTTCTCGCGCGCAATGGCGGCCGGCAACAGCGTGGCGAGCTGCCCGCGCCGCACGATCTCGACGATGGCGCCCAGCGCATTGGCCTCCACCGCCACCTGCGGCCGGAAACCCAGCTGCGTGCAGTAGCGATCGATAAACTGACGCGTGGCGAAGTCGCCGCTCAGCAAGGCCAGCGGCAGATGTTGCCACTCCGCCAGCGTCAGCGGCCGGCGATGAGACGCCAAGGGATGATCGGTGCCGACCATCAGCTCCAGCGTCTCGCTGAACAACGGCGCCGCTTCCACCTCCGCCGACTGCGCCATCTCGAAGGCAATGCCCAGATCCAGCCTATCCTGCGCCAGCAGCGCCTCCATTCGCTCTTGCGCCATCTCTTCAATGCTCAGCGTAATCCCCGGATAGCGGCGGTAGAAGGCATCGATCGCCGGCCCCACCAGATAGGCGGTGAACGTGGGGGTCATCGCCAGCCGCAAATGGCCGCGCGCCAGCGTCGCCACGTCATGGATCGCCCGCGCGCCGGCATCCAGATCCTGCAGCGCCAGCCGCGCATAGCGCATCCACGCCTCACCGGCGTCGGTCAGGCGCACGGCTCTGCCGCTGCGATCGAACAGCGGCGCTCCCAATGTGTCTTCCAGCTGCTTGATCTGTTGCGACAGCGTCGGTTGCGACACGTGCAGCGCTTCGGCGGCGCGGGTGAAGTTGCCCTGTTCGGCAACGGCCAGAAAATAACGGATGTGTCGCAGCAGCATAACGCCCCAGCTATTAGTAAAACCTATAGCTGGCATTATAAATGGGTCTTAGACCCTATAGCCAGAAGCGTTCATCATGCCGCCATCGCATAACGACACCCAATGGAGAAACGGATGAAAGAGGTGATTGAAGGCTTCCTGAAGTTCCAGCGCGAAGCCTTTGTTGAACGCACGGCGCTGTTTCAGCAGTTGGCGACCCGCCAAAACCCGCGCACCCTGTTTATCTCATGTTCCGACAGCCGTCTGGTGCCGGAGCTGGTCACCCAGCGCGAGCCGGGCGATCTGTTCGTGATCCGCAATGCCGGCAACATCGTGCCTTCTTTCGGCCCCGAACCCGGCGGGGTTACCGCCTCGGTCGAGTACGCCGTCGCCGCGCTGGGCGTGGAAGATATCGTGATCTGCGGCCATTCCGACTGCGGCGCAATGACCGCCATCGCCACCTGCCAGTGTCTGGATCACCTGCCCACTGTCGCTGGCTGGCTGCGTTACGCCGATTCAGCGAAGGCGGTCAATCAGGCTTATCCGCACGCCTCGGACAAGGCGCGGGTCGCATCGATGGTGCGCGAAAACGTCATCGCCCAGCTCAACAACATCAAAACGCACCCTTCCGTCGCCCTGGCGCTGGATCAGGGACGCCTGACGCTGCACGGTTGGGTCTATGACATCGCCAGCGGCGCTATCGACGCGCTGGACGGCGAAACCCGCCGCTTCGTGCCGCTCGCCACCTATCCCGAGGTGACCGCCACCCCGGCGCTCGCCCGTTTTTAAGCCAACAAAAGGAGCTAACATGACACACTCTCTGCACAACGCCGCCCCGCGCGCAGCGCTCACCGACACCATCATGGCCGCCAAGATCCGCCATAACCTGACTTTCGACGCGCTGGCGGAGGGCACCGGACTCAGCCTGGCGTTCGTCACCGCCGCGCTGCTGGGGCAGCATGCGCTGCCGGAACAAGCGGCACGCACCGTGGCGGCCAAGCTCGGGCTGGACGAAGAGGCGGTACAGCTGCTGCAAACCATCCCGCTACGCGGCAGCATTCCCGGCGGCGTGCCGACCGATCCGACCATTTATCGCTTCTATGAAATGCTGCAGGTTTACGGTTCCACGCTGAAAGCACTGGTGCACGAGCAGTTCGGCGACGGCATCATCAGCGCCATCAACTTCAAGCTGGATATCAAGAAGGTCGCCGATCCGGAAGGCGGCGAACGCGCGGTGATCACCCTGGACGGCAAATACCTGCCGACCAAGCCTTTCTAATCTACTTCTGCGCCATCGCCTTCCAGGCCGCGCTGCCGTGCGCGGAAGTCGCCTTCCACAACGCGTTTAACGCCGAAGCCTAGCCCTGTTGTTGCCGGCGCCGTCATGGCGCCGGTTTTCAGTCCTGTTCGCCATAACGCAAGACTGTCATTCCTTCCTCTTCCGCCGGGGGAACAAAGTACTGCGCCAGGCGCTCAAACTCCGCTTCGCTCAGTGTAAACGGGTGCTCGCCGCGCGCGTTTCTCAGCGTTATCCGGCTCAGGCATTGCGCATGGCTGACGTCGAGAAAATGCAGACAGTGCGCAACGCCGGCCTCCTCCGCCAACGCTTTGGCCCAGCGCCGCCTGTCCGGCGTATTCATCGGGAAATCGAGCGCCACGGACCAGCCGCCGCGCAGCAGCTGAACGAGGTGCCCGCCCAGCGCCCGCCGCAACCGGTCGGAACAGCGCGCATAGTCTTGCAGGCTGGTCATCTCCTGCTCATACAGCGTCGCCAGCCACGCATCTTCGACCAGCAACAGCGTTTGCGGTTGCTGCGCCAAACGCTGCGCCAGCGTCGATTTGCCTGCGCCGGCCTTGCCACATATCAGGTGTAAAACTGCAGGGTAGGTTTTCATGACGTTCTCCGGTCGTTGCCGGAAGGGGATAAAAAAACCCGCCTGCCGGCGGGTTTTTATTGGCGACACACGCGCTATCCCACCCTTTGGAGAAGGGTGATAATAATTTGCGCGAATGGGCGGTAGGATTTTTTCATAGCTAATGAATATGACAACCGTGCGCCGTTGTCAATTCGCCGTCATCAATCCCTGTTCTCGCACAAATTCGGTGAATAAACTCACTTTCTGCTGCACATGCCGGCGCGTCGGGTAAACCGCGAAAACCTGATGCACGTCGGCAATCTGTTCAGGGAACAGCCGCACCAGCCTGCCGGCGGCGATTTCGGGATCCGCCACGAACGACGGCAGCGAACCGATGCCCAGTCCCGCCACCAGCATATCCCGCAGCATCAGGCTGTTGTTGGCGATCAACCGGGGAGTGAACGTCACGCTCAGGCTCTCCTCGCCGGCGGTGAACTGCCACTGCCCCGGCCTTTCCGCCAGGGAATAGGCCAGACAGCTGTGTCGCTGCAATTCATTCGGCGTTTGCGGCACGCCGTGCTGCGCCAAATAGCCGGGCGCGGCGCAAATTCGCTGGTGCACTTCACCCAGCGCCCGGGCGCTGAGGGAAGAATCCGGCAGCCGTCGGCGAATGCGCAAGGAAATATCGAAACCGGCCGCCACCACGTCCAATACCCTGTCGTCCAACGTCAGCTCCACCTGCAGCTGCGGGTAACGTTGCATAAACGGCGGCAGCAGTGGCGACAACACCGTCAGGCCGAACGAAAGCGGCGCATTGACCCGCAGCGTGCCGGAGACCTGCTGCGCGCTGGCGGCAACCGTCTGCTCCAGCGCGTCGAACTCGCCGAGCAACCGACAGGCTTCCTGGTAATAGAGCTGCCCGGCTTCGGTCAGGCTCATGCTACGGGTAGTGCGCACCAGCAACAGCGTCCCCAACCGATTTTCCAACTGCTTAATCTGCTTGCTCAACGCCGCCGGCGTGATCGCCAGATCCTCCGCCGCCTTATAAAAACTGTTGCGCTCAACCACGCGACGAAAGGCGCGCATCGTCAGTAGCACGTCCATATTATGTCCTTATGGTTAATTATAAATTCAATAAAACACAGATTATTAACTTCAACAACCTCAGTAGACTTCATTCAACCGCCTCCCTGAGTGAGAGGTGAATTTAATCTACTGATAATCATGGAGTTAATAATGAAAAAGACCCTGTTCGCCCTGCTGCTCGGCCTGAGCGCCGCCGCCGCCGCCCCCGTCGCCGCGCTGGCGCAATCCCCTACCGCCGACAGCCGCCAGGCGGGTTATGTGCAACCGCTGACCGCCGAGAACAGCCTGTTGCTGTTGGTCGATCTGCAGGACATGTTCGGCATGACCATTTCCTCTATCGATCAAACCAACCTGGTCAATAACGCCGCCGGCATC
Organism: Serratia sp. TSO36; assembly: GCF_057808395.1. Lineage (NCBI taxonomy): Bacteria > Pseudomonadati > Pseudomonadota > Gammaproteobacteria > Enterobacterales > Yersiniaceae > Serratia > Serratia sp. TSO36. Next base: position 216,978 of record NZ_JBJZOU010000010.1, on the reverse strand, counting down.
GCCAAGGCCGCCAAGGTGTTCAACGTGCCGACCATTCTGGCCTCGGCCAACGCCAAAAGCTTCGCCGGGCCGGTATTCCAGCAGGTGACGCAGGCACGCCCGGACCTGCAGGTATACGACCGCACCGCCATCAACGTCTGGCAGGATCGGCGCGTGGTGGATCTGATCAAACAATCCGGCCGCAAGAAAATCATCATCGGCGGGCTGTGGACCGCCAGCTGCGTGATGCTGCCGGCGCTGTCCGCCCTGGGCGAGGGTTATGAGGTTTATATCCTGTCGGACGTCACCGGCGACATTACGCCAGACAGCCAAAACAACGCCATGCAGCGTCTGGTACAGGCGGGCGCCACGCCCATCAACTGGGTGGCGTTGATGCTGGAATGGCAGCAGGACTGGAGCCGCAAAGCCACGGCGGGAGGCGTATTGCAGATCGCCCGCGACCACGGCGCCGCCTGGGGGATGGGCGCCAGCTACGCCGGGGCAATGAAGGTGGGCAGCGAAGCGAAATAACAGACGAAAGCCCGCCGCCGGCGGGCTTTTTTCAGGTGCGGTGATAGCAACGGCTATCCTGCGGCGCCTGGTCGCGACTCTCCAGCCCGTAGTCCCGCACCACCTCCGCCACCCGCAGCCGATAGTGCGCCAACACCTCGCCACGGCCGCGCGCCTGCGCCGCCCGGTGCTGCTCGAGATTGCGCCACTGCTGCACCGCCGCCTCGTCGCGCCAGAAGGAGAGCGACAGCAGGCGCGCAGGATCGGCCAGGCTTTGAAAGCGCTCGATGGAGATGAATCCGTCGATCTGCGCCAGCAGCGGCTTCAGCTCCGCCGCCAGCGCCAGATAGGTATCGCGCTGCCCGTCGGCGGCCTGCAGTTCAAAAATCACGGCGATCATTATCGTTTCCTCTCAACGGTAAAATTCAGGTACGCGCGCATTGTCGGAATGGCGCCACCGCACCGATTCCAGCGCCCGCTCATCAATATCCAGCGAACACAGACGCACAGCACCAGAATGCGACAGCCACAGGTTAGCAATGGACGCGCAGTCATACTTCGTCTAACCTCGAAGTATGCTTAACATCGACCTAGAAGATCGTTTGGCGGCGCTGAGCGCCGCCATCGCCGACCGCACCCGGGCGCGCATGCTGTGCCTGTTGATGGATGGGCGCGCCTACACCGCCACCGAGCTCAGCGCGGCGGTCGAGGTCGCCCCGTCCACCGCCAGCGCACATCTGGCGAAACTGCTGGAGCAGCGGCTGATCGCCTGCGTCAAACAGGGGCGCTACCGCTATTTTCGGCTGGCCGGGCAACCGGTGGCCGAAGCGCTAGAAGGCCTGATGGCGCTGGCGGGCGTGCCGCGCACGTCGGTGAAAAGCAGCACGCCCACCACGCTGCAATATGCCCGCACCTGCTACGACCATATGGCGGGCGAGGTGGCGGTGAAACTGCACGATCGGCTGCATGCGCTGAACTGGCTGAGCGGTGAGGAAGACTACCGGTTAAGCGACGCCGGTCAGGCCGCGCTGGCGCGGCTGGGCGTCGATTGCTCCCCCGCCCCCACCCGCCGCCGCTTCGCCTGCGGCTGCCTGGACTGGAGCGAACGCCGTTCTCACCTCGGCGGCGCGCTGGGCGCCGCGCTGTTGGCCGCGTTTATCCAACGCGGCTGGATCGTCCGCCGGCTCGACAGCCGCGAGTTGCAGCTGACCCCTGCCGGTAAAAAAGCGCTGGCCGCACATTTTGAACTCACGGTCTAACCCGGCGGCGGGGTAGTTTTACTGCAATACTCAAGGGGTACGCTTAGGCCACCCCGCCAACCCGAGGAGTTTCCATGCTCGATTCCACCCAATTCCCGATCGTCAAACGCTGGCCGGCTCAGCATCCTGAAAGGCTGCAGCTCTATTCCCTGCCGACGCCGAACGGCGTCAAAGTGTCCATCATGCTGGAAGAGATCGGCCTGCCCTATGAGGCGCACCTGATCGACATCGGCAACAACGAAACCTGGACGCCGGAATTCCTGGCGCTGAACCCGAACGGCAAGATCCCGGCGATCATCGATCCCGACGGCCCCGGCGGCCGGCCGCTGCCGCTGTTCGAATCCGGCGCCATTCTGCTCTACCTGGCGGAAAAGAGCGGCCGTTTCCTGCCGCAGGATCCGGCGCAGCGTTACGAAACCATTCAGTGGGTGTTCTTCCAGATGGCCGCCGTCGGCCCGATGTTCGGCCAGCTCGGTTTCTTCCACAAATTCGCCGGGCGCGAGTATGAAGATAAGCGGCCGCTGGAGCGCTACAAAAACGAATCGAAACGCCTGCTCGGCGTGCTGGAAACGCGCCTGGAAGGCCGCGACTGGATCATGGGCGCGGACTACACCATCGCCGATATCTCGCTGCTGGGCTGGGTGCGCAACCTGATCGGCTTCTATGAGGCGCGCGAACTGGTAGAGTTCGACAGTTTCCCCCGCGTCGCGCAGTGGCTGGAGCGCGGTCTGGCGCGGCCGGCGGTGCAGCGTGGGCTCACTATACCGGCGCGCGCGGCCTGATCGTCAAACGGGATGGCCGCCGGGCCGTCCCGCCTTCCGCTGTCATAAAATTGTCATCCCTCTGCTCTACTCTCCTTACGTAACAATTTGATGTTATTTACATTGTTGTATTACGACAAGGAGCTTGCCCCATGCAACCTGCTGTATCCCTGATCGCCGGCGCCGTGCTGTCCGCCCTGCTCTGTTCCTCCGCCATCGCGGCGGAAAACTCGGCCAATGCCGATGGCCTGACCGAGCGCGCCGCGCGCGGCACCCTCACCGAACCGGGCGGCGCCCGTCGTCTGGCCGGCGATCAGACCGCCGCGCTGAAGGCGTCGCTGTCGGACAAAACGGTGAAAAACGTGATCCTGCTGATTGGCGACGGCATGGGAGATTCCGAGATCACCGCCGCCCGCAACTATGCCGAGGGCGCAGGCGGTTACTTCAAGGGCATCGACGCCCTGCCGCTGACCGGGCAATACACCCACTACTCGCTGGACAAGAAAACCCACAAACCGGATTACGTGACCGACTCCGCCGCTTCCGCCACCGCCTGGGCCACCGGGGTGAAAACCTATAACGGCGCGCTCGGCGTGGACGTGAACGGCAAAGACCAGCCGACGCTGCTGGAGATCGCCAAGGCGGCCGGCAAGGCCACCGGCAACGTCTCCACCGCCGAACTGCAGGACGCCACGCCGGCGGCGCTGGTGTCGCACGTTACCTCGCGCAAATGCTACGGCCCGGAGGAAACCAGCGAGAAATGCGCCGCTAACGCGCTGGAAAACGGCGGCCGCGGTTCCATCACCGAGCAGTTGCTGAAAACCCGTGCCGACGTCACGCTGGGCGGCGGCGCGAAATCCTTCAACCAACTGGCGAAAAGCGGCGAATGGCAAGGAAAATCGCTGAAAGATCAAGCGGCGGCGCAAGGTTATCAGTGGGTGAGCAACGCGGATGAACTGCAGGCCGTTACCCTGGCCAATCAGCAAAAACCGCTGCTGGGCCTGTTCGCCGACGGCAACATGCCGGTGCGCTGGCTGGGGCCGAAAGCCAGCTATCACGGCAACCTCGACAAACCGGCGGTGACCTGCGAAAACAACCCGGCTCGCACCGCGGCCACGCCAACGCTGGCGGCGATGACCGAAAAAGCGATCGCGCTGCTGAAAGACAACCCGAACGGCTTCTTCCTGCAGGTAGAGGGCGCGTCGATCGATAAGCAGGATCACGCCGCCAACCCGTGCGGGCAGATTGGTGAGACCGTCGATCTGGACGAGGCGGTGCAAAAAGCGCTGGCCTTCGCCCGCGCCGACGGCAACACGCTGGTGATCGTCACCGCCGACCACGCGCACTCCAGCCAGATCGTCGCCGCCGACGCCAAAGCGCCGGGCCTGACCCAGACACTGACCACCAAAGACGGCGCGCCGATGACCCTCAGCTACGGCAACTCGGAAGAGGAATCGCAGGGGCACACCGGCACCCAGCTGCGCGTCGCGGCCTACGGCCCGCACGCCGCCAACGTGGTGGGGTTGACCGATCAGACCGATCTGTTCTTCACCATGCGCGATGCGATGGGCATCAAGTAACCGCCTTGTGAATCCTGGCCGCCCGCAACGGCGGCCGTTTATTATTGGTTACCGATGCGTATTTGCAATTTAACCGCAATTATTGTGTGATAACGAAATAACGTTTAATTACGCGACAATTAACCCCTGAAAATAACGCGGTTATATGGCCTTACTCCCCTCTCTGTTTATTCCTGCGACAGCAACCGGCCTATTTTTGCTTATATTCATTTTTTTTAGTTACAAAAGTAGTTTTTAACATTCTCGCAAACAATAATACCCCGCCAGTAACGTGAACCGATCAATTTGCATCCGGACGGCCTGCAATAGTTCACTTTTCGTTAAAAACCCTATTAACAAAAAGGCATTATCGCTGCCTATCGGCTCACGCCGGGCGGTCGGCTTCACTATTTTCCAGGGTAACTCCCGCTAAATTCTTTCACCTGCAATGAGTAGAATTTACACACAAGAGATTTAATTCAATGAGAAAATTACTCGTCCTGATTTTCAGTCTCAGCCTGTTTAGCGTTACGCAGCAGGCGGCGGCTGAAGAGAAGAATAAAACCGTCGACGTGGTGTTGATCGGCGGCGGCATCATGAGCGCCACCTTGGGCACCTATCTGCATGAGCTGGAGCCGACCTGGACCATCGACATGTACGAGCGCATGAACGGCGTGGCGGAAGAGAGCTCCAACGGCTGGAACAACGCCGGCACCGGCCACTCCGCCTTCAGCGAAATGAACTACACGCCGGAAAAAGCCGATGGCACCATCGACATCAGCAAGGCGGTGAAGGTCAATGAGTCTTTCGAAATCTCTCGCCAGTTCTGGTCTTATCAGGTGAAAAATAATGTCCTGAAAGATCCGAAATCCTTCATTAACAGCGTGCCGCACATGAGCTTCGTGTGGGGCGACGACAACGTCAACTTCCTGCGTAAACGCTACGCGGCGCTGCAGCACAGCACCCTGTTCCGCGGCATGGAATACTCCGAAGATCCTGCGCAAATCAAACAGTGGGCGCCGCTGGTGATGAACGGCCGCGATCCGGCGCAGAAAATCGCCGCGACCCGCATGCCGCTGGGTACCGACGTCAACTTCGGCGTGATCACCCATCAGCTGGTTGACGCGCTGAGCACCAGCGACAAGTTCAAGCTGAACCTGAGCCACGAAGTGCGCGACATCAAGCGCAACGCCGATCAGACCTGGAGCGTGACCGTTGCCGATCTGAACCGCGACGGTAAAGAAACCACCGTTAACGCCAAGTTCGTGTTCATCGGCGCAGGCGGCGCCTCCCTGACCCTGCTGCAGAAATCCGGCATCCCTGAAGCCGACGGCTACGGCGGCTTCCCGGTCGGCGGCCAGTTCCTGGTCACCACCAACCCGGCGATCGCCAACCAGCACCTGGCCAAAGTGTATGGCCTGGCCAGCGTAGGTTCGCCGCCGATGTCCGTGCCGCACCTGGATACCCGCATGCTGGACGGCAAGCGCGTGCTGCTGTTCGGGCCATTCGCCACCTTCTCCAGCAAGTTCCTGAAGAACGGTTCGCTGTTCGATCTGCTGCACTCGCTGAGCACCTCGAACCTGATGCCGATGACCCACGTCGGTCTGGATAACTTCGATCTGGTGAAATACCTGGTCGGCCAGCTGATGATGAACGACGACGATCGCTTCGCCGCGCTGAAAGAGTACTTCCCGGACGCCAAGCAGGAAGATTGGAAGCTGTGGACCGCAGGCCAGCGCGTGCAGATCATCAAGAAAGACGCGGATAAAGGCGGCGTGCTGCAGTTCGGCACCGAAGTCGTCAGCTCTGAAGACGGCAGCATCGCCGCTCTGCTGGGCGCGTCACCGGGCGCTTCCACCGCTGCGCCAATCATGCTGCACCTGATGGAAACCGTGTTCAAAGACAAAGTGGCGACGCCGGAATGGCAGAGCAAACTGAAAGAGATCATCCCTTCTTACGGCCACAAGCTGAACGGCGATATCGAGATGACCAACAAGATCCGCGGCTACACCAGCAGCGTGCTGGGTCTGAACTACATTGAAGTGAAACCGGAAACCAACTGATTTTCCACTCGTTTCCTGCTGGAAAGGCCGCTTTATGCGGCCTTTCTTTTATCCCCCTGCGATTCAAAGAGCATTTTTGGTCACCTTTTTCCCCCCGGTTTACCCTTGCGTAACGGCGCACTCGCGCCTATTATCAAAGTATATTCTTGGATAATTAAGCTAAGTCACTGTGACCTGAATGTCGTTTTTGCGGGAGAACTAAAACCATGGATCGCGTCAATATCATTCACGATTTACTAGACTGGATTGAAACTCATCTGGACCAGCCGCTGCTGCTGGATAACGTCGCCGCCAAGTCGGGCTACTCCAAATGGCACCTGCAGCGCATGTTCCGCAGCACCACCGGCCACGCGCTCGGCAGCTATATCCGCGAGCGGCGCCTGTCGCAGGCGGCGCAGGCGCTGCGCTCCACCCCGCGCCCGATCCTGGATATCGCCCTGCAATACCATTTCGATTCTCAGCCTTCGTTCTCACGCGCCTTCAAGAAACAGTTCGGCAAAACCCCGGCGGTGTATCGCCGCACCACCCGCTGGGACGTGGCGGAATGGCCGGCGCAGCCGGTGGAGGCTGAGCCACGCCACGATGCTCCTACGCTGCCCCGCTGGTACGCTGGCAAACCGCCGGAAGGCGTTTGCACCACCTGGATGGGGCTGCGCTGATAAACGCGGCATAACACGTAAAAAGGGTTCAGTTCATCGCGAACTGAACCCTTTTTAATTGAAGCGACACCGGATTATTTGAAGGTGACGTCAACGTTGGCGGTGGCGTTGAACACCCCGGTCTTCGGCGTATTGGTCAACCACTTCAGGTTCGCGATAAAGGTCTCTTTCACTTCGTTCTGCTTATCCTGCAGCACGCCGCCGAAATCCACGTTGGTTTGCAGTGGGATCGGCGTTTTGTTGGTGTCGCGTTGCTGAGTCAGGAAGATCGCCACGCCCGGTTTGGTGGTCGGTAGGATCTGCGTATTATCTGACGGATCGGCGTTGGTGCTGCTGAAACTGGCCTGCAGAGACTGGCCGGCACACTCGCCGCCGCTCAAGGTCGCCTTGATATCGAACGGCACCTGCTTGGCGATAGTGCCGGTTTTGGCGCTGGACGTCGTCAACACACCGAAATCGACGCTGGCACCGTTGTTGGCCAACACGGTGATCTGCGGATTGCACTGGATCACGCGGATCTTGTCCAAACCTTTGATATAGGCGTTAAAGTTGCTGTCTTTGGTGGCGTTAAGGCCCAACTCACCATCGATTTGGAACAGCGACGCGCGCGCCAACGGCGGGAAGTTACCCGCCGGCGGTTTCACCCCGGTGGCTTTGATATACACCGAATAAGTGGCGGTCACCGCCTGAGGATCGGCTTTCCTTCTATTACTGCCCGGTTTGGTACCCGGCCCCAAATCAGGGCCCGTCGGCCGGTTGGAACTTTGCTTCAGGTTGATCGCATCATAATCACGCCCGTTGATCGACACCCCAATCTCCAACGACTTATCCAGTGCGCCGAACGAGTTCTGCGGGTTCCAATAGATGTAAGCGTTCTCTCCACGCGGGTAGTTGTCGGTATCCCAGCAGGTAAAGGTGGAGGTAAAGTTCTGCGAACGCCAAATCAGGTTACCTTTAACAAAGTCGCTGGCAGCCAACACGATCGGGCGGCCGACGTCGATATCCTGCGTCACGCTGCCGGTTGGCCTGCTACTGCCGGTCGAGTTGCCGAAACGGCACTGCATCGCCGCCGCCTGTTGCGCCATCGCCAACCCCGCCAGCCCCACCACTGACAGAAGTGTGTTACGTGCTAATTTGCTCAAGTTCATGGTGTACCTTACAGTTTTTGGCATTGCAGGGTCAGTTCCTGATATCCCATGGCCGCTTGTTTGTCGCCCACGTCCGCCGGGATCGGCAGTACGCATTGCTGGTCGGCTTTCGGCCCCCATTTGATCGTCAGTTTCTCACCCGCTTTCACGCCGGAAACATAGGTTGCGCCTTCCAGGCCCACGGTGCCGCTGTTGCGGCCGGACTCGTTGAACACGCCGGCGCCGATGGCCGGATAACCGTTGTCACCCAGACGAGCGTGAATCAGCAGGCTGACGCCCTTGAAGGTATCGAAGCTCACCTTCACCACCGATTTCTCGGTCGGTACTACTTGTTTACTGGCCACCGGCACATCCAGGCCCGGGCCGAAATCTTCGGTGCGCAGCGCCACATAGTTGTAGCGGTACGGGTTGGCCGACGGCACAACCGCATAACCGAAGCGATCGATGGTCACGCCCGGCTGGTTTTCCAGACGCACGCCTTTGGCGTCTTTCGCTTCCACCAGCAAGATAGTGTTCTGCAACGGCTGCGTCAGCGTCGCGCCGCCGGAGTGCACCAGCAGGCCGCCGGAGAGGCCCACCCCTTCCTGACGGTATTTCGAGCTGTAGGCATAGCTACCGTCGATGTTACCGATGCTGCTGCTGTAGCCCAGGTTCAGGTTGCTGCTCTGACCGGAGGACTGCGTATGCCCGGTGGAAACCGAATAGTTCATGCGACGGTCGTCCAGCATGGTGCCGCTGATGCCGGTCGAGTAGCTGTCGCCGCTCTGTTTGCTGTGCGCCGCGCTGAAGTTGGCAGTGGTCGAATTGTTGCTCTGGCCCCAATCCAACGGGATCGACATCGTGAAGTTCACGCTGCGATCGGAATAGCCGTACTGGCCGCGCGTATCCTGTAGATAAACGCCGTAGGAAATGCGCTTGAAGCCGTCGTTGTAACCCAGCTGAATCGTACGATCGTTACCGGATACGCCCCAGTAGTTCTGATGGCTCACGTTGGCGTACAGGCTGGCCCCCGCCCACAGCTGCTGGCTGAGCGACAGCTCGACGCGTTCGCGCTTGTTGCCGTAGCGCGCGGTGTATCGGGTGCGTTTCTGGTTGTTGCTCCAGGAAGGCTGGCCCGGCTGCAGATCGTTCGGATCCCAGTAATCATTGGCATAAATGCCGTTGCGCCAGCTGTTGCGCTCCTGGACCGCATCGCTGAGATCATAGTAACCGGAAGTCGCATAGCGATAGCCCGCCAACTGGAAGTTGGTGCCCATCTGGTTGAGCGATTTGGAGTACAGGAAACGGAAGCTCTGCCCCTGCTTGCGATCGCCGTTCGCCAGCTCGGTATCGGAGATCGAACCGTCCACGGAGATGGCACCCCACGATCCCAGGCTCTTACCGATACCCACGGCAGCGGAACGGTAGTGCTCGGCAATGATGGCGCCGCCGAACGGCGTCAGGCCATAGTTCATGCCGTATGCCGCAGTACCCTGAATCAGCTTCGGCTGATAGCCACCGTTACCGTTATGGTATTTACCGGCGGTCAGTTGGAAGTTCCAAATGCCTTCGCGCAGCATGTTGGCCACGGAAGAGTAGGCGACGCTGAACGTTTTATGCGAACCGTCGGCCTCGTTGACGGTGACCTGCAGGTCACCGTTGTTGGTATGCGGATAGACGTCGTGGATCTCGAAAGGACCCGGCGCAACGTTGGTGCTGTAAATGACGTAACCGTTCTGGCGAATCTCGACGCGGGCGTTGGTCGCCGCCACGCCGCGCACCACCGGCGCATAACCGCGCAGGCTGTCCGGCAGCATGTCGTCAACGCTGGAGAGTTGTACCCCGCGGAACTGGAAGCTGTTGAACACGCTGTTGTTGGTGCTCGCCTGCCCCATCACCAAACGGCTGCGCCATGGCACGATGTCGGTCTCGGCCCAGGAAGAGACATTGGTCCAGTTGCTGCTGCTGCCGCTCTGTTTGTCCCAGGTGGAGTTGTTGCGCAGGCGCCATCTGCCCAGGTTAAGGCCGCTGTTCAACGCGAGGAACATGTACTCGCTGTCGTCAGCGTCATCTTTGCGATAGCTGTTCTTGTTGTAGTTGAAGTTATAGTTGGCGAACAGCGCGTTGATGCCTTCATCGTACATGCTTGGCGGGATCGCGCCGATAGCGCTCAGATCCATCATGGTCTGAGGCACGGAAATGTTGATCTGCTGCACCGCCGCGTCATAGCTGACGGTGGCGTCTTTAACCAACGCAGGCAGATCAACGCAGCTGCCGGCCTGCAGCGTTTCCGGCAGTTTGATGCCGTAGTTGCGCAGGTCTTCAACTTTCAGGCAGGGTTGAGACGCGGTCTGGCCTTTAACCTGACGAAAAGTAACATCCTTATGATCGACCTGAGTCAGGTTGACGTAGATGTCGAATGGGTAAACGCCCGGTTGCAAAGCATCGCCCTGAGCGACCGCTTCCGCATTGCTCAGGTTTTCATCGCCGTGAATAAACGACATGTTAAACTCTGCCAGCGCCGCTTCACTCCAGAACATCGGCGCACTGGCGGCAATGATTGCAATTCGGATCAGCTGTGTCAGCCGCGTCGTTCCGCCTGCTACTTTTCGTTGATTTGCCATTCCCTGTCTCTCTTATTGTACTGGAACGTCCTTGACTTCCGTTCTACCGCCAAAATCGTTGATATAACTGAAAGCAATCTTGTTGCCGACGCTAACGCCCGCCGGGATGCTGATCGATAAGCGATCTTTCGGGCTCACCATGTTGGCGTCCACATCCACGGTCTTGCCCGCGCTGTTTTTCAAATGCAGTGCCCCAAAGGTAATATGCAGCGGGCCATCGTTAATCACTTGCAGACGTGAACCTTCACGCTGCCAACGCAAGTTTTGTACTTGCTCGTCCAGCGTCGTTTTCAACGCCACCGGCCGGTAAAAAAGTTTGATTCGGGTACGCACCGCAACCTGGAGCACGTTTTCCTGCTTCGGCGCCGGTGGAATTTCCTGCACGTTAATCCACAGCAGGGTTTCTTTATCCTGAGGTAAGCCATTACCGGAATAGATAAAGCGCAGAACTGCAGTTTTAGCAGCGTCCAATTTCAGAATCGGTGGAACGACAACGACAGGCAGATTTTTCGGCACTTGGTTTCTGTCACCGGTGTCCAGCCAGGTCTGCACCATATAAGCTTCTGAAGCATCGTTATGAATCGGCAGAGAGGCGGATTTGTCGTCGCCTTTATAGATCACGCGAGTGGCATCTACCTGGATACCGGCGTAGCTGTTAAAGGTGCCCAGCATCAGCAGAGCAGCAAAGAACTTTTTCATCGGTTTCCTCTACGGGCCATCCTTGGCCGTGTGTGTCCTGAAAGACGATTATTTGTATTCGATAGTGAACGGGCTGGTAGCGTTAGCCAGACCAGCAGTTACGTTGCTGTCGAATGAACGGTAACGAGCCTGCAGGTTGAAGGTCGCTTTACCGTCAGCAGCGATGGTGACTTTCGCTACGTCGTCGTTGATGTTGGAACCGTCGCCGATAGCGAATGGCTTGCCGTTGTTATCGGTGATTTCGATACCCACGCCGGTAGCTGCAGCGCCGGTGCCGCCAACGTTGCTTACGGACAGCAGGTCTGGGTTGCCGGCAACGGTGTTACCGTCGAAACGCAGGCTGTAATCACCGGCATCACATTTTTCCAGAGAGATCTGGAAAGCTTTAGAAGCGGATTTAGAACCCACGGTTGGGAAAGCAGAAGTTGGGTAAGTACCCAGGTAAACTTCTTTATTCTGAGTATCGCTAGTTACCTGGCAGGTAGACTGTTTGATTTCACCGGTGAATTTAACAGTGCCGTTTGCTGCCATTGCGTTGGAAGCAGTTGCAGACAATACCAGGGCAGCCAAAGGCAATAATACTTTTTTCATTTCCAGCTCCATAGAACAATAAAATAATCGATTCAGTGGCGGGCTTATATATATTGCCGCCACTGAGCATACACTCAGCGATAGCACTCCCTTGCTGAAAAGGAGCGTTGCCTCGATGAACTCATTGCCGGACGAAATATAGACTAAGCATATTCTTAATGTTAAATCGTTTAAAACATTCATAAGACCCCTCTTGATAGGAATAAACTATCGACGAATACCTATCGATCGATGTTGACGATTCATATGAATAGGAATAATCTGTGTTTGGGAAAGCTACAGAGTTCAAGATTTTGCATTAAGGCCTGAAAATCAGCATATTATCCCGAATATTTACATTTAGTAACAGATTGAGACATTTGGACTTTGGCACGAATTACGCGTTAAATGGTCTGTCGACACGCTTCGGCCATTCTGGCGCTTTAAATAAGAAATTTACCAATAAACCTGGAGTAACTTTCTTTTTAATCATTTAAAATCAACAAGTTAAATATCAATCCAAGGATTGGGAAATGAGCGGTTCTTTCAGAGAGAAAAATAACGGCATTAATTATGTTTTTCAGCCAATGTTCGCGAAATCGGGACAATTGCTGGCCGTTGAATGTCTGTCTCGCTTTACGTTTAATAGCGAATACGCTCATTTTTCTCCTGAACAGTTCTTTCGCCACGCCGATAGCGCCACCCGGATTGAGATTTTGATGGATCAGATCAATCTGATCGATAAATACAAACACTGGTTTCATGAAAACCAAGTGATAGCCACTTTGAATGTTGACGATTATTCTCTGCAATCGCTGGCGAATACTCACTTTGCCGAAAGAATTAATGCCATGCGCTGTATTCATTTCGAGATCAGCGAGAATTCAACCCGGCTGGTGAAAGATCGCGTGCACGGCGATCCGTCATTGAATAGTTATTCATTTTGGCTCGATGATTTTGGTTCTGGCTATGCGGGTTTTTCCGCGTTGTACAACAGCCAGTTCCGCTTCGTTAAGCTCGACCGTTTTCTGCTCTGGGACTTCATGAAAAAGTCCGGCGGCGAGGGCTTGATGCGCGCATTACTGCGCTTCTTTTACCTTAATCATTACAAGGTAATTATCGAAGGAGTTGAAACTCCCGAACACAAGAAATGGCTGGATGAAATGCCATATTACGCACTGCAGGGAAAGCTGTGGAAGGAATCCAGCATCAAGGATTTGAACTCGCTTCTTACAGCTGAATACTTTTAACTCGGTATTGGTGTTTGCCCTATGTCTAAAAACAACGTTCTTGTGATTAGTGAGTGTAAGTACAGCTATGTTGGCCTGTCGGTGCTGCTGAAGAAACACTACGGCGCGTACGATATCCGCCTGTTTTCCGATTTCATGCACGGCGGCGCCAAAGCAGAGAAGATCACCAAGCACGATATCGCGCTGATTTTCACCTCGCAAAACCTGGAGCAGAGCGTTAACGTGATCGAAAGCCTGGTGTCCCTGCACCAGCAGTACAACAGCAAAACGCGCCTGTTGGTGTTCTACGACGACGAGCGCGTGGTGAAACTGCTGTCGATCCTGGGGATTTCCGTTGAGTTGGTCTCCACCCGCATTCCGCTTTATTCGCTGCAGGAAAAAATCCAGCGGCTGCTGGAAAGCAAGGAGCCGGGCGGCATCAGAGTGCAGAAAACCCGCGAGCTCAGCCCGGCGGAAAGCGACGTGATCTTCAATCTGCTGCGCGGCGACAGCCTGCTGCACATTGCGGAAAAGCGCGGCACGCACCCAAAAACCATCTTCTCGCAAAAATACAGCGCGATGAAAAAGCTGCGGCTGCGCAGCATGAGCACCATCTTCGTCGCCGGCAAATAAACATCCTGGCTTGTTGCGCGGTACGCCGCGCGGCAACCCGTCTCCCCTGCCGCCACGTTAAATTAATGTAACAACTGGCGACAAAGCAGCAACAGACACACAACATCTCCTCCTGTTGGCTACGATTCGCACACGGATTATCCGTGAGTCATGTCGTGTGGATTAAAATAAACATCAGGAGATGTTATGAAGTCGTCCTTATTCAGCCGATATACCTGCTTTGTACTGAGCATCTTGCTCACCCTGGCTTTCTTGATCATGATGCACAACTATCCGTGGTTCTGGCTGCCGGCCCTGGCCTGCGGTTGCCTGATGGTGTTGGGTATCTACGATCTCACCCAGCAGCGCCACGCCATCTGCCGCAACTACCCGATCATCGGCCGCATGCGCTTCTTCTTCGAGTTCATCCGCCCGGAACTGCGCCAGTATTTCCTCGAGCAGGATAATGAAGAGATCCCGTTTTCGCGCACCCAGCGCACGCTGGTGTATCGCCGGGCGAAAAACGAGATGGGCGACAAACCGTTCGGCACCCTGCTGGACGTCTACCAAACCGGCTATGAGTGCATCGGCCACTCCATGCGGCCGGTGGAAGCCGCCGACCCGACCAGTTTCCGCATCACCATCGGCGGCGCCGACTGCCGCCAGCCCTACTCCGCGTCGATCTTCAACATTTCTGCCATGAGTTTCGGCGCGCTCTCCGCCAACGCCATTCGCGCGCTCAACCTCGGCGCGGCCAAGGGCAATTTCTACCACGACACCGGCGAGGGCAGCATCAGCCGCTATCACCGCGAAAACAACGGCGATCTGGTGTGGGAGCTGGGCAGCGGCTATTTCGGCTGCCGCACCGCCGACGGCCATTTCGATCCGCGGCGCTTTGCCGAACAGGCGCAAAGCCCGCAGGTGAAAATGATTGAAATCAAGCTCAGCCAGGGCGCCAAACCCGGCCACGGCGGCATTCTGCCGGCGAAAAAGGTGGATGCGGAAATCGCCGCCACCCGCGGCGTGCCGGAAGGGGTCGATTGCATCTCGCCGGCGTCGCACAGCGCCTTCACCACCCCGCTGGAAATGATGCATTTCATCCAACAGCTGCGCGAGCTGTCAGGCGGCAAACCGGTCGGTTTCAAGCTGTGCATCGGCCACCCGTGGGAGTTCGTCGCCATCGTCAAGGCGATGCTGCACACCCGCATCCTGCCGGATTTCATCGTGGTGGACGGCAAGGAAGGCGGCACCGGCGCCGCGCCGCTTGAGCTTTCCAACTATATGGGCATGCCGCTGCGCGAAGGGCTGCTGTTCGTGCATAACACGCTGGTAGGCTGCGGCCTGCGCGACCAGATCAAGGTAGGCGCCAGCGGCAAGATCATCAGCGCGTTCGACATCGCCAGCGTGCTGGTGCTCGGCGCCGACTGGGTGAACTCGGCGCGCGGCTTTATGTTCGCCGTCGGCTGCATCCAGTCGCAGAGCTGCCACACCAACCACTGCCCGACCGGCGTAGCGACGCAAGATCCGCTGCGGCAAAAGGCGCTGGTGGTGCCGAACAAGGCGGAACGCGTCTACCACTTCCATCAAAATACGGTGAAAGCGCTGGCGGACATGTTGGCGGCGGCCGGCGTCAGCCGCCCGGAGCAGCTGACCTCGCACCATATGCTGCGCCGCATCACGCCGACCGAGATCAAGGTGTACGCCGATATCTATTACTACCTGGAGCCGGGCGCGCTGCTGCAGCCGGAGATCAAAAGCGAGTTCTACGCCCGCATGTGGCGCATGGCGACGCCCACCAGTTTCGATCAGGCGATCTCGCTGCCGGCGGCATGATGGGATAAGGAATAAAGAGAGTTGCCCCCTCGCCTTGGGGAAGAGCATATGGAGAGGGGTTGCTTGCTACGGCGGCCCTCCCCCTCAACGGCGAGAGGGCGTGTCGGTTACTGTTTGCGCACCGGCGCATCGCCGGCGACGTAATAGTCGGCGGTGCTGCGCGGCAGCGGCGCGCGCTGGCGAATGCGATCGGCTAACTTCTCGGCGATCATGATGGTGGTGGCGTTCAGGTTGCCGGTGATGATCAGCGGCATGATTGACGCATCCACCACCCGCAATCCTTCCATGCCGTGCACCCGGCCCTGGCCGTCGACCACCGCCATCTCATCCTCGCCCATCTTGCACGAGCAGGACGGGTGGAAGGCGGTTTCGGCGTGCTCGCGCACGAAGGCGTCCAGCTGCTCGTCGGTCTGCACTTCCGGCCCCGGGCTTATCTCGCGGCCGCGGTATTCGTCCAAAGCCGGCTGCGCCATGATCTCGCGCGTGATGCGAATAGCGTCGCGGAACTCCTGCCAATCCTGTTCGGTCGACATGTAGTTGAACAGAATGCTCGGGTGCTGGCGCGGATCTTTCGACTTCACCTGCACCCGGCCGCGGCTCGGCGAACGCATCGAGCCGACGTGCGCCTGGAAGCCGTGCTCTTTCACCGCGTTGCTGCCGTTGTAGTTAATCGCCACCGGCAGGAAGTGATACTGAATGTTCGGCCAGGCGAACTCTGCGCGGCTGCGGATGAAGCCGCCGGCCTCGAACTGGTTGCTGGCGCCAACGCCGGTACCGTTGAACAGCCATTCCGCGCCGATCTTCGGCTGGTTGAACCATTGCAGCGCCGGGTACAGCGACACCGGTTTCTTACAGGCGTACTGCAGGTACATCTCCAGGTGATCCTGCAGGTTTTCCCCGACGCCCGGCAGATCGTGCACCACCTTGATATCCAGGCTGTTCAGCAGCGCCGCCGGGCCGACGCCCGAACGCTGCAGGATCTGCGGCGAGGCGATGGCGCCGGCGCACAGCAGCACTTCGCGCCGCGCTTTGGCGTGGGTCAGCTGATTGCTGTCGCCCTGCAAATAGTTGACGCCCACCGCACGCTTGCCGTCGAACACAATGTGGTCGGTCAGCGCATGGGTGACGATCTTCAGGTTCGGCCGCGAACGCGCCTGATCCAGATAGCCACGGGCGGTGCTGGCGCGGCGCCCTTTCGGCGTCACGGTGCGATCCATCGGGCCGAAGCCTTCCTGCTGGTAACCGTTCAGATCGTCGGTGCGCGGATAACCCGCCTGCACGCCGGCTTCCACCATGGCGTGGAACAGTTCGTTGTTACCGGCTTTCGGCGTGGTGACGCTCACCGGGCCCTCGCCGCCGTGATAGTCGTTCGGGCCGATATCGCGGGTTTCCGCCTTGCGGAAATACGGCAGGCAGTCCAGATAGGTCCAGTCTTCCAGACCCGGCGCCTTGGCCCAGTTATCGAAGTCCATCGCGTTGCCGCGAATGTAACACATACCGTTGATCAGGGACGAACCGCCCAGCCCTTTGCCGCGGCCGCATTCCATCCGGCGATTGTTCATGTGCGGCTCAGGATCGGTCTCATACGCCCAGTTATAGCGGCGGCCCTGCAGCGGAAACGCCAGCGCGGCCGGCATCTGGGTACGGAAATCCATCCGGTAATCCGGGCCGCCGGCTTCCAGCAGCAAGACGCTGACGTCGGCGTCTTCGGTCAATCGGGTGGCTAACACGTTGCCGGCGGAACCGGCACCGATAATGATGTAGTCAAATTCCATTCATTATCTCCTTACTTTTATAGGCCTGCACGATGCGAAAACGCGAGGCGCGGCTCCGCAACAGGCGGTGTATTTTGGCTCTCTAGAGATTGCCGGCCGCAGCCAACGCGGCTGCGGCTCGAAAGACGACGGGGATAGTTAAAATACCGAGGCGTATTCGCCCAGCTCAACCTGCACCGATTTGATCTGGGTGTAGTGTTCCAGCGTAGTCAGGCCGTTCTCGCGGCCAACGCCGGACTGCTTGTAGCCGCCGACCGGCATTTCCGCCGCCGACTCGCCCCAGGTGTTGATCCAGCAAATGCCGGCTTCCAGCTGGTGGATCACGCGGTGCGCGCGCGCCAGATCGTTGGTCACCACGCCCGCGGCCAGGCCGAAGGTGGTGTCATTGGCGCGGCGCACCACTTCCTCTTCGCTCTGGTAGCTGAGAATGCTCATCACCGGCCCGAAGATCTCCTCGCGCACGATTTCCATGTCGTCGCGGCAGTCGCTGAATACCGTCGGCGCCACGTAAGCGCCCTTGCCGAATTCGCCGTGGGTGACGCGTTCGCCGCCGCACAGCAGGCGCGCGCCGCTGTTCTTGCCGCTTTCGATAAAGCGCAGCACCGATTCCATGTGCGCGAAGCTGACCAGCGGCCCGAAGTTGGTCTGCGGATCGGTCGGATCGCCGAGGCGAATGCGCTTCACGCGCTCGAGGATTTTCGCCTCAAACTGCGCCTGCAGCCCCGCCGGCACGAAGACGCGGGTGCCGTTGGTGCACACCTGGCCGGAGCTGTAGAAGTTGGCCATCATGGCGATATCGGCGGCGCGATCCAGATCGGCATCGTCGAAGATAATCAGCGGCGACTTGCCGCCCAGCTCCATGGTGACGTCTTTCAGCGTCGACCCCGACGCGTTGGCCATCACCTTCTTGCCGGTTTTCACCCCGCCGGTGAAAGAGACTTTGGCGATGCCCGGATGGTCGGTCAGGTACTGCCCCACTTCCGCGCCGCTGCCGGTCACCACGTTGAAGACGCCGTCCGGCAGGCCGGCTTCGGTGTAAATTTCCGCCAGCTTCAGTGCCGTCAACGAGGTGACTTCGCTCGGCTTGAAGATCATCGCGTTGCCCGCCGCCAGCGCCGGCGCGGACTTCCACAGCGCGATTTGAATCGGGTAGTTCCAGGCGCCGATGCCAGCCACCACGCCCAGCGGTTCGCGGCGGGTGTAGACGAATGAGGTTTCGCGCAGCGGGATCTGTTCGCCTTCAATGGCCGGGATCAGGCCGGCGTAATACTCCAGCACGTCGGCGCCGGTGACGATGTCCACCGCGGTGGTTTCCGACATCGCTTTGCCGGTATCCAGCGTTTCCAACGCCGCCAGCTCATCGTTGCGCTCGCGCAGAATATCCACCGCGCGGCGCAGGATGCGCGAACGCGCCATCGCCGTCATCGCCGCCCACACCTTCTGCCCGCGGGCCGCGCTGGCCACCGCACGATCGACGTCTTCAGCGCCGGCGGCCTGGACTTCCGCCAGAACTTCGCCGTTTGCCGGGTTGATGGCGTTGAAGGTTTTTCCAGCGGTGCTGTCTACATAGGCGCCATGAATATAGAGCTTCTGCAAGCCAAAACGGGACATAGGATCTCCTTGAGTTATCCTCCGGGCGGCGTCTGCCCCCGGAGTTGGAACGTGATGTATTCGGTCGTGAGCGCCAGCGCCTGCGCCTGATTGAACGCCGAGCCGCGCAGCGCGCTGCGCAGCCACAGTCCGTCGATCAGCGCCGCCAGCCCCTTGGCCGCCAACCGCGCCTGCGGCTGCGGCATGACGCGGCGAAACTCGGCGCACAGGTTGGAATAGAGCCGGCGGCCGTTCACCTGCTGCAGCCGGTTGAGCTGCGGTTGGTGCAGACTGCTGGCCCAAAAGGCCAGCCAGGTCTTCATCGCCGCGCTGTTGATCTGGCTGTCGTCGAAGTTGCCGGCGACGATCGCCTGCAGCCGCGCCGCCGGGCTGTTATCGGTCAGCGCCTGCAAGCGCAGCTTCACCGCCTCGCCCAGATGGCTGATCAGATAGCGCATCGTGGCTTCCAGCAGGCCGTTCTTGTCCTTGAAATAATGGCTGATGATGCCGTTGGAAACGCCGGCCCGCCGCGCGATCTGCGCGATGGTGGCGTCATGCATTCCCACTTCGTTTACCGCGGCGAGCGTGGCATCAATCAACTGCTGCCTTCTGATTGGCTGCATTCCTACCTTTGGCATATTTCGACTCTCACAAAACCGACTTCGGCCTTATCTCAGCGGGCAAATTTCACTGCCGTTTCGCCCGTGATTCAGGTCATCATGGGGACTATTAAACTTTTTTTTGATTGAACGTTCAATAAAAATTGCATATATTTTATTGCCGCCTGGTTAAAAATTTGTACTATCTGGTTGTGGAACTGGCTGATTTTTGTGAGGTAATTAACGAATCTGACCAAAATCAGTGGCTGTAAGCGGTTCCCGCCGCGAAGCGCGCCGGTGCTTCATTAACAGGCGAAAGCGGTATCATTCAGGCCCTCCTGATGGGGTGGCCGCCGCCTTCATTCGCCCGTTTTCCGGCGGCGCCAACGCGCCCCGAAATGCGGAGCGGCACGATTTTACTCAGTTCAGAGGATGACGATGACAACACGCGAAACCTCCTCCAAACCGCAGCAGGACCGCCTCAACCCTGTGGTTTTCTTCACCTCGGCGGGGCTGATCCTGGCCTTCTCGCTGATGACCATCTTTTTCACCGACTTCTCCGGGCAGTGGATCACCCGCACGCTGAATTGGGTGTCGACCACCTTCGGTTGGTACTACCTGCTGGCGGCGACGCTGTACATCGTGTTCGTGGTGTTTATCGCCGCCTCGCGCTTCGGTTCGATCAAGCTCGGGCCGGAGCAGTCCAAGCCGGAGTTCAGCCTGATGAGCTGGGCGGCGATGCTGTTCGCCGCCGGCATCGGCATCGACCTGATGTTCTTCTCGGTCGCTGAGCCGGTGACCCAGTACATGATGCCGCCGGAAGGCGACGCGCAAACGCTGGAGGCCGCGCGCCAGGCGATGGTCTGGACGCTGTTCCACTACGGCCTGACCGGCTGGTCGATGTATGCGCTGATGGGCATCGCCCTCGGCTACTTCAGCTATCGCTACAATCTGCCGCTGACCATCCGCTCGGCGCTGTACCCGATCTTCGGTAAGCGCATCAATGGCCCGATCGGCCACAGCGTGGACATCGCCGCGGTGCTCGGCACCATCTTCGGCATCGCCACCACGCTGGGCATCGGCGTGGTGCAGCTCAACTACGGCCTCAAGGTGCTGTTCGAGATCCCGGAAAACCTGACGGTGCAGGGCTCGCTGATCCTGCTGTCGGTGATCATGGCCACCATCTCGGTCACCTCGGGCGTCAACAAGGGCATCCGCATCCTGTCCGAGCTGAACGTGCTGCTGGCGCTGGGCCTGATCCTGTTCGTGCTGTTCTTCGGCGACACCGAGTTCCTGCTCAATGCGCTGGTGCTCAACGTCGGCGATTACATCAACCGCTTTATGGGCATGACGCTCAACAGCTTCGCCTTCGATCGGCCGGTGGAGTGGATGAACAACTGGACGCTGTTCTTCTGGGCCTGGTGGGTGGCGTGGTCGCCGTTCGTCGGCCTGTTCCTGGCGCGCATCTCGCGCGGGCGCACCATTCGCCAGTTCGTGGTCGGCACGCTGATCATTCCGTTCGTGTTCACCCTGCTGTGGCTGTCTATCTTCGGCAACAGCGCGCTGTACCAGATCATTCACGGCAACGCCGAGTTTGCGCAGGAAGTGATGCAGTTCCCGGAGCGCGGCTTCTACAGCCTGCTGGCGCAATATCCCGGCTTCACCTTCAGCGCCTCGGTGGCCACCATCACCGGCCTGCTGTTCTACGTCACCTCGGCGGACTCCGGCTCGCTGGTGCTGGGCAACTTCACCTCGCGCCTGGCCGACATCAATAATGATGCGCCGAACTGGCTGCGGATTTTCTGGTCGGTGGCCATCGGCCTGCTGACCATCGGCATGCTGATGACCGACGGCGTGCCGGCGCTGCAGAAAACCACGGTGATCATGGGCCTGCCGTTCAGCTTCGTGATCTTCTTCGTGATGGCCGGGCTGTATAAATCGCTGCGGGTGGAAGACTACCGCAAGGCCAGCGCGCTCAGCACCCTGGCGCCGGTGCCGGTCTCTAGCCACGACGTGCTCAACTGGAAACAGCGCCTGTCGCGGGTGATGAACTACCCGGGCACCCAGTACACGCAGAAAATGTTGGATAAAGTCTGCCGCCCGGCGATGCAGGACGTGGCGCGCGAGCTGGAGCTGCGCGGCGCGAAAGTGGAGTTCAGCGAAGTGCCGCCGACCGAAGACGAGCGCCTGAACCACCTGGAGCTGCTGGTGCACCTGGGCGAGGAACAGAACTTCATCTATCAGATCTGGCCGATGCGCTACTCGGTGCCGGGCTTCACCTACCGCGCCCGCTCCGGCAAGTCGCACTACTACCGGCTGGAAACCTTCCTGATGGAAGGCACCCAGGGCAACGACCTGATGGACTACAGCAAGGAACAGGTGATTGGCGATATCCTCGACCAGTACGAGAAGCACCTGAACTTCCTGCACATTCATCGTGAAGCGCCGGGGGGCACCCTGACCTTCCCGGATATGTGACGGTCGATCAATAACCAGAGGGCGTAGCCAGGCTACGCCCTTTTTTATGCCTGCTCGGCCGGCAAATCGGCTTTCAGCAGCACCAGGGAACCGGCCAGCAACACCAGATCCTTGATCAAAAAGCTGGTGGCGCCGGCCATGGCCGGAAAACCGCCGGCGGAAGGCTCCCAGGCACCCGGCGTGGAAAAGATCAGCGTCAGCGTGGTCAGGTAGGTCACCGTCGAACCGATCGCCCCCAGCAACCCCAGCCGCCGCGACCAGAATCCCGCCAGCAGCAGCAAACCGAAGCTCCACTCGGCGACGCCCAGCGCATAGCTGGCGCAGCGGATGCCGAACGCCTGATGCATCCAGCTCAGCAGCGGGCTGTTGCCGATCAGCGGCACCAGCCCCTGCGCCTCGTAATCAAACCATTTGGCGTAGCCGAAGGCGGCGAAGATCACCACCAGCGCCGCGCGCATAAAGATAACGTCCCCGTTCGAGCGCTGAAAGCGCCGCAACCATGTCGCCAGCATCATCCTCTCTCCTTATGTTGCCCGCGGCCGCCGCGGATCGCCCGCTTGCGGCCGCGGAGTGCGGCGGCTTAGTGCCCCATCGCGTCCTTCTTCATTTCGTCTTTCTTCATGCCGTCTTTGGCCATACCGTCTTTCGCCATGCCATCCTTTTTCATGGCGTCTTTGCCCATCTTGTCTTTCTTCATGCAGTCCTTGCCCATGCACTCTTTCTTCATCCCATCTTTCGCCATGCCGTCGTGCGACATCTGGCTCATGCCGTCCTTTTTCATCGCGTCTTTGCTCATGCCATCAGCGGCGTTGGCGCCGGCCACGCCCAGCATCAGCGCGCTGCACATCATCATTGCGAATAACTTTTTCATGGTATTTCCTTCCGTCATGTCAAAGGCACCGGAGTGCCGGAGAATGGCCGGCGGCCGCCTCAGCTGCCGCCAAACCAGTTGTAGCCCTGGTCTTCCCAGTAACCGCCCGGGAAGCGGTTGGTGACCTCGATCACCTGAATGTGTTTCGGGTTCTTGTAGCCCAGCTTGGTCGGCATGCGCAGCTTCATCGGGTAGCCGTACTTGCGCGGTAAGATCTGGCCGTCATAAGTCAGCGCGATAATCGTCTGCGGATGCAGCGCGGTGGCCATGTCGATGCTGGTGTAGTAGTCGTCGGCGCATTTGAAGCTGACGTAGCGGGCGCTCAGATCCGCGCCAATCGCCTTGAGGAAGGTCGCGAACGGCACGCCGCCCCACTTGCCGATGGCGCTCCAGCCCTCGACACAGATATGGCGCGTCACCTGGCTGACCTGCGCCATCCGGTGCAGCTGCGGCAGGCTCCAGGCGCGTTTGTCCTGCACCAGTCCCGCCACCTCCAGCCGGTAGTCGTCGCCGTTGATGTCCGGCGCGTCCTCCTCGGCGTAGAAAGCGTTGAACGGAAACGGCCGGGTGATCATCGATTCCGGGTAGACCGGCGCCAGGCGCTCGCCGTCGAACAGCCAGCCCTGCACCCGATCGTTGAAGCGCGACATGCGGCTCAGCGCCTGTTCGACGTTGGCGTTGTCGCTGAGATCGCAGCCGGTGAGCATGGCGATGCCGCCCAGCGTCAGGCCATTGCGCAGAAAGCGGCGGCGGGATGACGCGCTCAACAGCCGCTGCGCTTCTTTGACGATCGCCTGCCCTTCACCGATCGTCATGATCTGTTTATCCTTTTCCATTATTCACTCCTTAACGTCCGCGCAGCATGGCCAGCAGCGTGCGCGGCACCAGCGCCACCATCACCAGGTGAATCGCGACGAAGGCCACCAGCGCCGACATGGCGAAAAAGTGGATATAGCGCGCCGCCTCATAGCCGCCGAGCAGCGTGTGCAGCAGCGGAAACTGCACCGATTTCCACAGCACCAGCCCGGACAGCGCGCTCAGCGCACCGAGGATCATCACCGACAGATAGGCCACGCGCTGCACCATGTTGTAGTGGCGCAGGTCGGCGTGTTGCAGCCTGCCGCGCAGCGCGGCGCCTATATCGGCGAGAAACTGCCGTGGGCTGAGCGGCCAATATTTGCGTTTGAAGCGCCCGCTGGCCAGGTTGATCAGCAGGTAGCACAGCCCGTTGACGCCGAACAGCCACATGCCGGCGAAGTGCCACTGCAGCGCGCCGCCCAGCCAGCCGCCGAGCGTCAGCTCATTGAGAAAGCTGAAGTTGAACAGCGGCGAGGCGTTGTAGATGCGCCAGCCGCTGGTCACCATGATCAGCATCGCCAGCGCATTCAGCCAGTGCGTCAACCGCAGCCACAGCGGATGCACCGTCTGTCGTTGTTCCGGGGTGAGAGTGAGGTTCATGCGAACTCCTGGCGACCAATGAGGCGATGAACCGAGTATTCCCCGGATTTGTTCCCCAAGACCTCACGCAAAGTTAAATAAAATGTGATAACTCCGCCGGTGGGGGTTGTGTAGACTTCAGAGAGAAACGGGCAATCAGCGGTAATGAGAATGGACAAGCCAAAACGAATTTTGATCGTCGAGGACGACGGCGACATCGCCGAACTGCTGCAACTGCATCTGCGCGACGAGGGTTACGCCATCAGCCACGCCGCCGACGGCAACCAGGGCATGGCGATGCTGGAACAGGGCGGCTGGGACGCCCTCATCCTCGATCTGATGCTGCCGGGCGTGGACGGATTGGAAATTTGCCGCCGGGCGCGCACCATGACGCGCTACACGCCGATCATCATCACCAGCGCGCGCTCCAGCGAGGTGCACCGCGTGCTGGGGCTGGAACTGGGCGCCGACGACTATCTGGCCAAGCCCTTCTCCATGCTGGAGCTGGTGGCACGGGTCAAGGCGCTTTTTCGCCGCCAGGAAGCGATGAGCCGCAACCTGCGCATGGACGCCGGCGTGCTCAGCTTCAACGATCTGACCATCGATCCCATCGCCCGCGAAGTGCACCTGCACCAGCAGCCGGTCGAGCTGACGCCGCGCGAATTCGACCTGCTGTACTTTTTCGCCCGCCACCCGGGCCAGGTGTTCTCGCGCCTGAGCCTGTTGAATCAGGTTTGGGGCTATCAGCACGAGGGGTATGAGCACACCGTCAACACCCATATCAACCGGCTGCGCATCAAGATCGAGCGCAACCCGGCGGAACCCGAGCGCATCCTCACGGTGTGGGGCATGGGCTATAAATTCGCGGCCGCGCCGCAAGAGTGAGCCATGAAAAACCTTACGTTAGCGCAACGCCTCACGCTGATCTTCGCGCTGCTGATCGTCATCGGCTGCGCCTTTGCCGGCTGGATGCAGGTGCGCAGCAGCACCCAGTACAGCCAGGCGGTGATCCAGCGCCTGTCCGGCAACCTGGCGCAGCATATCGCCGACAGCAACCCGCTGCTGGGGGTGAACGGGCCGGATCCACAGGCGGTGCATACCCTGTTCGATCAGCTGATGGCGGTGAATCCCAGCGTTGAGGTTTACCTGCTCGACAAACAGGGCACGATTATCGGCAATGCCGCGCCGGCCGGGCATCTGAAGCGGCAGCGGGTCGCGCTGCCCCCGCTGCAGGCGCTGCTCGGTGGCGCGCCGATGCCGGTATATGGCGACGATCCGCGCAGCGCGGACGGGCGCAAGGTGTTCAGCGTCGCGCCGCTGAAGGTCGACGGCCGGATCGAAGGCTATCTGTACGTCGTGCTGCTCGGCGAAGAGTACACGGCGCTGGCCAGCAACGCCCAGTTCAACTCGGCGGTCAGGATGGCGCTGTGGACCTCCGGGCTGATGGTGCTGTTCAGCCTGCTGGCCGGCGGTTTGGCGTTTTATTGGGTGACGCGCCCTATCCGTCGCCTGACCCGGCAGGTCAGCGCGCTGGACAGCGGCGGCATCGAGGCGGTGCAGGCCTACGCGGCGCTGCCGGCGGTCAGGGCCGGGCGCGACGAAGTCAGCCAGCTGCAGCAGGCCTTCCACCGCATGGCGCAGCGCCTTGCCGAACAGTGGCAAACGCTGGCGCAGCAGGATCGGCTGCGGCGCGAGTTCATCGCCAACGTCTCGCACGATCTGCGCACCCCGCTCACCTCGCTGCACGGCTATCTGGAGACACTGTCGGTCAAAGCCGCCACCCTGAGCGAAGCCGATCGGCAGCGCTACCTGGAGATCGCGCTGGCGCAGAGCCGCAAGGTGGGCAAGCTGGCGCAGGAGCTGTTCGAGCTGGCGCGGCTGGAGTATGGCGTGGTGAAACCGCAGAAAGAGCCCTTCTCCCTCAGCGAGCTGTTGCAGGACGTGTTCCAAAAGTTCGAGCTGGCGGCGGAGGCGCGCAACCAGCGGCTGCATGCCGACATTCCCTCCGGCATTCCGCCGGTGTTCGCCGATCTCAGCATGATTGAGCGGGTGCTGACCAACCTGTTGGACAACGCCATTCGCCATACGCCGCCCGGCGGCGACATCGGCGTGCGGCTGTGGCGGCAGGACGATCGGGTGATGGTGCAGGTCAGCGACAGCGGCCCTGGTATTCCGCAGACGCTGCGCGCCGATCTGTTCGTGCGCCCGTCTGTCCTGAGCGGCGCCCGGCGCCCTTCCGGCGGACTGGGCCTGATGATCGTGCGACGCATTCTGCAGCTGCACGACAGCGATATTCAGCTGATCGAACAAGCGCAAAGCGGCGCCTGCTTCCGCTTCGCCATTCCGCCGCGTTAATCCAGCGCAACGGTTATTGCGCGAGCGAAAACCTCAGGCTGAAGATGATACTAGCAGCAGGCGCGCGCTCGATACATTCAGCGCGCACCTCACCGCCGTGCAGCGTCATGATGGCGCGCACGATAGACAGCCCCAGCCCACTGGCGTGATTGCCGGCGCTGCGCGCGGGATCGGCACGGTAGAAACGATCGAACAGCTTTTCCAGCTGTGCCGGCGCGATCGGCGGCCCCTGATTGATAACCTGCACCCACCAGGCATCGGCGCGCCGTTCAGCCCGCAACGCGATCAGGCTGTTTTCATCGGCATAGCGCACCGCGTTGGCCACCAGGTTGCTCAGCGCCCGCTGGAACAGCATCGCGTCCGCCTTCAGCTCGCCTTCCCCTTCGCAGCTCAGCGCGATGCCGCGTTCTTCCGCCAGCCCTTCGAAGTAATCCGCCACCCGCCGCAGTTCCAGCGCCACATCCAGACGGCTGTAGTTCAGCGCAGACTGCGCCTCCCCGGCGCGCGCCAGGAACAGGATGTTTTCCACCATGCGGGAAATGCGCTCCAGCTCATCCATATTGTTCGACAGCAGGGTTTCGTACTCCTCCACGCTGCGGGGCTGGTAAAGCGCCACCTGGCACTGGCCCATCAGCGCCCCTATCGGGGTGCGGATCTCATGGGCCAGATCGGCGGAAAACTGCGTCAGGCGCTGATAGCCTTCATTCAATCGATCGAGCATCGCATTGAACGAACGGGTCAGCTGCTGCAACTCCTTCGGCGCCCCCTGCTCGCTGAGGCGCGTCGACAACGTATTGGGCGCAATCTGCGACGCCTGCGCCGCCATGCGCCATAACGGCTTCAATCCCCGGCGCATGACCCCATACCCCAGCAGCGCAATCAGCAGGAAAGCCACCGCCACCGCCGCGACGATGCGCCACAGGTAACGCGCCAGCATCTTCTGCTCGTTGACCATCACGTGCGCGGCGGAGATCTGCAACAGGCTGCCGTCTTCCAGGCGCACCATCGCTGAAGCCGCGCGCAGTGGCACCCCCTGCGCCGTTTCCCCGCCGCGCACGGCGGCCAACGTCTGCGCCTGTTCAGGCGGCGTCGGCGCGATCGGCGGCAATGCCACCCCGGCCGGGTTCACGTTGATGAGCGGTTTTTGCCCCGGAATTTGGAAAATCAGCACGTCCTGTTCATTGCCCAGCATGTTTTCAAACAGGCCGTTATTGGCGGTCAGGCGCGCCAAAGGAAAGCGCTGTCCCAGCAAATGGCGGAAATACTCTACGCGCCCGGTCACCTGCAGATCGCTGCGCAGCGTCATTTCCTGGCGCATGGCGCTGTACAGATACCCGCCCGTCCCGCTCACCACCAAAGCGGCCACCAGCGCGAACAGCGTGGCGGTGCGCAGCGTCAGCGATACCGGCCGACGTGAAGTGCGCCCGTTCACGAGCGTGGCTCGCAGACATAGCCGATGCCGCGCACGCTGTGGATCAGCTTGACGTCGAACGGCCGGTCTATTTTGGCGCGCAGGCGTTTGATCGCCACGTCAACCACATTGGTGTCGCTGTCGAAATTCATGTCCCACACCTGAGAGGCGATCTGCGTGCGCGACAGCACTTCTCCCTCGCGCCGCACCAGCAGGTGCAGCAGCATGAACTCCTTGTTGGTCAACGGGATCACCTGTTCCTGACGCACCGCCCGGCGGCGCAGCACGTCCAGCTGCAGATCGGCGATGGCATAATGATCGGCTTCGCGCGCCGGCCCACGGCGCAGCAAGGTGCGTAAACGCAGCACCAGTTCGGTGAACGAAAACGGTTTAATCAGATAATCGTCCGCGCCCAGCTCCAGACCGTGGATGCGATCCTGCACGCCGTCGCGAGCGGTGAGAAACAGAATCGGCACGTCGCTTTTCTTGCGCAGCACCTCGATGATCTGCCAACCGTCCAGCCCCGGCAGCATCACGTCGAGCACGATCGCATCGTAATCCTGCTCCAACGCGCGAAACAACCCGTCGGTGCCGGTGCGCGCCAAATCGACGCCGTACCCCGCCTCGCTCAGCCCTTTCTTCAGGTAATCCCCTGTGCCGATAT
The DNA here is from genome assembly GCF_057808395.1 of Serratia sp. TSO36. Classification (NCBI taxonomy): domain Bacteria; kingdom Pseudomonadati; phylum Pseudomonadota; class Gammaproteobacteria; order Enterobacterales; family Yersiniaceae; genus Serratia; species Serratia sp. TSO36. The sequence continues at coordinate 188,314 of NZ_JBJZOU010000010.1, read as the reverse complement.
CGTCTTCAACTACCAGTATTCGCATGCTCGCCACCTCGTTACGTCTGCAAAAATACTAGCAGCTTCGGCGGACAAACTTGATGACATTAATGTCATCAAACGGCCATGGCGCTGACCCAATGGCTCAACCATGCTTACCCGGCAAACTCATTTCAGGAGAACGTTATGATTACCCGTCATCGTATAGCCGGTTTACTGTTGTCCACCTTGCTGCTGTCCAGCGGCCTGGCCGCCGCCGCTCAAACGCCGGGCAAGGTTATCGCGCCGCTGCGCGGCACCATCAGCCAGGTGGCCGACGGCAATCTGCAGCTGACCGATCGCAAGGGTGAGACGCTCAGCGTCAAGCTGAACGATCAGACCAAAGTGCTCAGCGTGTCCAAGGCCACGCTGGACGACATCAAACCGGACAGCTTTATCGGCACCGCCGCCGTGCCGCAGCCGGACGGCACGCTCAAAGCGCTGGAGGTGCACGTGTTCGCCGCCAGCCTGCGCGGCACCGGCGAAGGGCACTCGGCCTGGGAATCCGCCGACGGCAAAGTGGACACCATGACCAACGGCACCGTCGGCAAACTGGTGAAATCCAACGGCCGCACCCTGACCGTCACCTACGGCAACCAGCAGAAAACCGTCGTCGTGCCGGAAGACGTGCCAATCGTGACGCTGGATCCGGGCGATCTGAGCCTGCTGAAGCCGGGCGTGCACATCGTGCTGTTCTCCGCCGTCAACGATAAGGGCGAGCGCGTCGCCACCCGCATATCCGCCGGCAAAGACGGCACCGTACCGCCGATGTAACCGGAGAAAGCCATGAAAACCAACGCGTCGCGGCCGGTGCATCGCTGGCCGGTTCGAATCACTCATTGGATCAACCTGTTCGCCATGGTGTGTATGTTTATGAGCGGCTGGGAGATCTATAACGCCTCGCCGCTGTTCGATTTCCGCTTTCCGCCGCAGATGACGCTGGGCGGTTGGCTGGGCGGCGCGATTGGTTGGCATTTGGCGGTGATGTGGCTATTGGCGCTCAACGCCGCCTGCTATCTGCTGTGGAGCCTGTTCAGCGGCCATTTTCGCCGCGATCTGTTGCCGCTTCGCGTCGGCGCGCTGCGGCAGGATATCTGGCTGGCGTTGACGCTGCGCCTGCGCCACCGGCATGGCCACTACAACGCCATTCAAAAGCTGATGTACCTCGGCGTGCTGGCGCTGGGCCTATTGCTGGTGCTGTCCGGCCTGGCGATTTGGAAGCCGGTTCAGCTGCAGGGATTGGTCGCCCTGTTTGGCGGCTTCGATTTCGCGCGCTACGTGCATTTCTTCGCCATGGTCGGCATTGGCCTGTTCGTGGCGATCCACGTCTTTATGGTGATCGTCGTGCCCAAAACGCTGTGGGCGATGATAACGGGTGGCAAACATGAATGAGAAAAAGCCGCGGGCAACCGCGCCAAAACTGGAACCGGACCAAAAAAAGCAGCTGGTCAATCTGCAGCGCCGCCTGATGCTGCGCTCCGGCCTGACGCTGGGCGGCATCGCCATGCTCACCGGTTGCAACCTGCAAGACGGCGATCGGGTGGATAAGGTGCTGTGGGCCATGTCGCGCTGGAACGACCGGGTGCAGGCCTGGCTGTTCAGCGGCCAGCGGCTGGCGCAAACTTACCGGCCCGATCAGATTACCCAGCCTTTCCCCTTCAACGCGTTTTACCCGGAATACAACGTCCCCGAGATCGATCTGGCCGGCTACCGGCTAGAGGTCGCGGGGAAAGTGGAGAAAAAAGCGCCCTGGACGCTGGAACAGCTGCAGCGGCTGCCGCAGCAAAGCCAGATCACGCGTCTGATCTGCATTGAGGGCTGGAGCGCCATCGGCCAATGGGGCGGCGTGCCGCTGCGCACCTTTCTGCAGCATGTCGGGGCGGACCTGAATGCCGGTTACGTCGGCTTCAAATGCGCCGATCGCTACTACTCCAGCCTCGACATGGCCACCGCGCTGCACCCGCAGACCATTCTGGCGCTGGATTTCGGCGGCAAGGCGCTGCCGGCGGACTATGGCTACCCGCTGCGGCTGCGGGTGCCCACCAAGCTGGGGTTCAAAAACGCCAAACATATCGCCGCCATCTTCGTCAGCGACGTCAATCCGGGCGGCTATTGGGAAGATCAGGGCTACAACTGGTTCAGCGGCATTTAGTTTTGCGCGGCGCTGCGCATAAGCTCCATCGGCGGCTGGAGGATCTTCTCCGCCGCAGTTAATAATCGGTTCGTCACAAAGGGGATAACTATAGGAAAAATAATAGTAAAAAGGATTTCATCATGGAGATTGATGTGAGGGAGTCACACACAGGGATAGCAGACACATACAGGTATCAGATTACTGTAAGAAAAAGTGATGGTAAAACGGCCATCTATCATTTGGATTTCAAGAAAATTGGGCAAAACATGCACCATTGGTTTGCCCCAGTGTATGTGGACACTACTCTCCTCGATAATGCTTTCTCTCTGGAATTTTATGATGTTAAGGCGCTGAGCGACGCAAGCAGGCACCAGCGCTCAGCTTTCGATACCTATACCGCAATGCATTACACCCTTCTCCAACGCGAACGTTTATTCGTCGTTGGCATCGGGGAAACCCTTCTCAAGTTTGCTTATCAGTATCATGCCAGGATCATCTTCAGTGCACCGTTAAGGCCAGCATTAGCTAAAATTTATGATTTCCTGTTGAAAAAACACGCTGAAAAAGGGCATTATTCATACAAAATAGAGTTTATAAAGGACGGCCTCTATGTCATCGAAATCCCGCGTAACCCCCATAACACCCCATACTTACCAGCAGCACGTTAAGGAACAACGCCTGAAAGAGATGCAAGCCTTCCACGAAGAGTGGTGGGAACAAAGGCGCCGCGAATGGCGTGAACGCGGCGGCGTTGAAGCAAGTGAACCGCCCGCACGTGGCATCGATACCGAACTTTCATCCTGACTCCGGTTCGTTCTTACTCTTCTTCCCCTGCCGTCAGCAACGCAAGCCCCGCTTGCTCGATTGCCTCCCGCGCGGCGGCGGGCAGCCCCTCGTCGGTAATGACGGCGTCAAAGGCGGCGATCGGCAGCGCCAGGTAGGTCGCGATCTTGCCGTATTTTGAGGTGTCGCTGAGCAGAATGCAGCGGCGGCTGGCCTCGACGATGGCCTTCTTTACCATCACCTTGTCTTCGTTCGGCGTCGACAGGCCGCGCATGCTCCACGAAGAGGCGGAGATAAACGCCAGATCGATAAACAGACCGCGCAGCGCCTGCGCCGCCGCTTCGCCGACGCAGGAGCGGTTTTCCCGGCACACGGTGCCGCCGGTGTGGATGATTCTGCACTGGCTGTGTTCGATCAGGAAGCCGGCGATGACAAAGTCGTTGGTCACCACCGTCAAATCGTCACGTTCACCGATCTGCTTCGCCAGCGCCAGCGTGGTGGTGCCGGCATCCAGATAAATACAGCTATTGGCGGGAATTTGCCGCGCCGCCAGCCGGCCGATGGCGATTTTCTGCCGGCTGAACATCCCCTCTTTGGCCTGGTGCGAAGGTTCGCTCGCCACCCGCTCGGGCGCCTGCACGCCGCCCGAGACCGACTGCACCGCGCCCTGTTCCTCCAGCTTTTGCAAATCGCGGCGGATCGTCATATGCGACACCCCCAGCCGTTCGGTCAGCTCGGCAATGCTGACGACGCCGCGTTCGGATACCAGCGCAAGAATTTGTTGATGGCGTTCTACAGGTATCACGGTTCCCTCTCGTTGCTGCGGTGATAATAATTGTGATTTTACGTCAATTTTCGTTCGCCGATAGCCCTAATTTTTCGCGGCGTGACGGCGCGCGCAGTGACGCCAGAAAAACATAAACTTATTTAAAAACATAACAATAATGTTGATACAGGCCAGAAACCGTACGAAGAATTCGTCTCACACATTGTTAATTATTGTGATATCGATCGCGGATAAACGGCCGTCAAGCGCTTACATTAACACAACAAAACAAATTATCACTAAAATTAACAGGAGTGCAGTATGACACACCCAGGGAATTATGCCGTCTGCGTCATTGGGCTGGGCGCGATGGGCATGGGCGCGGCGCGCTCGTGCCTCCGCGCCGGATTGACCACCTACGGGGCGGACCTGAATCCGCAGGCGCTGGCGGCGCTGCAACAGGCTGGCGCAAAACACGCGTCTACCAGCGCGCGCGATTTCGCCGCCGAACTGGACGCCGTGCTGCTGCTGGTGGTGAACGCCGCCCAGGTGAAGCAGATCCTGTTCGGCGAACAAGGCCTGGCGCCAAAGCTCAAGCCGGGCACCGCGGTGATGGTCTCTTCGACCATTTCCGCCGATGACGCCAAACAGATCGAGCAACGGCTGCTGGACTACGGGCTGCCGATGCTGGATGCGCCGGTTTCCGGCGGAGCGGCCAAGGCGGAGGAAGGCCAGATGACGGTGATGGCTGCCGGCGCCGACGCCACCTTCGAGCGCCTGCAACCCGTGCTGGACGCCATCGCCGGCAAGGTTTACCGCATCGGCGAGGCGATCGGCCTGGGCGCGACGGTTAAAATCATCCACCAGCTGTTGGCCGGGGTGCACATCGCCGCCGGCGCGGAAGCCATGGCGCTGGCCGCCCGCGCCGGCATCCCGCTGGACGTGATGTACGACGTGGTCACCCACGCCGCCGGCAACTCCTGGATGTTCGAAAATCGCATGCGCCACGTGGTCGACGGCGACTATGCGCCCAAATCGGCGGTGGATATCTTCGTCAAGGATCTGGGGCTGGTGGCCGATACCGCCAAGGCGCTGCACTTCCCGCTGCCGCTGGCCTCCACCGCCTTCACCATGTTTACCGCCGCCAGCAACGCCGGTTACGGTAAAGAAGACGACAGTGCGGTAATCAAAATCTTTGCCGGCATCGATTTGCCGCAGAAAAAGGAGGCAATCTGATGCTGCTCGGCGTAATCGCGGATGATTTTACCGGCGCGACCGATATCGCCAGTTTTCTGGTGCAAAACGGCCTGCCGACGGTGCAGTTGAACGGCGTGCCGCAAGACGAAACGCCGGTCAGCGCGCAGGCGGCGGTCATCAGCCTGAAATCGCGCTCCTGCCCGGCAGAGCAGGCGGTCGAACTGTCGTTGCAGGCGCTGGCCTGGTTGCAAAAACAGGGCTGCCGCCAGTTCTACTTCAAATACTGCTCCACTTTCGACAGCACCGCGCAGGGCAATATCGGCCCGGTGACCGACGCTCTGCTCGCCGCGCTGGGGGAAAGTTTCACTGTGGTATCTCCGGCGTTGCCGATAAACGGCCGCACGGTCTATCAGGGCCACCTGTTCGTCGGGGAACAGCTGCTGTCCGAATCCGGCATGCGTCATCACCCGGTCACGCCGATGACCGACAGCAACCTGCTGCGCCTGATGGAATCCCAAGCCACCGGGCGCTGCGGGCTGGTGACGGCGGCAGAAATGGATCGCGGCGCCGGGGCGGTCAGCGAGAAACTGCGGCAATTGGCGCAGGAAGGCGTACGCTACGCGGTGCTGGATACGCTCAACGAACGGCATCTGCTCAGCCAGGGCGAAGCGTTGAAAACGATGAAGCTGGTGACCGGCGGTTCGGGCCTGGCGATCGGCCTGGCGCGGCAGTGGGCGCAGAACGGCGAGCGTTCGGCAGAGGCGGCCGGCGCGCCGCAGGGCGAGAAAGCGGCGGTGCTGTCCGGTTCTTGCTCCGTCATGACTAACCGGCAGGTGGCGCACTACCGCGAACGCGCGGCGGCGCAGGCCATCGATATCGGCCGCTGTCTCGACCCGCAGGCGCGCGCCGCCTACGCCGCCGAGCTGGCGCATTGGGCGCAGCGTCACGCCGGGGAGGCGCTTGCCCCGCTGATCTACGCCACCGCTGCGCCGGAAGCGCTGCAGCAAACGCAACGGCACTACGGTAGCGCCGCCAGCGAGGCGGTAGAGGCGTTGTTCGCCGAGCTGGTGGTGCAACTGCGCCAGTTGGGATTCAGCCGCTTTATCGTCGCCGGCGGCGAAACCTCCGGCGTGGTCACGCAGGCGCTGGGCATTCGCGGCTTCCATATCGGCCCCAGCATTTCCCCCGGCGTTCCCTGGGTGCGCGCCAGCGATCGGGCCATTTCCCTGGCATTGAAATCAGGCAATTTTGGCGATGAAGCCTTCTTCGCGCGCGCGCAAACGGAGTTTCCAGTATGACCACGACCATCGAACAGCAGGCACGAGAAGAGATGGTGCGCCTGGGCGCCTCGTTTTTCCAACGCGGTTACGCCACCGGCTCAGCCGGCAACCTCTCGCTGTTGCTGCCGGACGGCGCGCTGCTGGCGACGCCGACTGGCTCCTGTCTCGGCGAGCTGCAGGCCGATCGTCTGTCTAAAGTGAGCCTGAACGGCGACTGGCTGTCCGGCGACAAGCCGTCGAAAGAGATCAGCTTTCACCGCGCGCTGTATCTGAACAACCCGGAATGCAAAGCGGTGGTGCACCTGCATTGCACCTACCTCACGGCGCTCTCTTGCCTGCAGGGGCTGGACGTCGACAACGCCATCAAACCGTTCACCCCCTATGTGGTGATGCGCGTCGGCAAGGTGCCGGTGGTGCCCTACTATCGCCCCGGCGACGAAAGGCTGGCGCAGGATCTGGCCCGCCTGGCGCCCACCCACCGCGCCTTTTTGCTGGCCAACCACGGGCCGGTGGTGACGGGTAAAGACCTGCGAGCGGCGGCGGACAATACCGAAGAGATGGAAGATGCGGCGCGGCTGATCTTCACCCTCGGCGATCGTCCGATCCGCTATTTGACCGATGATGAAATTGCCGAATTACGGAGCTGACCCATGCCTAAATTTGCCGCCAATTTATCGATGATGTTTAACGAAGTGCCGTTCCTCGAGCGCTTCGCCGCCGCTGCCGAACAAGGCTTCAACGCGGTGGAGTTCCTGTTCCCTTACGAGCATCCCGCCGAGCTGTTGGCGGAAAAACTGCGCGAACACGGCCTGCAACAGGTGCTGTTCAACACCGCGCCCGGCGATGTCGCCGCCGGCGAATGGGGGCTGGCGGCGCTGCCGGGCCGCGAGCAGGATGCGCGCGCCGATATCGATCGCGCGCTGGCCTACGCCATCGCCCTCGCCTGCCCCTGTGTGCACCTGATGGCCGGCGTGGTGCCCGCGGGCGCGGACCGGCAGCGTTATCTCGACACCTTTATCGCCAATGCGCGCTATGCCGCCGACGCCTTCGCCCCGCACGGCGTCAAGGTGCTGATCGAAGCGCTCAGCCCACCGGTCAAGCCCGACTACCTGTTCGCCAGTCAATATCAGGCGGCGGAGGCGGTGGCGGCTATCGAGAGACCGAACGTGTTCATTCAGTTCGACTTTTTCCACGCGCAGTTAGTAGATGGCAATATCAGCGGGTTGCTGGAAACGCTGGCCGGGCGCTACGCGCATATCCAGATAGCCTCGGTGCCGGATCGCCATGAGCCGGATGACGGCGAACTGAATTACCCGTGGCTGTTCGACAGGCTGGACGCGCTCGGTTATCAAGGCTGGGTAGGTTGCGAATACCGGCCGCGCGGCGACACCGCCGCCGGGCTCGGCTGGCTGAAACCTTACCGCTAACGCCGTCGCCGACACCAGGAAATCGATTTTATAACAATGAAACGCACCCGTATCGCCACGCGGCGATCGCGGTGCCCAACGCTTACCCAACGAAAGGCTTTTTTCATGTCTACCTCTCTGCTGTTGCTGATTGCCGTTCTCGGCGTGGTGCTGCTGTTATTGATGGTCATCAAGGCGAAGGTGCAACCCTTTGTCGCGCTGTTGGTGGTCAGTCTGCTGGTGGCGTTGGCCAGCGGCATTCCGACCGGTGAAGTGATGAAAGTGATGACCGCCGGGATGGGCGGCGTGCTCGGCTCGGTGACCATCATCATAGGCCTGGGGGCGATGCTTGGCCGCATGATCGAACACTCGGGCGGCGCCGAGTCGCTGGCGCAGCGCTTCAGCCAGGGGCTGGGGCCGAAACGCACCGTCGCCGCGCTGACCCTCGCCGCGTTTATCCTCGGCATTCCGGTGTTCTTCGACGTCGGCTTTATCATTCTGGCGCCGATTATCTACGGCTTCGCCAAGGTCGCCAAAGTGTCGCCGCTGAAGTTCGGCCTGCCGATGGCCGGCGTGATGTTGACGGTTCACGTCGCGCTGCCGCCGCACCCCGGCCCGGTGGCCGCCGCCGGTTTGCTCAACGCCGACATCGGTTGGCTGACTATCATCGGCCTCGCGATCTGTATTCCGGTCGGCGCGATCGGCTATTTCGCCGCCAACTACCTCAACCGAAAAACCTATCCGTTATCGATAGAGGTGCTGGAACAGCTGCAGCTGGCGGCGCCGGAACCGCGTCCGGAAGGGCAAGCGCCGCTCAGCGATCGCATCAACCCGCCCGGCGCCGGCCTGGTGGCGGCGCTGATCGTCATCCCGATCGCCATCATCATGCTCGGTACCGTCTCCGCCACGCTGTTGCCTGCCGGCTCGGCGCTGCGCGATACGCTGTCGCTGCTGGGCTCGCCGGCGGTGGCGCTGATGATCGCCCTGCTGCTGGCCTTCTACTTCCTGGCGCTGCGCCGCGGCTGGAGCCTGCAACACGCCAGCGATGTGATGGGCGCTGCGCTGCCGACCGCCGCGGTGGTGATCCTGGTGACCGGCGCGGGCGGCGTGTTCGGCAAGGTGCTGGTGGAATCCGGCGTCGGCAAGGCGCTGGCGGAGGTGCTGACGGCCATCGGCCTGCCGCTGGTGCCCGCCGCCTTTATCATTTCGCTGGCGCTGCGCGCTTCGCAGGGATCCGCCACCGTGGCGATCCTGACCACCGGCGGCCTGTTGTCGGAGGCGGTCAGCGGCTTGAATCAGCTGCAGCTGGTGCTGGTGACGCTGGCGACCTGTTTCGGCGGGCTGGGGCTTTCCCACGTCAACGACTCCGGTTTTTGGATCGTCACGCGCTATCTGGGGCTGTCGGTGGCCGACGGCCTGAAAACCTGGACGGTGCTGACCACCCTGCTCGGCCTGAGCGGCTTTCTGTTCACCTGGCTGTTGTGGCTGGCGGTGTGATTTCTCTGGCATACTGAACGCCGTTGTTTTTCATCGCCTTTCACCCTGTGCAGGAGCAGCAACATGACCGTAATCAACACCGCGCCAACGCTTGTCACCGAACGCCTGCGGCTGGACGCGCACAGGCTGGACGACTTCGAGTCGCTGGCCGCATTGTGGGCCGATCCGCTGGTGGTACGCTATATCGGCGGCACGCCGCGCGACCGGGAAGACTCCTGGGGGCGCCTGATGCGCTACGCCGGCCACTGGGCGCTGTTGGGGTATGGAAATTGGGCGGTGCGTGACAAACAGAGCGGCGAGTACCTCGGCAGCATCGGCTTCTTCGACGGCCTGCGCGATATCAGCCCGGCGCTCGACGCGCCGGAAATGGGCTGGACGCTGGTGAGTTCGGCGCACGGCAAAGGCTACGCCACCGAGGCACTGCGGGCGGCGCTGGCCTGGGGTAAAACGCACCTGCCGGGGGAGAAAACCGTCTGCATCATCTCGCCGGAAAACCAGGCTTCGCTGGCGCTGGCGAAAAAAGTCGGCTTTAGCGAAAGCCGCCGCAGCGAGTATCACCAAAGCCCGATCGTCGTGATGCATTGCCCGCTCTAAAACCTAACCGCGTTGCATCGCCAACGCCGTCTGAACAAAGTTGTCCCGCAGCGCGTCGGCGCGCTGCGGGTCCCAGGCGATACCGACCTGCCACTCCGTTTCCTCGCCGCTCAGCGGTAAAATATCGATGCCGGCCGGCGCGATATGCGTGATGCTGTGCGGCAGCAGCGCAACACCGACGCCGGCGGCGACCAGCGCCAACAGCGTCTGAATATCGCCGGCCTGCTGCACCACGTTCGGCGTCAAGCGGTGAGCGGCGATAAACCGCAGCGACTGATCGCTCAGCCCGCGCCCGCGCTTCGGAGTCAACTGCAACAGCGGCAGCTGATTGAAACGCGCCATCAGATCGTCGGCGCGCAGCGCCAGCGCGCCCGGCGCGGCCAGCACCAACCGGTCACTCAGCATTGCCACGCCGCACAGCGGCGTATTGACCGGCAAACGCACGAACCCCGCCTGCAACTCCCCCTGTAACAGCAACTGATACTGCCGCTCCGACGGGATGTCCTCCAGGCCGATCGCCACCTCGGGAAACCGTTGGCGAAAAGCCGCCACCAGCTGCGGCGCCAGATGAAAGCTGGAGAGGCCAAATCCCAGCGCAAGCCGCCCCGCTTCCCCGAGCGCCACCCGCCGGGCGCGCCGCTGAAACTGCTGGTACTGTTCCACCAGCGCCTGCGCCTCCGGGTAGAGCCGCTGCCCGCCGGCGGTGAGCACCGCGCCCTGTCGGCCACGCTCGAACAATCGAACGCCGAGCTGGGTTTCCAGCGCCTGAATCTGCTTGCTCAGCGCTGGCTGGCTGATGCACAGCCGGCTCGCCGCCTGTCGATAGTTGCCCTGCTCGGCCAGCGCCACCAGGGCGCGCAGTTGTTTTATATCCATTCCATCAGGTTATCAAATAGGGAATTTAATTGATTATACAGTAATCAATCCACCTGCTGTAATCAACGCAGACCCTAACCGGAGAGACACCATGACCATCTCATTGCGCGCCGCCACGGTGCAGTTCCAGCATCGCGCCAACGATAAGAATTACAACCTGTCGATCATTGAGCGCTTTATCGCTCAGGCGGCCGAGCAGCAGGTACAGCTGCTGGCCTTCCCGGAAATGTGCATCACCGGCTATTGGCACGTGCGCCATCTGTCCGACGCCGAAGTGCGGGCGCTGGCGGAACCGATCGCCGCCAGCCCTTCGCTGGCGCGCATTCGCCCGCTGGCGGAGCGTTACAACATGGCGATCGGCGTCGGGCTGATCGAGCTGGGCGACGACGGCCGTTGCTACAACGCCTACGCCGTATGCCTGCCGGACGGCGCGCTGCATGTGCACCGTAAACTGCACGCCTTCGAACACCCGGCTATCGCCAGCGGCGATCGCTATACCGTATTCGACACCCCCTGGGGCGTGCGCGTGGGCGTATTGATCTGCTGGGACAATAATCTGGTGGAGAATGTGCGCGCAACGGCGCTGCTGGGCGCGGAGGTGTTGATGGCCCCGCACCAGACCGGCGGCACCCATTCGCGCAGCCCGCACGGCATGAAGCCGATCCCACAGGCGCTGTGGCAGCGGCGGGCGGAAGATCCGCAGGCGATAGAAGCCGCCTTTCGCGGCGAACACGGCCGCGGCTGGCTGATGCGCTGGCTGCCCTCGCGCGCTCACGACAACGGGCTGTTTTTGCTGTTCAGCAACGGCGTGGGCCGCGATGACGATGAGGTACGCACCGGCAATGCGATGATCCTCGATCCCTACGGCCGCATCGTGGCGGAGACCTGGGCGGCGGAAAACCGGATGGTCAGCGCCGATCTCGATCTGACGCTGATCCCGCTCAGCACCGGCCGCCGCTGGATTTACGGACGCCGCCCCGAGCTGTACGGTTTACTGACCGAACCGCAAGGCTATGAGCGCGATGCCCGCAGCGCACGCTTTTCGACGCAGCCGACGGGGCGCGGCGGCCACTGACAGATAAAAAAAATCCGCCCGAAGGCGGATTTTTTATCCGCGCGGCAACCTGTGCCGCGCATTCACGCCCGCAGGCATGAAGAAATCTTAGAAGCGGTAGCCTACGCCAACGTTCCAGCTGCCAACGTCCACGCTGCGGATGCGGCTCTGCTCGTAGCCAACGTCCAGGGCAACGTTTTCGATTGGGTTGAACTGCAGACCGGCACCGTAGGTGAAGCCGTAGTCGCTGTTGCCACCTTTGTTACCACCAGCCTGGGCGTTGTCGATGTTTTTGCCGTAGCCAACACCGATCACACCGTAGATGCTCGCCCAGTCGTTGAAGCGGTAAGCTGGACCTGCGGTGATGGAATCGTACTGAGATTTCTTGTAGAAACCGTTTTCAGAACGATTTTTTTCCAGGTGGGTGAAGGAGCCGATCACACCCAGTGGGTTGTTGTCGAACTCGTAACGGTATTTCAGGTTGAAACCGTCGGCCTTGTTAGCAACGCCTTGGAGATCACCCTGCGCATAGCCAGCGGATACGGTGCTCTGACCAGCGAATGCGGTACCTGCGCTAACTGCTAATACGCAAGCTGCTACTGCGGAAAGACATGCAATTTTTTTCATAACCACCTCAAACGCGTTTTATTATTAAGTACATCCATTTGTTCATGCTTTGAAAATATAACAAAAATTAGCGTGAAACTCTGCCTTGAAATGAGTGTCTAAAGCTTTATATCGTGTAACAGAAGATTTCAAGAACAGTGTATCTGCTTCTTTTCGCTCTATTTTCGGCCGTATTCTACGGCTTTCTGTGACAAAAATCACCAATTTAATATCCAGATAATTCTTAAGAAAAAGCGCACTTTTTGACCAAATTCGCCACATCTCATCCGAGGATCGGCGGATTTCACCGCGATGCGCGCTTTTCTCAGACAGATTTTCGCCATTTCATTTACACTGCTCGCATCCCCGTTTCGACCGTTTTCTCAAGGCTGAGGAACGGCGCAAAAAAGGCTCGTTAAGGATGTCGTTATCTACTTCCGGCAGAGCGCCCTCCGCGTTGCTGCCCATCTGTCTGTTAATCATCGCCATGGTGTCTATCCAGAGCGGCGCCTCGTTGGCCAAAAGCCTGTTCCCGATCGTGGGCGCCGAAGGCATTACGACGCTGCGCCTATTCATCGGCACTCTGATTCTGTTCATTATCTTCCGCCCGTGGCGTATGCGCATCGTCGCCGGCAGCCGCTTGCCGCTGCTGATTTACGGCCTGTCGCTCGGCGCGATGAACTACCTGTTCTACCTGTCGCTGCGCACCGTGCCGCTCGGCATCGCCGTGGCGCTGGAGTTTACCGGCCCGTTGGCGGTGGCCATGTTTTCTTCGCGGCGGCCAATCGACTTCCTCTGGGTGGCATTGGCGATCGCCGGGCTGTGGTTCCTGTTGCCGCTCGGCCACGGCGTGGGCGGGATCGATCCGTTCGGTGCCGCCTGTGCGCTCGGCGCCGGCGCCTGCTGGGCGATCTATATCATCTTCGGCCAGAAGGCCGGCGGCGATCACGGCCCCGGTACGGTGGCGCTCGGCTCCTTGATCGCCGCGCTGGTGTTCTGCCCGATCGGCGCCTGGCAAACCGGCAGCGTGCTGTTCAACCTCGATATTCTGCCGGTGGCGCTGGCGGTGGCGATCCTCTCCACCGCGCTGCCATATTCGCTGGAGATCATCGCGCTGCCCAAAATTCCGGCGCGCACCTTCGGCACCTTAATGAGCCTCGAACCGGCGATGGCGGCGCTGTCCGGCATGCTGTTCCTCGGCGAACACCTGAGCGGCGTGCAATGGCTGGCGCTGGCGGCGATTATCGCCGCCTCCATGGGCTCCGCCCTGACCATTCGCCCCAAGCCGCGCCTCGAAAGCCTTTCCTGATCGCCTGACTCGCCTGCCGACCGCAACGTCGGAATGCAGGCGGGTTAACTGTTTTCCTCGTGACAAATCGGCATACTTCCCCTTAGCCTGTATCGCAGGCTCTTTGGACTTTCGCTCACATGGAGAATAACAGTGATTCACAACAGCCTGTTCAACCCCCGCTTCGGCCGCGGACTCGCGCCGGCGCTGGTTTCAACCCTGACCGAGTTGCGCCGATGCGACCTGCCCGAACTGGCGCTGGGCCATCACCCGATCGACGGCGACAATATCTTTATGGACGTGATGACGCTGACCACCGTGCCTACGGCGGAAAAGCGCGCCGAAATGCATCAGGAGTACATCGCGTTGCATCTGCTGATCAGCGGCGAAGAACGCATCGAATACGGCCTGGCGGGCGACTGGCACCGCGAACATCCCCACGCGGAAAATAGCGACCTTCTGCTGCTGGACATCAAACGCCACCCGCAAACGCTGCATATGACGCACGGCATGTTCGCGATCTTTTTCCAGATGGAACCGCACAAGACCGGCTGCCTGTGGCAGCGCCCGCAGCACATCAAGAAAGCGGTGGTGAGGATCCATCACCGTCTGCTGCTGTGAACCTGCGGCAGCGTCCGTAGAAAATCGGCGGCCTGGCGGGGAGAGCGCAAGCGCTTGAAACGGCGCCCTGCATCGGAACGGGCCATCTCCGCCAGGTATTTTCGCCGGTTCTTCGAGTAAGTGCGGATCGTCCACAGCACGATCGACTCGCGGCTGAAGAAAGAACGGCGGAAACTTTCCCGATTGCCGGTGCCCGGCCACAGCTCGCTTTTGCTGGCCGCGCGCCGGCACGCGCGGCGCACGGCCTGCCACAGCGTGCGGCAGAAGCCGTAGTCCAGCCACAGGATATAATCGACCTCGCGCCACTTGATCGCCTGCGTGCGGCTGTAGTTGCCGTCCAGCACCCAGCCCCCTCCCGCTGCGGCCAGCGTCTGCTCAAGCCGCGCCAGAAACGCGTCATCGGGCGTCCCCTGCCACTCGGGCCGCCAATAGAGCCTGTCCATCTCGATATAGGGAACGTCAAGCCGTTCCGCCAGTTGACGCGCCAGGGTGCTTTTACCGCTGCCGCTGGTGCCGACGACGTTAATTTTCATCATTCGCCAATAAAGACCGGGGTTAATTCCCTTACTTTATCCGCATCAATTACGGCTATCAATCTGAATAGGCTTAAAATTAACACCCCGATAACAAAGCAGATATTTAGCCGAACCCGCATGCCGGCAGAAAATAAAATAACAGGGGTAAATCTTCACTGGAATAAATAACACCTTAAATTGAAATAACAATAATTTTCATAAAGTTACACAAAAACAAAAAACAAATAAAAATAGTGCCATTCGGCCATTCCTATTTGTGCAATAGCCATTTTCGTGCGGCAAAAATAAATACCCCTGCTATAATTGATCCCGTAACGAAATAGGACAACGACTAATCAAGAGGATATCTGATATGAGTACCGCTAAACTGGTGAAAACGAAATCTTCTGATCTGCTGTATACCCGTAACGATCTGGACGAAAAAGTCAAACTGGCCGCCATCAAGGCGCTGAACCATCAGGTCGTGCAATTCATCGATCTTTCGTTGATCACCAAGCAGGCGCACTGGAACATGCGCGGCGCAAACTTCATCGCGGTCCATGAAATGCTGGACGGCTTCCGCACCGCCATCATCGAGCATCAGGACACCTTCGCCGAACGCGTGGTGCAACTGGGCGGCGTGGCACTGGGCACCGTACAGGTGGTTAACGATCGCACGCCGCTGAAAAGCTATCCGACCAATATCCACAGCGTGCAAGAGCACCTGAAAGCGCTGGCCGATCGCTACGGCGCGGTCGCGAATGACATCCGTAAAGCCATTACCGAAGTGGAAGACGAAGATACCGCCGACATGTTCACCGCCGCCTCGCGCGATCTGGACAAGTTCCTGTGGTTCATCGAATCCAACATCGAATAACGCTAAAAAGTTGCAGAGCGCCCGTCGTTCCGGGCAGAACAGGCTGGGCTTCGCCCGGCCTGTTTTCTTTTGCGCGGCCGTTGCATTGTACAAAAAACGGCCCATATTAAACGGTAAGGTTCCTTTGTCGGGAGGTAATGATGGCCAGCGGCTGGGCGGCGGACGGCGCCGTACAAGATCAGATTGATTCCACCGTCGACGATGCGGTGCAGCGCGCGCGTGAAGCGCTCGGGCACGGCGAGAGCGAGCGCTATTGCCAGGAATGCGGAGAACCGATCCCCGAGGCGCGCCGCAAAGCGTTAACCGGCGTGCGTTTTTGCCTCGCCTGCCAGACCGAACAAGACAAAAAACACGCGGCCGCCAGCCTGTATAACCGGCGCGGCAGCAAAGACAGCCAGTTGCGCTAGCATTATCTGCCCCCCCCCTTTTCGCCGCTCGCGGCTCCGCTTGCACCGTCAGTGCATCATGAAAGTTAGAGTTAGTTATCAATATTGAAGCAAAAACGTTAAAGAACGGTTGTTTCACAGCCAAAGTTTGGTTAATGATAGCCCCGTGCACCAAGACAATTCTTACGCACCATTTTGGTGCCTCACGTTGGTGCATAACCATAACAATTCGCCTTTACGGCACAACATCACGCAATAACTCTTTGTTTTTATAGTAGTTGAAAACATGGCACGATTTTTTCATGGCACCAACTGCAATATAAAAAATGGGTAATCCGCAACCTGTACAGGAATTCCTCTCATGAAGTCGATTTTTAAAGTCTCCCTGGCCGCACTCTCTCTGGCCTTTGCCGTAAGTTCCCACGCAGCAGACAAACTGGTGGTCGCCACCGACACCGCTTTCGTTCCTTTTGAGTTCAAACAAGGCGACAAATACGTCGGCTTCGACATCGACCTGTGGGCCGCCGTCGCCAAAGAGCTGAAGCTGGACTACACCCTGAAGCCAATGGACTTCGGCGGCATCATTCCGGCGCTGCAGACCAAAAACGTCGATCTGGCGCTGGCCGGCATCACCATCACCGATGAGCGCAAGAAAGCCATCGACTTCTCCGACGGCTACTACAAGAGCGGCCTGCTGGTGATGGTCAACGCCGACAACAACAGCGTGAAAAGCATCGACGATCTGAACGGCAAAGTGGTGGCGGTGAAGAGCGGCACCGGCTCGGTGGATTACGCCAAGCAGCACATCAAAACCAAGGATCTGCGTCAGTTCCCTAACATCGACAACGCCTACATGGAGCTGGGCACCAAGCGCGCCGATGCGGTGCTGCACGACACGCCAAACATCCTGTACTTCATCAAGACGGCCGGCGCCGGCAAGTTCAAAACCGTGGGCGATTCGCTGGAAGCACAGCAGTATGGCATCGCCTTCCCTAAAGGCAGCGACGAGCTACGCGAGAAGGTGAACGGCGCGCTGAAGACCCTGCGTGAAAACGGCACCTATAACGAGATCTACAAGAAGTGGTTCGGCACCGAACCTAAGTAAGCTGTGAATTTGGCAAGCTATTAACTTAAGCACAGGGGGGCGCTTACCCCCCTGCGCTTCGTTGTATCTGATACCCACGTTCGGGATCACCGGGAGAAATATCATGCAGTTCGACTGGAGCGCCATCTGGCCCGCCATTCCTATCTTGTTAGAGGGCGCCAAAATGACCCTGTGGATTTCGGTCCTCGGTCTGATTGGCGGCCTGATCATCGGCCTCGTCGCCGGCTTTGCCCGCACCTACGGCGGTTGGATCGCCAACCACATCGCGTTGGTGTTTATCGAAGTGATCCGCGGCACGCCGATCGTGGTGCAGGTGATGTTCATCTACTTCGCCCTGCCGATGGCGTTCACCGATTTGCGCATCGATCCGTTCACCGCGGCGGTGGTGACCATCATGATCAACTCCGGCGCCTACATTGCGGAAATCACCCGCGGCGCGGTGCTGTCGATTCATAACGGTTTCCGCGAGGCCGGCCTGGCGCTCGGCCTGTCGCGCCGCGAAACCATCCGCTACGTCATTATGCCGCTGGCGCTGCGCCGCATGCTGCCGCCGCTGGGCAACCAGTGGATCATCAGCATCAAAGACACCTCGCTGTTCATCGTGATCGGCGTGGCGGAGCTGACCCGTCAGGGTCAGGAAATTATTGCCGGTAACTTCCGCGCGCTGGAAATCTGGAGCGCCGTGGCGGTTATCTATCTGATTATTACCCTGGTGCTGAGCTTCGTGCTGCGTCGTCTGGAAAGAAGGATGAAAATCCTGTGATTGAATTTAAAAACGTCTCCAAGCATTTTGGCCAAACCCAGGTGCTGCATAACATCGATTTGAAGATCGACAAAGGCGAAGTGGTGGTGATCATCGGGCCGTCCGGCTCCGGCAAATCCACCCTGCTGCGCTGCATCAACAAGCTGGAAGAGGTCACCAGCGGCGATCTGATCGTCGACGGCCTGAAAGCCAACGATCCGAAAGTGGACGATCGGTTGATCCGCCAGGAAGCCGGCATGGTGTTCCAGCAGTTCTACCTGTTCCCGCACCTGACGGCGCTGGAAAACGTCGCCTTCGGCCCGATCCGCGTGCGCGGCGCGAAGAAGTCCGATGCGGAAAAGCTGGCGCGCGAGCTGCTGGCCAAGGTCGGTCTGGCGGAGCGTGCCCACCACTATCCGTCCGAACTGTCGGGCGGGCAGCAGCAGCGCGTGGCGATTGCGCGCGCGCTGGCGGTGAAGCCGAAAATGATGCTGTTCGACGAGCCGACCTCCGCGCTCGATCCGGAATTGCGCCACGAAGTGCTGAAGGTGATGCAGGATCTGGCCGAGGAAGGCATGACGATGGTCATCGTCACCCACGAAGTCGGCTTTGCCGAAAAAGTGGCGTCGCGCCTGATCTTTATCGATAAGGGTCGGATTGCCGAAGACGGCAACCCGCACGACCTGATCAATCATCCGCCAAGCCCGCGTCTGCAGGAGTTCCTGCAGCACGTGTCCTGATCCTGGCGGTTTCACGGCGGGCGCGCCACGCGCCCGCCGCTTTCATTCCGCACGCGTTCCCACGCCACATCGCGCCACCTTTCCTACTATATTCATTGTTTTTCATCGTATTGCTCTGACATCCGCCGATCACAGAACGCCAAAGAGAGGAACAATGCCGCCAAACGCAGACTCCCGACGAGGTTCTCATCTGCGAGAACACCTGCTTTTCCTGCTGCTGTTGCTGATCCTGAACGTCTTCGCGCCACCGGCCCTGGCGCAAAACGCGCCGCCCGCGCCCGCCGACAAAAGCGAGCAGCAGAAGGCCGCCTATGCCGCGCTGGCCGATCTGCTGCAAGACGACCAAGCGCGCGCGGCACTCATCAACCACCTGAAACAGGCCGCCGGCGACGCCCCCGCCGCCGCCCCAACAACGCCGGAGGAATCAACGCCGGCCACGCTGAGCGACAGCCTGAACTCGCTGGCGCAGGAAGGCATCGGCACCTTTAACCAGAAGCTCGGCGCGCTGCAAAAGCTGATCGACTCCGGCCCGAAGCGCGTTTTCAATCCCGCCGGCTTTTTCCGCGCGCTGGGCTACTTTCTGCTGACGGTGGCGGTCACCTTTGCGCTGTTCCACCTGATCCGGCGGCTGATCGCGCCGCTGTACAAACGCATGGGCAGCTGGGGGCACAACGCGCGGCTACAGCGCGGCCCGTGGTATAAGCGCCCCGCCGCCATTCTCGGCGCTTTCACCGTCGATCTGCTGGTGCTGCTGCTGGCGCTGGCGGCGGGCAACCTGTTCGCCCGCCACGTCCACGCCGACAGCGCCACCATTCTGCGGCTGCAGACCCTGTTTCTCAGCGCCTTCGCGGTGATTGAGTTTTTCAAAGCGGTGCTGCGGCTGATTTTCGCCCCCAACTTCGACTACCTGCGCCCCTTCCCCTTCAGCGACCAGAGCACGCGCTACTGGAACACGCGCCTCGCCTGGCTCAGCGGCCTGATCGGCTACGGCCTGATGGTGGTGGTGCCGGTGGTGGCGGTGCAGATCAGCTACCCGGCCGCCGCCGCCGTCAATCTGGTGGTGATGCTGGCGCTGACGCTGTACGCCATCTGGCTGATCCTGCACAACCGCAAGCCGATACAGCACCAGATCAACCTGCTGGCCGAACGGTCGATGGCGTTTTTCAGCGCGATCCTGCGCGGTCTGGGGCATATCTGGCATCTGCTGGCGATCGCCTATTTTCTGGTGTTGTTCGTGCTGTCCCAGTTCGACATCGGCAACAGCCTGCGCTTTATGATGAGCGCCACGGTGAAAAGCCTGCTGGTGGTCGGCGTCGGCGCTCTGCTGTCCGGCATGCTGACCCGCTGGATTTTCCGCCGCATTTCGCTGCCGACCGACGTTAATCTGCGCTATCCGATGCTCGAGCGGCGCATCAACTCCTACATCCCCAACGGGCTGAAGATACTGCGGGTGATGGTGGTGCTGGCAGTGACGCTGTTCCTGCTCGATGCC
The DNA here is from genome assembly GCF_057808395.1 of Serratia sp. TSO36. Classification (NCBI taxonomy): domain Bacteria; kingdom Pseudomonadati; phylum Pseudomonadota; class Gammaproteobacteria; order Enterobacterales; family Yersiniaceae; genus Serratia; species Serratia sp. TSO36. The sequence continues at coordinate 168,337 of NZ_JBJZOU010000010.1, read as the reverse complement.
TGGCACCTGATCAACCTGTACCAGTGGGCGGGCAGCGAAAATGGCCAGCGAACGCTCGGCGGGCTGGTGCATATTCTGCTGATCCTGCTGATCGCCGTGTTCAGCTGGACGCTGATGGCCAGCATCATCGAGCACCGCCTGGTGCTGGAGCTGAGCAACGGCGTGCGGCCGAGCGCGCGCGAACGCACGCTGCTGACGCTGTTTCGCAACGTGCTGGCCATCGTTATCAGCACCATTACCGTGATGATCGTGCTGTCGCAGGTGGGGCTGAACATCGCGCCGCTGCTGGCGGGCGCCGGCGCGCTGGGGCTGGCCATCAGCTTCGGCGCCCAGACGCTGGTGAAAGACGTGATCACCGGCGTGTTCATCCAGTTCGAAAACGGCATGAACACCGGCGAATACGTCACCGTCAGCGGCATCACCGGCACCGTGGAGCGCATGACCATCCGCTCGATCGGCCTGCGCGACGACTACGGCGTCTACCACATCGTGCCGTACTCCTCGATCACCACGCTGGCCAACTACGCACGTGAGTTCGGGGTATACCGCGCCAATTATACCGTCAGCCGCGACGAGGACATCGATCGGGTCAATGAGGTGCTGCATCAGGCCATCGAGGCGCTGAAGCAGGATGAACAGGTGAAGCATTTCCTGATTGGCGAGCCGGTCTTCAACGGCGTGGTGGCGCTGGGCGATCGCTCGTTCACCACCCGCGTGACGGTGCGCACGCAGGCGCTGAAACAGTGGGTGGTGCAATACGCCCTCGATCGGCTGGTGAAAATCCATTTCGATCGGGCCGGCATCGGCATGCCGCAGCAGGCGATGCAGATCTCCCGCGCGCCGCAGCCGCAGGAACCGCCTGCCGAACGCTAGCTTTCAGGCCCCGTCCGGTACGGGGCCTGACCATTCAGTGCAGCGCGTCGCCCTGCTTCACCGACGTGAACGCCTGCATCAGCTTCACGACGTCGTGCATGCCGATGTTGACCTGGTTGATCACTTCACCGGCGTCATGGGTCAGCGCCACGCCGCCGCCGGCCTGCTCTACGCAGGTTGCCATGCCGGCAATCGCCGCCGCCACGCCTTGCTGGATGGACTTGGTCATGCGTTCGATCTCGGTCGCCGCCTTGCGCGACTGTTCCGCCAGCGTGCGCACTTCGTTGGCCACTACCGCAAAACCGCGCCCGTGCTCGCCGGCGTGGGCGGCTTCGATCGAGGCGTTAATCGCCAGCAGGTTGGTTTGGGAGGCGATTTTACGAATCGCTTCGACGATGGTGCCGATCTGCTGAGAACACTTGCCCAGCTCGGTGACCACGTCCGAGGTTTCGCGCGCCGCCGCTTCGACCTGCTGCATGCCCTTCACCGCCTGCTGCACGATGATCGCGCCCTGTGCCGCCTGCCGATCGGTATCGAGCGACAGATGATGCGCGTTGCGCACCATCTCTTCTTCATGCTGCTGCTGTTGCATCAGCCGGGTGATGTCCTGGGCAATCTTCACCACCTTCACCACCTGGCCTTCGTTGTCGAGGATCGGGTTGTAACTGGCCTCCAGCCATACCCGTTCGCCGCGCCGGTTGAGGCGCTCAAAACGCCCGGTGATGAACTCGCCGCGCGCCAGGCGCTGCCAATGCCGCCGATAATCGTCGGAATTGGCGAACTCCGGCGGGCACAGCACCGCATGCGACTGCCCGCACGCCTCTTCCAGCCGATAGCCCATCAGCGCCAGCATATTGTCGTTGGCGCTGACGATGGTGCCCTGCGGCGTGAAAGCGATCATCGCCATCGATCGATTCAGCGCCGCCAGCAGGCTGCGATGCTCCTGCGCCTGGGTCACTCGTTCGGTCACTTCGCTGGCGATCTTGACGATCTCCACCACCTTACCCTGTTTATTCAGCACCGGCGCATAGGTGCCCTGCAGCCACACCGCCTCGCCGTTTTTCGCGATGCGCTTTATGGTGTCCGTGATGGGCTGGCCTTTATTCAGCGTCTCCCAATGTTTGCGGTACAGCGGGCTGGCGACATAGTTCGGATCGCAGAAAATACGGTGATGCCGGCCTATCACGTCATCGCGTTGAAATCCCAGCGTGTTGAGGAAAAGATCGTTGGCGCGCAATACCGTGCCGTCGGGCGAGAATACGATCATCGGAACGGCGTGTTCTATCGCGCTCAGTTCGGCGCCTTTGTGGGTAGTTAACTGACTGAATCGTAAAAGCATAAGGTGTAGTCCTTGTGGCAGATGATGGCGCTTTTCTTATTTTTGCCTGGCCACGTGCCGCGCCCACACGCAGACGTGCCATCGCGGAAGGAACGGGCAGCGCCGTTCCTTCTGGTTATTGCTATTAACCGGATTAAATTTATTTATTCAGTAAAGTAATTATTCGAATTTAAATAAACCAACAGCCTAAGATTTTTATTATTAATTCCGTATTGAGAATAACGTAAGTGATGAAAATTGAAAGGTAAAATGCGGATTTTTGTCGGCGCCGGCAGGATAACCGGCGCCGTTGAGCTAAAACGACTCCTCTTACGCGACCAGCGGCTCCGGCTCAACCACCGTGCCGTTGAGTATGATTTCCGGAACATAGCGCAGTTCGTTGAGCAAACTTTGATGATCCTGCCCCAAGAGCAGGATGATGCTGTCCGCTTCATCCAAACGGTGATCATCATTGTTATCGACAATAAGATAGCTGCTGTTTTGCTCGCCGAGAACGCTACTGACCCCGACCTTGGCGCTCAATGCCCCAGGTTGGCCAAGATCGAGCAACGCGGCCAACAGCTGGCTGGCACTGCCGCCTTGTTCGGCCGTCAGGGCGCCGATTCTCGTCTCCACGCCTTGCGCATCGCTGACGCCATAATCTGCCAGCACGCCACCGCCGGTACCATGAACGATCCGCAGGCCTGAGAGCACATCGTCGATGCTGCCCTGCGTCAGCGAAAAGTCTTTTAACGTCACGCCTGACGCCGCCGTGCTGCTGTGCAGCGTCACGTGGCTTTTCCCTGCGCCGGCCACGATCGTCGTATCTCCCAGCACGTTAAATTGATCGCTGCCTCCCCCACCTTTGACCAGCAGCTGTTCGCCCTGTAGCCCAAGATCTTCCAGCAGCGGCGCCAATTTGGCCTGCGCGTCACCACTTAACGGCAGCGAATCCAACATTTGAATGATCGTGCCGTCACCGCTGCCGCCATGAGAGGACGTCAGGGTAAACCCATTACCGGCGAAGGCCGAAGCGTCAACCAGGCGGACCTGAGTATACCCCTCGGTCAGCGTCAGGTTGAAATTCGCGCCGCCGGACAACGTAATGTCTTGCACCTGATCATTTTGCCCCGTCAGCGTCAGCGCGCCATTTCCCCAGGCGCCGGTGGTGACGGCGATCAGCGTCAATGGGTTTTCATCGCCATGCGAGTCAAGCGCCAATGAGCCGGCGTTACCGCGCCCGGAGAACAACAGGTCGAAACGAGCGGTGGCATTCTCAAGGAAGGCTATCTCCAGCCGGCTGTCCGCATGATCGCCGATGCCGCTGATTTCAAGGCGTGCCGCATCGGCATTGGCGTTGATCACCTTGACGTTATCCGCCCGGCCGGACAACAGCAATCCCTCACGGCCAAGCGCCTGCGCCGCCCAGCTCTGCACGATCGTCCCGCCGTCCGTTCCCTCTACGGTGGCGTTGCCACTCAATACCCCGTAGTCAAACACATGAGCACTCGTCGCCAGCGCTTTCGTGCTGTAACCGTTCCAACCGATTTGCGTCAACGTGGCTTCCGCTTGGCCGATATAACCCGCCATATCTATCTGTTCGAAATGACTGAAATTGGCGGCGTTGCTGCTCACCGTACTGATGCGCGCGCCAAAAAGATCGAGCGTCGAGGTCATTTTGACGATCAGGTTGGCGGACAAAATATCGTGCCCGTCACCGCCATCGGCGCTGAACACCCACCCCACATGATTGGCGCCGCCATTGGCATTGCCTCCCCACAGCAGACTGTCATTACCGTTGTTCAGATAAAAGTGCCCTTGGGCGGCGGCGAGGTCGGCCTGCGAGGTGAGCTGCACCCGATCGTCGCCATAGGTGCCATGCATTTTCACATTGGCATTGTTTACCGTCATGTCCACCCCATACCGAGCCGCAGGGTTATTATGCAGCCAGATATCCGCCGCAGCGTCGCCATTGACAATCAGATAAGAAAGCTGCGAGGCATAGCTCAGGTCAACCATGACGTCCGCGTCAGCATGCAGGAACACCCTGAACAGCACGGCGGTTTCCGCATTGCTCAGCGTATGGTGAGCATGCGTATTCACCGTACCCGACGCGTTGCCGCCACCCTCGCTGGTGGCGAGAGAAGCGGTCGTTTTATACGCCAGGCTGGCGCCGACATCGCGCGCGAACATCCACTGTTCATACTGAGCGTCACCTGACGGCGGCGCATTGATCAGATCGGCAATCACCGCCTGCGTGACCAGTGCCTTGTCGCCGCCTAATGCCCGATAGTGTTCCAACTGCTGTTCATCCGCCGCCCGGCCATGCACCGCCTGATAGACGTGCTGAATAAAGTCGTCGCCCTGCAAACCACCGACCTGCGCCTGAAATTCCGGCGTCGCCAGAAGGGCCGTGACCAATTCGGTATAGCTCAACGTGCCGGAGGCCAGCGTCTTGCTCCAATTGTCCAGCGAGGCGCTGTCCACCGCCCGCTCGGGCAATGCACGGAACAGCGCCGCTATCTGCTCCAGATACTCGGTCGCCGGCAGTTCGCCCGGCGAATATTCCTGGCCCGCCGCATTGAAATGCTGTTGAGCCGCCGCATCTTCCGGCGCCACCACCCCACGCAACTGCGCGATCATATCCACCAGCAGATCGCCACGCGTCGCGCCCTCCGCCAGCCGTTGCTGGTAAGTGGCAAGTTCAGGAGCCGTCGGTGGCCGTTCAAATCCCTGAGCGAACAGATGCAAAATGAAGTCATGATCGGAAAGATCGTTGAGTGGCAGGGTGGCAATCTTGCTCTGCGCCAACGCCGCCAGATTGCCCCCTTGATTGAGCAGCTTGCCGTCATGGGCAATTTCATCGGTCTGCCAGGGCGCTCGCAGCAGATAAAACATCGCCTGCGCGTCGCCGCTTCCGCCGGCGGCATCGGCTGCAGTGCCGGGATACAAACCTTCTGCAATGCGCTGATCGAGCGCATCACGCTGCGCCAGCATCACCGGATCGTCCCCCAGATAGTTGAAGAGTTCGATGACAACGCTGGCGACAGCGCTGTTGAAATGCCCCAGTTGCAGTAAGGCATTGATGTAATCCGGATCGGGAGCGGTATTGTAAACGGAGAAATAAACCTGGCTGAGAATGTCGTATTCGCTTTGTCCGCTCATCCAACCGGCATCGGGTTGGCTCATTAAAATACTGGCCATATAAGCGGGCGGCTGGCTACCGATATCAAATGCGCTGTCGTAGTAATCGATTTCCGCCGCCGTCGGCAAACGCCCGAAAATGCCGATGATTAAGGCGCCGACCTCTTGTTGCGTAGCTAAAGGAATCATAATAAATCCCGTCAGTGTGATGGACTAAGTTCGCGGCATGACTGCGCCGCAGCCTGTCTCCTACATCGTGAAGAGAGACATTGCACACTGCTTGAAGGGGTTTTTATAGGTATGACTACAGTTAAGAAATACTGATGCGATAAGTCAATAAAACGGGGAAAACCGGCCCTCGGTATGGGACTTTGCTCCCATACCGAGGCACCGGAAGGATTAGCGCCAGCGTTCGGCTGCCCAGGCGGCCTGTTGCTCGGCGTCGTGGAAGGTCCAGGCGACAAAGCGGCTGATCTTCTGCCCTTGCGCCATCTCGATGGTGCGCACCTCGGCCGCGCCCGCCACCTTCAACGCATGGTAGATGGCCGGCAGCGTGGTGTTTTTCGAGATGAGCGAAGTGAACCACAGGCAGTTGTTGGCCTTGCCGACGCTCTCTTCCACCATCTTGCGCACGAAGGCCTCTTCGCCGCCTTCACACCACAGTTCGTTGTTCTTGCCGCCGAAGTTTTGCACCGGCTTGTCGGCCACTTCCCCTTTGCCCAATTTATGCAGCTTGCGGTGGGTGCTGGCGCGCGCTTCCTGCTCGGACGCGTGGAACGGCGGGTTGCACAGGGTGGCGTCAAATTTCTCGGCCGCGCCGATGATGCCGCTAAAAATCAGCTCAGGCTGTTTTTGCAACCGCAGACGCACGCTGTTACGCAGCGTCGGGTTCATCTCGACGATCATTTTGGCCGCGTTGAGCGACACCGAATCGATTTCAGATCCGGTAAAACGCCAGCCGTATTCGCGCAGGCCGACGATCGGGTAAATGCAGTTGGCGCCGACGCCGACGTCGAGGATCGCCACGCCCTTGCCGCGCGGGATCTCGCCGCCGTTGCTGGTTGCCAGCAGATCCGCCAGGTGGTGCAGATAATCGGCGCGGCCGGGGATCGGCGGGCACAGGTAGTCCGCCGGAATATCCCAGTGCTCGATGCCGTAAAAGTGCTGCAGCAACGCACGGTTGAGCATTTTCACCGCCGCCGGATCGGCGAAGTCCACCGAGACATCGCCCCAGGCGTTCGGTTTTACGAACGGCGCCAACGCCGGGCAGCTGGCGATCAGCGCCGGGAAGTCATAGCGTGAACGATGACGGTTGCGCGGATGCAGGCCGCTTTTCTGCTGCGGGAAGGTTTTCTTTTTTTCCACCGTGACGGGCTCTCTTGAAGGTATTTCCGGCGCGTAAGATAACACATCCCGCCCGCAATGGCGCAGCGGCGGGAAACCCGGCACAATGAAAGCCTCATCGATTGCCACAGGATCCCCCATGAGCCGTGAATCTCGTTATTATTATGAACCCGCCGCCGGCCACGGCCTGCCGCACGATCCGCTGAACGCCATCGTCGGCCCGCGCCCCATCGGCTGGATCTCTTCCCGCAGCGCCGCCGGCTTGCGCAATCTGGCGCCCTACAGCTTTTTCAACTGCTTCAACTACCGTCCGCCGATCGTCGGTTTCGCCAGCACCGGCTGGAAAGACAGCGTGGCGAATATCGTGGAAACCGGCGAATTCGTCTGGAACCTGGCGACGCGCCCGCTGGCGGAAGCGATGAACAACAGTTCCATCAACCTGCCGCGCGGCGAGGATGAATTCACCTTCGCCGGCGTCACGCCGCTGCCCGGGCGCCGGGTCAAAGCCGAGCGCGTGGCCGAAAGCCCGGTGAACTTCGAATGCCGGCTGACCCAGTGCATTCAGCTGCAAACCGCCGCCGGTGAACAGGTGGAAACCTGGCTGGTATTGGGCGAAGTGGTGGCGGTACACCTCGATCCGGCGCTGCTGGATGAACACGGCGTCTACCAGACCGCCGCTGCCGAACCTATTCTGCGCGCCGGCGGCCCGACCGCCTACTATGGCATTTCCGAACAGCACCGTTTCGATTTGGCGCGCCCGACGCGCTGATCGTCTCCCCCGTTTAGGCAGAAGATAAACGGGGGGAATTAACAATCAAAAAATCTGAATAAAACCATCAACACTCTCCGATTTCATCCCGCCTGTCACTGCGCAATAATCTTCCCATCGAAAGGCAAACCCCTTTCTCCCTAATTCACTTTGACAGGAATGACGAACATGAAAACCATCAAAACTTTTGCTGCCGCTATCGCCCTGGCCACCGTTTCTTTCACCACTTTCGCCGCTGAACACGTCAGCGCCCAGGATGCCGCCCAATTCGAAAAAGCCGGCGTGATCGTCGCCAGCGGCGCAACCGACCTGAGCAGCCTGAAGTCGCAGCTGGCCGCCAAAGCCGATGCCGCAGGCGCCAAGGCCTTCACCATCACTTCCACCAGCGGTAACAACCTGATGCACGCCACCGCGGTTATCTACAAATAATCACCGCCCCAGACGTCAAAAAGCCCGCCGGCTATCACCCCGGCGGGCTTTTTTATGTTCAAGTGTATTAGCGCCGAATGGGTACGACAGCGAGTTTTTTGCCGCCCGCTTTATCAGCAACCCGCCCGTAAACGAACCGGACAATGCTACCGGAAACGGGTTTAAACCCCGTATTTAATGGGGTTTACAGGGGGTGTGTACACACATTTTTTTACCGTGCCATTGCTGGACTAACGGAAGAGGATGATTATCATATTACGCAGACTACAGATGCAGAGAGCGTTGTATGCAACATATCATTGAAGGTTTCCTCAGTTTCCAGAAAGAGATTTTCCCGCAGCGTAAGGAGCTCTTTCGCAGCCTGGCCTCCAGCCAAAATCCCAAAGCGCTGTTTATCTCCTGTTCTGACAGCCGCCTGGTGCCCGAGCTGGTGACGCAGCAAGAGCCTGGGCAACTGTTCGTTATTCGCAACGCCGGTAACATCGTCCCTTCCTTTGGCCCGGAGCCGGGTGGGGTTTCTGCGACGATCGAATACGCGGTAGTGGCGCTGGGCGTCACTGATATCGTGATTTGTGGCCACTCGAACTGTGGCGCCATGAAGGCTATCGCGTCCTGTCAGTGCCTCGATCCCATGCCTGCGGTAGCCCACTGGCTGCACTACGCGGATGCGGCCAAAGCGGTGGTCGAGAAGAAAACCTGGAATAGCGAAACAGACAAAGTTAACGCTATGGTGGAAGAGAACGTTATCGCCCAGCTAAATAATATCAAAACCCACCCTTCTGTGGCGGTGGGTCTGCGCAACAGCGGGCTGCGCCTGCACGGCTGGGTGTACGACATCGAAAGCGGCGAAATTCGTACGCTGGATAGAAACACCAAGAGCTTCGTTTCCCTGGCCGATAATCCCGACGTCTATTTCGAATAAAATAACGCCCAGATTTTATCATTAAATAAAATCCACGCTGCCGCGTGGATTTTTTTATTGTCAGCCTTAAACCAAACGCGCCTCTATCGCTGCGGCGAAGTCGCGGCACATCCGTTCGTCGCCGTCGGCGTTATCCGCCAATACCGTCTCGCCGTCTACCACCCGAATATGCGCCTGCAAATCGAAATCCGCCGGCGGCTGCGGGCGCGCGGCGGCGGCGGCCATCGTCTGCTGCGCCTCGCGCCACGCCTGCGCCACCGTCTGGTTACAGGCCTGCGCCAGAGAGTCCGGGTTGAACCCTTCGCCGGTCAGGCTGCGCAGCGTGTCGTCATGGCTGACGCTGTTGCCCGGCAACCAATAGTGTTGCGCCAGATCCGGACCGATGGCCGGGTTGTCCGTCAGGTAACCGTCGCGCTGCAGGAAGAACTGGCGGGTTTGTTCCACCGCCATCATCGCCAGCAGATAACCCTGATAAGAGCAGGCGGACTCCAGCGACAGCAGGTGCGGGATCGCCAGCGTCGGGCGCGGGCTGCCGCTGATGCCGAGGATCTTCTGCTCGACCTCGCGCGCCAGCGCGGTGATGGCTTCCGGCGTGCGCTGCTCGTCATCCCACTGATACAGCGCCCACTCGAAGTACGGCACCAGCAGGATATGGCGTTCGTTGAACGCGCGCATCGGCTGGCGCGCCGCGATACCGGCTTCGATCAGCGCATCGGGCACCGCTTCGCCGGCGGCGTTTTTCGCATAGCGTTTCAGCCAGTCGGCGTCGTCCAGCAGGCTGTCGCAGAACATCGACTGGGTTTCGGCATAAGCCATTGAGGTCGGCGGGAACTCCTGCGAGAAGCACGGCGCATTCTGGCGAATGTTGGCGAAATGCGCCGCGTGGCCACCTTCGTGGAACAGGGTGTTGAGCCCGTAAGCGCCGCTGCCTACCTGCCCCGGCTGCGCCAGGCTGGTGAAGTTGATGCGCGCCGGCACCCATTCCCCCTGGCGCACAAACGGCGGCACCGGGCCGTGCATAAAGCCGTTCTCATACTTGCCTTTGCGCACCAGCAGATCGAGGTTCATCTCGGCGCCGCCAAAGCCGATGTGCAGGCGTTTGAAGCTATCGACCCAGCGTTCCAGCGAACGCGAAAACGGGAAGTAAGGATCCAGTTGGCGGGTGACGTCGCCGGCGCTGGCGAAGCGCACGTTCCACGGCTCCAGCGCCTGGCTGCCCTTGCCGGCCGCCAGTTGCTGCAGGCTGCGCGCGTTGGCCTCGCGGGTTTCCCGCTCGAAGCGATCCAGAATGGCGAACAGCTGCTCCGGCGTCATGCGCTCGGTTTTGTTCACCTTGTAGTCGAAATAGTTGCGATAGCCCATCTGGCGCGCAAAGCGGTTGCGCAAGCCAATCAGCTCCGGCAGGCCGTTATGCAGCAGCCATTGCTCCAGATCGCGCAGAGCCTGCTGCGAGCTGCGGCGGTAGTCTTCGTTCGGGTTGGTCGCTTGGTTGGTCAACAGCTCGCCGAGCGAGGCCGCCACCCGCTGGCCCTCGGCGTTCAGGTGCGTCACCTGGTAGCCCTTGCGGCGCGAGTAGAGATCGGATTCGGCGTGGATGATCTGATCCAACAGCGCCTGCGCCTGCGGATCTTCAATGGCGTTACAGTCGAAGAAACGCAGCCAGCCTTGCAGGCCGTGGATCAGCGCATCGCGCTGTGCCTCCTGCGGCAGCGTTTCCAATCCGGCCAGCAGATTGCGGATCTCCGCCAGCCGGCGCGGTTCGGCGATAAAGCGCTTATAGGCGCTTTCCGCAGCGGCAAAGCGCGCCGACACCTCTTCACCGCCGGTGCCCATGTAGTTTTGCCAGAACAGCTCTTCTTTGGCGCGGTGTACGTCGAGGTAATCCTGGTTCAATTGATTGAAGTAATCGAGAGCCTGATGCATAACCGTCCTTCTCAGCCGATGAGGAAATATCCCAGTATAGTCGCGCTCAGGCCTGATGCAGGCGCTGCAGCCCCTGTTCCAGCGTTTCGCTCTCGCCGGCGGCCACCAGGCAACAGGCGATCTGCCGCTGGATGGCCTGCGGGATCGCCACCTCGCCCGCCAGGCAGCGCTCGGTCCAGCGCGCGGTGGTTTCCGCGTCTTTCGCCGCCGGCAACGTCGGCGTTTCATCCTGCAAGGTGCGCTCCAGCAACACGCGCTGTTCGCCGCCGACGATATGGTGAATCTGCGGGCAGCGCAGCGGGTTGGCGTAGGCTTCGCCTTCGGTGCCGTGCATCAACAGCCCGCGGGCGCCGATCTGGCGGAAAAACGACGCCACCCGGCCGACATACTCCGGGTGTGAGACGCTGGCGAGGCGCAGCGCATCCTGTTCGCCGAACGGCGTCGCCAGCTTGGCCAGCGTATGGGCGCTGTTACGCACCCCCATGCGCCAACGCAGCCCGAGCTGCCGCGCCAGCGGCGCCGACAGCGCGGAAACCGGCATGAACACCGCCTCGCCGTTATCGAGACGCTGCTGGGCGTGAACGGCCTGTTCCGACCACGGCAGCCCCAGGGCGCGGAAAATCTCGGCGCTGGTCACGCGGGTGCTGTCGTCCAGCACGCCGTGCACCACCACTGGCAGGCCCACTTTCGCGAGCAGCAGCGCCAGCAGCGGCGTCAGGTTGGCCTGCTTGCGCGCGCCGTTATAGCTCGGCAGCACTACCGGCAGCGGCCGCCCCTGCGGCGCCTGCAGCGGCAACACCTGCTGCTGCATCGCCTGGTAGAAGCCCAGCATCTCCTCCTCGGCTTCGCCCTTGATGCGCAGCGCGATCAGAATGCCGCCCAGCTCCAGCTCGGGGACCTCCCCGGCCAGCATCGCCTGATACAGCTGAAATGCGGTCTGCCGGTCCAGGTCGCGCGCATGGTTTTTGCCGCGGCCTATTTCTTTGATAATTTTGGTGTAATCCATCCGAAGGTTCCCCTTGCTCACTCTTCGGTTAGCATACCCTATCCGCGCCGCCGCTCAACCTCCTCCGCCAGCCGCCGCTGCGCGTCATCGCCGTCGCGCAGCCCGGCGATCACCCCGCCGGCATCGTCGGCGCTGCGGTTTTGGCTCATCTTCCATTTGCCTTCGCGCCGGGTGACGGCGATCTCGATACCGACAATGCCTTTAAGCTGCGCGGCGATGTAGTTGGCCGGCGCGTCGTCGAGCCGCCAGGGCGCCGGACGCCCTCCTTCCTGCTGCGCGGTCAGATCGATCAGCTGGCGCCGCAGCCAGGCCGGGTCGTCCGTCACCGTCGGTACGCCATACAGCTGCACCACGCTGTAATTCCAGGTCGGCACCACTTTGCCGGTCTGGCGCTTGCTCGGATACCAGCCGGGCGACACATAGCCCTCCAACCCCTGAAAAATCACCAGGCATTCCGCCGCGTGCTGCAGCCGCCGCCAGTGCTCGTTGGCGCGCGCCAGGTGCGCCCGCAGCCGGATCTGCCCCTGTTCGACATCGGCCAGAAACGGCAGCGCATCGGCCGTCAATCCCTGCTCGCCGTGGCTGACCAGCAGCCCCAACGGGTGGGCGCGCACCAGCGCCAGTTGGGCATCCAGATCGTCTTCGCGAAATGCGGCGGGTTGAAACATCAGTGTGGCTCCTTACGCTTTCTCATCATGACGACAGTAAAGCACCCGCCGGCGGCCTACTTAAGATCCGCTTTCTGACTATTTCGCGTGATCCGGTTTAACAAGATCAGGGCGATGCCCATCGCCAACAGATTAAATACCATGGCGCCGGCAAAGGCCTCGGCATAGCGCTCCGCCGCGCCGCCGTGCGCCAACAGCGGCACGAAGCCGACGCCGCTGACCACGATGCCCAGCGCGCCCCCCACCTGCTGCACGGTGGCAACCAGCCCCGCCGCCATGCCCGCCTGCCGCTCGTGCGCCAAACCGAGCACCAGATTCAGCAGCGGCGTCATGCTCAGCGCCTGGCCGAATCCCAGCACCACCAACCCCGGCAGCAGCCGCAGCGGATGCGCCAGCGCCGCGCCCCACAGCGCCTGCGCCATCAGCAGCGCCAGCCCGGCGGCGTAAATCGCCACGCCCGCGCTCAGCGCACGGTTGCCCCAACGCAGCGCCAGCCGGGGCGCCAGCATCGACGCCAGCATAAAGGCCGCGCTGGCCGGGGTGAACAGGCTGCCCGCCTGAAAAGGCGTCAGCCCCGCCCCCGCCTGCAGCAGCAGCGCGAAACACAAGAAAAACGAGGAAGCGGTGGCATAAATCGCCAGCACCACCGCCATACCCGGCGCGAAGCCCGCCTGGCGGAACAGCGCCGGATCGAGCACCGCATCGTCGCCGCGCTGCGCCAGACGGCGCTCCCAACGCAGGAAGCCCCACAGCGTCAGCATTGCCAGCGCCAACATCGGCGCGATCCACCACGGCCAGCCGTGCGCCGGCCCTTCCAGCAGCGGCAGCAGCAACAGCGACAGGCCGGTCGCCGCAAGCCCCAGGCCAACGCCGTCCAGCCGCTGCGCCTGCGCCACCCGCGATTCGGGAATGCGCCGCGCCGCCCACAGCGCCAGCGCGCCGATCGGCAGATTAATCAGAAAGATCATGCGCCAGCCGCTGCCGAACAGGTTGGCCTCGATGATAAAACCACCGAGGATCTGGCCGAAGATTGCCGCCAGCCCCAGCGTCATGCCCAGCCAGGCGAAGGCGCGCCGCCGCTGTTGCGGCTCGTACAGCACCCGCATCAAGGCGTAAATTTGCGGAAACAGCAGCGCCGCCGCCGCCCCCTGCAGAATACGCGCGGCGATCAACAGGCTGAGCGATCCCGCCAACCCGCAAAACAATGAAGTCAGCGTGAATCCCAGCATGCCGAGGCTGAACAGACGCCGACGTCCGAAGCGATCGCCCAGACGCCCGCCGGCGATCAACAGCACCCCGAACGCCAGTTCATAACCGGCGACGATCAACCCGACGCCGGCAAAATCGGCGGCGAATTCTCGCTGGATCACCGGCGCCGCCACGTTGACCACAAACAGATCGAACACCGTGACAAAACCGCCCAACAGCAGCACCGGCAGGCCGGGCAGCGCTCGCCGCTCACGAGATAATGAATGTTCCATACCACCTCCAGAGATTATGATGGTCGCAGTATGGAACAGGGTTTAAACTGTTACTATATAGTCATTTATACTATTACTTACAGCAACAGGACGGCCGACATGCCCCCACGCACCCTCGAGCGCACCCGCCACGAACTGGCGGATTTTCTACGTCAAAAGCGAGAACAGCTGTCGCCACAGGCGGTCGGTTTGCCGAGCGGCAGCCGCCGCCGCACGCCGGGATTGCGGCGCGAGGAGGTCGCGGCGCTGGCCGGCGTCGGCCTTACCTGGTACACCTGGCTGGAACAAGGCAGGGAAATCAATGCGTCGGTGGCGTTTTTGGAAAACCTGGCGCGGGTGCTGCAGCTCGACGCCGCCGGCCGCTACCACCTGTTTTTATTGGCGCATCAGCGCCCGCCGGTGCCGGTCGGCCATCAGTGGTGCCAGGTCTCGCCGCTGGTGCGGCGGCTGCTGGACGATTTAGCGCTGCGGCCGGCCTACGTCATGAACCTGAGTTGGGACATCATCGCCTGGAACCCGGCGGCGCAGCGGCTGTTCGCCATCGCCGAACGCCCGCCGGAAGAGCGCAACATGTTGTGGATGCTGTTTGCCGATCCGCAGCTCAATGCGCGCCTGCTGGAGTGGCGGGCGCAGGCGCCGCAAATCCTGGCCAGCTTCCGCCGCGACTACGCTCGCGCGCCGGAGGATGAGGTGATGCGCCAACGGGTACAGGCGCTGGAGCGGGTGTCGCCGCAGTTCCGCCAGCTCTGGCGGCAGCACGACATTCACGGGCGTTGCCAGGGACGACGCAGCTTCGCCATCCCGGAAATCGGCCCGGTCACCTTTGACCACGCTTCTTTCATCGTCGACGAAGAGAATCACCTGCGGCTGGTGATGTACAGCGCGCTGCCGGACGAACCGGCCAGCGCGGCGTTTGAAGCGCTGCTGCGTGAGGGTTAGCGGCGGCTGTCGAAAATGAGCTTGCAGGCCAGCCCGGCGAACACCCCGCTCAGCAGGTAGTTCGGCCAGCGGGCGTTGAAGCGGCGGCCGGCAAAGCGGCTTTTCATGCCGCTGACCGCCAGGATCACCCCGCCGTTAATCAGCAAGCCCACCAGATTCAGCACCGTCGCCAGCGCCAGCATCTGCACCACCACCGAGCCTGAACGCGGATCGATAAACTGCGGAAACAGCGCCAGCACGAACAGCGCCATTTTCGGGTTGAGGATATTGGTGAACAGCCCCTGGCGGAAGATGCGCGCCGTCGGCACCGCTTGCAACCCGGCGGAAGCCTGCAAACTGCTGCCGGATCGCAGCGTTTTCCACGCCAGATAGAGCAGATAGGCGGCGCCCAGCATTCTCACCGCGTCGTAAGCCAGCGGCACCGCGACGAACAGTTGCGACAACCCCAGCGCCGCCGCCAGCGCGTGACAATACGTGCCGAGCTGAATGCCCGCCAGCGAAGCGAAACCGGCGCGCCGCCCCTGGCTGACGCTGCGCGAAGCGATCAGCAGCATATCCGGGCCGGGAGTCAGCGCCAGCGCCACGCAGGCACCGGAAAACAACAACAGCGTTGCGGCATCAATCATGAATCACCTGATAAGAAGACGGACGGGAATGGAGCGTCCATCATAGCGGCGCCGACGTGGCTTGTCAGCGCCGCTTATCTCAGATCACCCACAGATCGAGATACTCGTTGACCGGCATCTGCGCCAGCCGCTGCCGGTCCAGCGACACCTCGAGAATGCGCTGCTGCTGCAGAGCCGGGAACTGGCGCGCCAGGTTGGTTTTGAACTTCTCGATCAGCAGCGGGATGCCCTCTTCGCGCCGCCGCGCATGGCCGATAGGATACTCCACCGCCACCTCATCCAGACGGCTGCCGTCGGTAAACTCCACCGTCAGCGCATTGGCGATCGATCGTTTTTCCGGATCGTGATAATCGCGGGTGAAGGCGGGATCTTCATGGCATCGGATCTTGCCGCGCAACGCATCGATGCGCGGATCCTCGGCCACCCGATCCTCGTAGTCCGCAGCCGTCAGCCGGCCGAACAGCAGCGGGATCGCCACCATATACTGAATGCAGTGATCGCGATCCGCCGGGTTATCCAGCGGTCCCTGCTTGTCGATAATGCGCAAGCAGGCCTCATGAGTGCGGATGCTCACTGCGGCGATGTCGGCGGCGGTTTTACCGGCGGCCTGCATCTGGCGGTGCAGCGTCATGGCCGCCTCCACGGCGGTCTGGGCATGGAACTCCGCCGGGAACGAAATTTTAAACAGCACGTTCTCCATCACGTACGCGCCGTACGGCCGCTGGAAGCGGAAAGGCTTGCCGTTGAAAGAGACGTCGTAGAACCCCCAGGTCGGCGCCGTCAGCGCCGAGGGATAGCCCATTTCGCCGGTGGCAGCCATCAGCGCCAGCCGCACCGCGCGCGCGGTCGCATCCCCCGCCGCCCAGGATTTGCGGGTGCCGGCGTTCGGCGCATGGCGATAGGTACGCAGCGACTGCCCGTCCACCCACGCCAGCGACACCGCATTCAGGATCTCCGCCCGGCTCAGGCCGAGCATCTGCGCCACCACCGCGGTGGACGCCACCTTCACCAGCAGCACGTGATCCAATCCCACCCGGTTGAAGGCGTTTTCCAGCGCCAGACAGCCCTGGATCTCATGCGCCTTGATCATGGCGATCAACACCTGCCGCATGGTCAGCGGCGCTTTGCCCGCCGCCACCGCCTGGCGCGAGAGCCAGTCGGCCACCGCCAGGATCCCGCCCAGGTTGTCCGACGGGTGCCCCCACTCCGCCGCCAGCCAGGTGTCGTTGAAGTCGAGCCAGCGGATCATGGCGCCGATATTGAACGCCGCCTGCACCGGATCCAGCTGGAAGCGGGTGCCCGGCACCCGGCTGCCGTTCAGCACCTCGGCGCCCGGCACCACCGGCCCCATCAGTTTCTTGCAGGCCGGATAGCTCAGCGCCTCCAGCCCACAGCCGAGGGTATCGAGCAGGCAATAGTGGGCGGTGCGGTACGCCGCCGGGGTATCGACGGCCTCTTTCATCACATAATCGACGATATCGACCATTTCGCGATCGAACGGCGGACGGCGGGTATTGGCAGACTCAAGCATCATGATTCCCAAACGCTCCATAGTGAATAACGATCGGCGCTCAGCGCTGATCCAGCGGTACGAACGCCCGCGCTTCCGGCCCGGTATAGTTGGCGGACGGGCGAATGATTTTGTTGTCCTGCCGTTGCTCGATGATGTGCGCCGACCAGCCGCTCACCCGCGCCATGACAAACAGCGGCGTGAACATTTCGGTGGGCACCCCCAGCTGGTGATAAGACACCGCCGAGAACCAGTCGAGGTTGGGGAACATGTTTTTAGTGTCGCGCATGACGCTTTCCAGCCGATCGGCGATGTCATACAACTTCATCGCCCCCGCCTCCCGCGACAGGCGCAGCGCAATCTCTTTGATCACCTGATGGCGCGGATCGGAGACGGTGTACACCGGGTGCCCGAAGCCAATCACCACCTCTTTGTTGTCGATGCGGCGGCGAATGTCGGCTTCCGCTTCGTCCGGCGTTTCATAGCGTTGCTGGATCTCCAGCGACACCTCGTTGGCGCCGCCGTGTTTCGGCCCGCGCAGCGCACCAATGGCGCCGACGATCGCCGAATAGACGTCGGATCCGGTGCCGGCGATCACCCGGCCGGCGAAGGTCGAGGCGTTGAACTCATGCTCGGCGTACAGGATCAAGGAAGCGTGCATCGCCTGTTCCCAGCTGGCGGAAGGCGCTTCGCCGTGCAGCAGGTGCAGAAAGTGGCCGCCGATGGAATCGTCGTCGGTCTCCGGCTGAATGCGCTCGCCGTTGTGGCTGTAGTGATACCAATACAGCAGCATCGAGCCCAGCGACGCCAGCAGCCGGTCGGCGATATCGCGCGCGCCGGCCGCGCCGTGCTGCTCTTTTTCCGGCAGCGTGCAGCCGAGGGCCGAGACGCCGGTGCGCATCACGTCCATCGGGTGAGACGCCGCAGGCAACGCCTCGAGCACCGTGCGCACGCTGGCGGGCAGGCCGCGCAGCGCTTTGAGACGGTGTTTGTAGGCCTGCAGCTCGTCGCGGTTGGGCAATTTGCCGTGGATCAGCAGGTGGGCGATCTCTTCAAACTCGCAGTGGCGCGCGAGATCGAGAATGTCGTAACCACGATAGCGCAGATCGTTGCCGCTGCGCCCTACGGAGCACAGCGCGGTATTCCCGGCGGGCACGCCGGATAACGCCACGGATTTTTTCGGCTTAACGCCAGTCGGGCTTTGCGGGGGGATCGCTTGGCTCATACCGTCCTCATTTGGCTTGTGCGTGAATGGCGCCTATTCGTCGCGCTGGCGAGCGAACAGGGCGTCGAGTTTCTCTTCGAACAAATAATAGTTGATGCTTTCATACAGCTCGTTGCGGGTCTGCATGGTGTCGATGACGCTTTTCTGCGTGCCCTCCTCGCGCAAAGCGCGGTACACCCGCTCCGCCGCCCGGTTCATCGCCCGGAAGGCCGACAGCGGATACAGCGCCATATCCACCTGGGCGCTGCGCAGCTCGTCGGTGGTAAACAGCGGCGTCGCGCCGAACTCGGTGATATTGGCCAGGATCGGCACCTGCGTCGCTTCGGCGAAACGGCGATACATGCCCAGTTCGGTGATCGCTTCCGGGAACAGCATGTCCGCCCCGGCCGCCACGTAAGCCTGAGCGCGCTCGATGGCCGCCTCCAGCCCCTCCACCGCCAGCGCATCGGTGCGCGCCATGATCACGAAGTCCGGATCGCTGCGCGCATCCACCGCCGCCTTGATGCGATCCACCATCTCTCCGGTGGAAACGATGGCCTTATTGGGGCGATGGCCGCAGCGCTTGGCGCCGACCTGATCTTCGATATGCAGCGCCGCCGCCCCGGCCTTGCTCACCGATCGCACCGTGCGGGCGACGTTGAACGCCGAAGCGCCGAAACCGCTGTCGACATCCACCAGCAGTGGCAGCGGGCAAACGTCGGTGATGCGCCGAATATCGGTCAGCACATCGTCCAGGGTCGAAATGCCCAGATCCGGCAGCCCCAGCGAACCGGCCGCCACGCCGCCGCCGGAAAGGTAGATGGCCTGGAATCCGGCCCGCTGGGCCAGCAGCGCATGGTTGGCGTTGATCGCGCCGGCGATTTGCAGGGGTTTTTCTTTACTCAGGGCCTGACGAAAGGCGAGCCCGGGTGCGCGCAGCGTCATGACGTTTTCTCCGATTAGCCAGATGAAACAGACAGAGCAAGGGGCGGGCCAGGTTGTGCTTCGGTGAGGGGAAAAATTAAAATCGATAAAAATAAGCGAGTTACAACATCTGCAGCGCCATTGGCCTGGCAAAGGGGTAAAAAACGTTTCAGCTAACGTTTCAATCGTTGTTTCACGCAGTAAATTTGAAACATCACTGAAACCGGGCTACACCTAATGCAGCCACTTCCATTCGGTAACCCACCATGAGCGATCACGTCACGCCGGACAAACCGGTGATCTGGACCGTCTCCATCACCCGCCTGTTCGATCTGTTCCGGGACATCAGCCTCGAGTTCGACCATCTGGCAACCATCATCCCGATCCGCCTCGGCTTTGAGGAGGCGGTGCAGCACATCCGCGCCCGCCTGGCGACCGAGCCTTGCGACGCCATCATCGCCGCCGGCTCCAACGGCGCCTACCTGAAAAGCCGCCTGTCGGTGCCGGTCATCCTGGTCAAGCCCGGCGGTTTCGATCTGCTGCAGGCGCTGAGCAAGGCGCGCAGAACCGCCGATCGGATCGGCGTCATCACCTATAAAACCCCTCTGCCCGCGCTGCTAGAGTTCCAGCAGACCTTCGATCTGCCGCTGGAGCAGCGCAGCTACGTCACCGAAGAGGACGCGCGCGGCCAGATCGCCGAGCTGAAAGCCGCCGGCATTCAGGCCGTGGTTGGGGCGGGCCTCATCAGCGAGTTGGCGGAAGAGGCCGGGCTCACCGCCATTTTTCTCTATTCCGCCGCCACCCTGCGCGCCGCCTTCAGCGATGCGCTGGACGTGACGCGCCTGATGCTGGGCGGCGGCAAACGCGGCGGCGATTACGCCGCGCGCAATACCCTGCAGCCGCGCTACGGGCTGGGCGATTTGCAAGGCGACTCCCCGCAGATGGAGCAGACGCGGCGCACCATCATGCTGTACGCCCGCTCGCCGGCGGCGGTATTAATTGAAGGAGAAACCGGCACCGGCAAGGAGCTGGCGGCGCAGGCGATCCACCGGGAATACTTTTCCCGGCGCGGCGCGCCGGCCAGAGGCGCGACGCCGCCGTTCGTCGCCATCAACTGCGGCGCCATAGCCGAATCGTTGCTGGAGGCGGAGCTGTTCGGCTATGAGGAAGGCGCCTTTACCGGCTCACGGCGCGGCGGCCGACGCGGACTGTTGGAAACCGCCAACGGCGGCACTCTGTTTCTGGATGAGATCGGCGAAATGCCGCTGCACCTGCAAACCCGGCTGCTGCGCGCGCTGGAAGAGAAGGCCGTCACCCGGGTCGGCGGGCAGCAGCCGGTGGCGGTCGACTTTCGCGTCATCAGCGCCACCCACAACCACCTGGAGCAGGCGATTCAACGGGGCGGCTTTCGCGCCGATCTGTTCTACCGCCTGAGCGCCCTGCGGCTGCAGCTGCCGCCATTGCGGGTGCGCGGCGACGATATCGCGATGCTGGCGGAACACTTTCTGAAGCGGTCGCTGGCGGCGCTCGACGTGCCGCTGACGGAGCCGCTGCGCGCCGCCCTGGCCGGCTGTTACGCCGCGCTGAGTCATTACGCCTGGCCCGGCAACCTGCGCGAACTGCGCAACATGATGGAGCGGGTGGCGCTGATGCTGAGCACCGGCGCCGCGCCGAGCGGCGAGACGCTGCGCTGGCTGCTGCCGGAGCTGGCGGCGGCCACGCCGCCCGAGACGCCGCCAGCTCCCGTCTCCGCCCACGAAGCGCTGGCGCGATGCGGAGGCGACCACGCCGCCGCCGCCCGATTGCTCGGGATCAGCCGCACCACCTTATGGCGCCGGCTGAAAAAAACGAACTGAGCATCAGCCGGCGCGCCGGCCGTCCGAGGCCGGCAGCAGCTGCGCTCGCCGCTCGCCCAGCAGGTTCATGCCCGCCGCCGCCAGCAGGATGATCGCCGCGCCCAACAGCTGCCAGGCCGACAGCCGGTGGCCAAACGCCAGGCGATCCACCAGCATGGCGGCGATCGGGTAGATGAACGACAGCGAGCCGATCAGGTTGGTCGGCAGCTTCTGCAGAGCGCCGTACATCAGCACGTACATCAGGCCGGTGTGCAGCACGCCGAGCGTCGCCAGCATGCCCCACTGCCCAGCGCTGGCCGAAACGTGGAAATCCACCAGCGGCAACAGCATCACCGCCCCTACCGCCACCTGGATCAGCGCAATAAGATGCGGCGGCGTGCCCTTCAGCCGCTTGGCCGCCAGCGCCATCAGGGCGTAAAAAAACGCCGCGCCAAGCGCCAGCGCGATGCCCGCCAAATAATGACTCTGTTCCCCCGCCTGCCGCGGCTGCGCCAGCACCACCAGCATCATGCCGCCGAACGCCAGCCCCAGCCACAGCAGCTTGCGGGCGGTCAGCCGTTCCCCCAGAAACAGCGCCCCCAGCCCCACCAGCATAAACGGCTGGGTGTTGTACACCGCCGTGGCGATGGAGATAGAGGCATAGGAATAGGCGGCAAACAGCAGCAGCCAGTTGATCACCAGCGCCACCCCACCGGCGATCGCCAGCAGCAGCGTGGCGCGCGTCAGCACATCGCGCCGCAGCTGCCCCAGCGCGCCGCACACCGCCAGCAGCACCAGCGCCCCCACCGCGCAGCGCCAAAACACCACGTTGACCACCGGCTGGCCGGACATCAGCACAAACCAGCCGATGGAGCCGGAAATCAGCATCGCCGCCGTCATCTCCAGCGAGCCGCGTTTTATCTCTGCATTCATTCTGCGTTCCTCCAAACTTGCCCAGAGGCATAGCTTGCGGCTTCGCGGGGCGGCTTTCCATAGCATAAAAAAGGCAGATATGCTTAACTGCCTTTTTCTCGTAGCTATAATAAAGAAAATACCTAACGGAGGCGTTATGGATGATATCGATCGCCAGATCCTGACTCTTTTGGCGCAGGACGCGCGCGCGTCGTTGAAGACGCTGAGCGCGCAGGTGGGGCTGTCGTCGCCGAGCACCTCGGAAAGGCTGCGGCGGCTGGAGGAAAGCGGCGTGATCCAGGGTTATACCCTGAACGTCAATCTGCAGGCGGTGGGCTACGCCTTCGAGTCGCTGGTGCGCATCAAGCCGCTGCCGGGCATGCTGAAGAAGGTCGAGCAGCTGATTCAGGCGATACCAGAAGTGGTCGAATGCGACAAGGTGACCGGCGAAGACTGCTTTATCGTGCGGCTGGTGGCGCACTCGATGGCGCAGCTCGATCACACCCTCGATCGGCTGGCCGAGCAGGCGCAGAGCAACACCTCGATCGTGAAAACCACGCCGGTCAAGCGCCGCCTGCCGCCGCTGCTCTGATTAACGCCGCCGCTTGCGGGCGAACGGGTTGCCGCGCTTCTTCTCTTTTTTGGCCGCGTCGGCGGCGGATTTCAACGCCGCCAGATGCGCCTTGTCGGCCTCCGGCACCGCGCGCTGTTCGATCGGGAACACCGGCAGCGACGCCAACAGCCGCGAACCGTAGTTTTTGGTCAACAGCCGGCGATCGTAGATCACGATCTCGCCGTAGCATTGGTTGCTGCGGATCAGGCGGCCGACCTGCTGGATCAGGTTGAACGAGGCGCTCGGCAGGCTCTGCACTTCGAACGGATAGCGTTTCAGCGATTTCAGCCACTCGCCTTCGGTAATGATCACCGGGCTGTCGATCGGCGGGAACGCAATTTTGTGAATGTGTACCTGGGTCAGCAGCTCGCCTTTCAGATCCAGCCCTTCGGCGAACGATTGCAGCCCCACCAGCACGCTGGCGACGCCCTTCTCCACCCGCTTGCGGTGCTCTTCCACCAGCCGGTAGCGCGGCTGGTCGCCCTGCACCAGCAGCATCAGCCGCAGATCGGTCACGTAGCTGAGGAAAGTCTGCATCGCCCGGTGGCTGCTGAACAGGATCAGCATGCCTTTGTGCTTGCCGCTCGCCTGCTCGGCGCGGAAACATCGCGCCATCTCCTCAAGGTGCTCCGCCTCGTTGGCGAGAGCCGGTTCGTAGCGCATCTGCGGAATGACAATCTTGCCCTGTTCGACGTGATTGAACGGCGAAGAGAGCGTTTCGAAACGATCGCCGGCCTTCTCGCTCAGCCCGCTCATCTCCTGCAAACGCGCGAAGCTGTTCAGCGAACGCAGCGTGGCCGAGGTGACCACCACGTGCGGCACCTTGCGCCACAGCAGCTTCTCCAGTTGGTCGCTGACGCGGATGCCGACGCAGTGCAGGTAAAGATGAGTGACGTTATCGCGCAGCTCGCGCGTGACCCATTTGGAGATCGGCGCATTGGACGACTTGTCGAGCGCCGCCAGCCGCCACAGCTTGCTCATCGCCTCCAGATAACCCAGCGTGCGGCTCATCTGAATGATCGACCGGTGCAGGCGCACGATGTCGTGCTTGCCGGTCTGCTCGGTGAGATCGTTAAGCACGAACTCCGCCAGCCCGCGCAGCGCATCGGTCAGTTTGAACAGCCGCGCGCAGCTCTCCACCATCTCCGCCGGCAGCTCGCCCATCTCGAAACGGTGCTCGGCCGCCACGCTGTCGCCGGGCAGATAGGCGCTGACCTGATGCTCGAAGATCTGCACCAGCTCGCGCAGCTCCTCGCAATGGTTTTTCAGCCGCTCGCTGTTGGCCAGCCCCGGCGGATTCTTCGGCCGGTACTGCGTCATGCACTGCTCGACCTGGCGCACGATCATGTCCAGCTGCAGGTTGGTCGACAGCGCGGTGATTTCCCCGTCGATCTCCAGCGCGTCGCGCGCCACCTCCGGCAAATGGTGGCCTTCGTCCAGCACCAGCAGCAGCTCTTTCGGGTTCGGCAACACCGATTCCGTCTCCAGCGCCGCCATCACCAGAGCGTGGTTGGCCACCACCACGTCGGCGCTCTCGATCTCTTTGCGGGCGATATAGAACGGGCATTCGCGAATGTAGTGGCAGTTGCGCCCCAGGCAGTTGGCCTTGTCGGTGCTCAGCTTGGCCCACAGCGGATCGTCGATGCTCTGCTGATAGTGATCGCGCAGGCCGTCCCACTCGAAGCGGGCCAGCGCCTTGGTCAGCTTCTGGCACAGCGCCTGCTCTTCGCCGCTGGACGGCGCCAGCTCGTCGTCGAGGAACAGCGTCAGATCGCCCTGTTGGCTAACGTCGGTGCTCATCGCCGCCAGGTTGCGCGGGCACACATAGCGCCCACGGCCAAAGGCGCCGGTAAATTTCAGATCGGGGATAATCTTTTTCAGCAGCGGCAAATCCTTGCTGTAGATCTGGTCCTGCAGCGCCACGTTGGCGGTGCTGACCACCAGCGGTTTACTCTCCGCCCGCCCGACGGCGATGCCCGGGATCAGGTAAGACAGCGTTTTGCCGACGCCGGTCGGCGCCTCGATCGCCAGATGGCGCGGGTAGTCGCCGGCCAGCGTCTTCGCCACCTCGGCGATCATCTGGCGCTGGGGCGCACGGGAAATGAAATCCGGTATTTGCTGCTGCAGGGCTTTGTACCACTGGCCAATCTGATCTTTAACTGCGGAGGAGAGCGCCATTCAACTCTTATCTAAACGAAATGATGGCGCTATTGTCCCACAGACCGCCGGCGACGTCAGCCCGAGTTACGCCTGCGGCTCGATCATCGAGACGCGACCACCGCCGAACGACCACTCGTCCAACTGGGTGGTGGCGATCACCACCATCACATCCTCGGGGCGGAGCCGCAGCTTTTCCGCCAGCAGCGCCGCCAGCCGCCCGTAGAAGCGCCGCTTGGTGTCGGTGTCGCGCGGCCGCCCGGCGGTGATGTAAAACAGCACGAAATCCACGCTGCGCGGCCCGCCGAGATAGTCGCGATCGTAGATAAGCTCACCGGGGCGGTATTGATCGAGCACCTGAAATTTATCCGTCGGCGGCACCTCAAAGGCCTCCACCAGCGCCTGATGCAGGCTGTCGGACAAGGTTTGCAGATAGTCGGCGGACTTGCCCTGATGCAGGGCGATGCGGCTAAACGGCATGGTTGTCCTCCTGTTCCAGTTCGCGCAGGCGCGCCACGGCCGACGCCGCCGCGGGCCAGCCGGCGTAGAACGCCAGATGGGTGATGAGCTCGGCCAGCTGCTGGCGCGTCACGCCGTTGCGCTGCGCCAGCTGCAGGTGAAACGGCAGCTGTTCCACGCGGTTGAGCGCCACCAGCGCGGCGACGGTAATCAGGCTGCGCTCGCGCGGGCTCAGCGCCGGCCGCTGCCAAATATCGTCAAACAACACGCTGTCGCTGAGCTGCGCCAGCTTGGGGGCAATATCGCCGAACGCCTGCTGCCCGGCCTGGGATTCTGATGGCATCACACTCTCCTGTCAGTTGCGGATAGCCTTACGCTACCCGCCGCCGCAGCGAGTGAAAATCGGGATTTTCAGCAGTCTCGGTTCAGAAATACGGGAGGGTTCCCCGCCGGGCGGCGGGGAGGCATCACGATTCCAGCGGGGCAACACCGTCGAAATGGGCGCTCAGCAACGCATTCAGCTCCGGCCGCTGTTCCACCCGCTCTGCGATGGCGTACAGCCGCGGGCAGTGTTGCCGGAACCACGCGCGACCCGGCCGCCAGTGGCACATCACCGCCACGTACAGATCCAACGCGCTGAAGCTCTTGCCGAGAAACCACGGGCCCGCAGCGCCGGCGGCGGCGTTCAGCTGCCGCAATAAGCGCTCGCGATAAGCCATTACCGCGTTTTTCAGCTGTTCCGCCCCCGCCGCCTGCGGCTGCCAGCGCTGCGGATGGTCGGCATAGGTGAAGGTGGGGTAAATCTCCGCGTTGATGAACAGCAGCCAGCGCAGAAAACGCGGCAACAGCGGCGAGCCGCCGGGCGGCGCCAGCTCGGCATGCGGTGCGCGATCGTGCAGCAGCAGAATAATCGCCGCACTCTCCGTCAGCACTTCGTCATTGGGCAACACTAAGGTGGGCACCTGGCCCAACGGGTTCAGCGCCAGCAGGCGATCGCGCTCCGGACCGTCCTGCGTGTAGTCCACCTCCTCATAGCCCCAGGGGAAAGCGGTCAACACCAACGCGGCGGCCACGATCGTCGAGCCGCAGCCCTGCGTGCCGAACAAAGTATAAGTATCGTGCATGATTCCTCCCGCAGCGGAACAAGGTATCGATAACTGTAGACCAGCCGCCGACCGTCGGCCGAAGAAAAAATTCACTCTTTACGCGACTTTTTTAATCGTTCGACATGAAAATGAATTTTTTGTCATAAATAGATCACATTACTACGGTAAAAATTCTCCGCCGCCAACAATCAGGCGGCACAGTAAAACAGCAATGCAACTGATGATAAGCGTCTTTCAATCGAATAAAGCAGGGTAACCCATGAAACGTAATCTTCTGGCCGTTATTATTCCGGCACTTTTACTTGCGCAAGCGGCACAGGCAGCAGAAATCTACAATAAAGACGGCAACAAACTCGATTTTTACGGCCGTGTAAAAGCCCTGCATTATTTCTCCGATGATGCCGGCAACGATGGCGATAAAACCTACGTGCGTATCGGCTTTAAAGGCGCGACTCAGATTAACGATATGCTGACCGGTTACGGCCAGTGGGAATATCAGATCGCCGCTAACCATTCTGAATCCGACGGCACCAAAGACACTAAAACGCGTCTGGGCTTCGCCGGTCTGAAATATAAAGACCTCGGTTCTTTCGACTACGGCCGCAACTACGGCATCATTTACGACGTCGGCGCCTGGACGGATATGATTCCTGAATTCGGCGACGATGCTTACATCAAGACCGACAACTTTATGAACGGCCGTACCAACGGCGTTGCCACCTACCGTAATAACAACTTCTTCGGACTGGTCGACGGCCTGAAATTTGCCGTGCAGTACCAGGGCAAGAACGAAAACGACGGCCGCTCCGCCAGCAAGGCGAACGGCGACGGCTGGGGCCTCTCCTCCAGCTACGAAATCATCGACGGCCTGAGCGTGGGCGCCGCCTATGCCTCTTCCAACCGCACCACCACGCAAAAAGCGGGCACCTTCGGTAAAGGCGACAAGGCCGATATCTGGGCCGGTGGTCTGAAATACGACAACAACAACGTCTATCTGGCCGCGACTTATTCGCAGAGCCGCAATATCGCACCTATTTCCGGCACCGCCACCATCAATAACAACGCCACTTCCGTTAGCGGCTTCGCCAATAAAGCAGAAGGGATTGAATTGGTCGCACAATATCAGTTCGACTTCGGTCTGCGCCCATCGCTGGGTTACGTTCAGCAGAAAGGCAAAGATATTGAAGGCATCGGCGACGTCGATCTGGTGAAATATTTCGACGTGGCGGCAACCTATTACTTCAACAAAAACATGTCCACTTATGTCGAATATAAAATCAACCAGCTCGATGACGACAACAAGCTGGGTCTGAAAAACGACGACGTGGTTGTTGTCGCCCTGACCTACCAGTTCTGATGTGATGAATGAATAACCACCACTGCAAACTTTAGCGTCACTTGATACCCAGAGTTTTATTTCGCCGGGCGGCTGCGTCCGGCTTTTTTGTTTTTATTTTCCCCCTGTCCAATCCCCCCGCTTGCCTTGCAAAAAAAACGGGTCTACATGTATAGCTTTCCCCCGAGCGAAATCAGCCATGCATAACGACGGACACTTCGACTTCCACAACGCCCTGCGCTACAGCAGCGACGAACTGGCGAACATCCTCAGCCACTGCTTTGAAAACTACATCGTGCGCTTCGTCCTCGACGGGCCGACCTTCGCCGCCCGCTTCGGCGCCGAAGATCTCAGCCTGAACGACAGCCTGATCGTCACCCACCGCCATGAACCGGTGGCGGTGGCGCTGATCGCCCGCCGCGGCCGGCACAGCCGGATCGCGGCCTTTTCCGTACGCCCCGAGATGCGCGGGCAGGGGCTTGGTAAGGCGCTGATGCAGCGGGTAGTAGCGGATGCCCGTCAGCGCGGCGACCATCGGCTGTCGCTGGAAGTGATCGAAGGCAACGACGCCGCGCTGGCGCTGTACCATCGCGCCGGGCTGCGCATCGTGCGCACTCTGACCGGCCATCAGGCGCCGGCGGCGGTGCCGCCAGGCAAGGCGGTGCTGCAGGCGGTCGATCCACTGACCGTCAGCCATCGCCTGACGGCGGAAGGCGCCACCGACCTGCCCTGGCTGATCGCCCCCGAATCGCTGTTCAAGCTGCCGGGCAAACCGCAAGCCTATACGCTCAATCGCCAAGCCTACGCCGTGGTGATGCCCGGCGCCGAGCACTGCTGGCTGCGCCTGATCTACGTGCCGCCGCAGCACCGCGGCCAGGGGCATGCGCGCGCCTTGCTGGCCGCCCTGCAAACAAGGTTCGCCCCTTTGCCGCTGACTGCCAACGTCGTTGTGCCCGAGGTGACCGCTCCCTTCTTTACGCATCTTGGCTGGCGGCAGGATCCCCTGCGCCAGTTCGAGATGGATATGCTGCTGGACAGCCCACAAGAATAAAACCGAGAGAGATAACGATGGCAGGAAAACAGGCAAGGAAACTCACCCTCGGCGCGGCGGTCGGCGTCGCGCTACTGACGTTGGCCGGTTGCGCGCAGCCGCCGCACACCGATGCCCAGGCCCAGCAACAGCTGGCGGATCAGTCGGTGCTGGCGGTGAACTGGTTCCAACAGTCCGGCGAATACCAGGCGCTGACGCATCAGGCGTTCAACAGCGCGCAGCGCGCCTTCGATCAGGCCAAGGCCGCACCGGGCCGTAAAAAGGCGGTGGTGGTCGATCTGGATGAAACCATGCTGGACAACAGCGCCTACTCCGGCTGGCAGGCGCAGCAGGGCCAGCCGTACGACGGCGCCACCTGGGCCCAATGGACGCAGGCCGAACAGGCCGGCGCGGTACCGGGCGCGGTGTCGTTCGCCCGCTACGTCAACGCCCATCAGGGCACGATGTTCTACGTGTCGAACCGCAAGCAGAGTGAATACGCCGCCACGGTGGCCAACATGCAGAAGCTCGGTTTCACCGGCATGTCGGAAAAGACCGTGCTGCTCAGCACCGATACCTCCAATAAGCAGGCGCGCTTCGACGCCATCAAACAAGCCGGCTACGACATCGTGGTGTACGCGGGCGACAACCTGAACGACTTCGGCGCCGCGACTTACCACCAGGACAACGCGCAGCGCCGGGCGTTCGTCAGCGAGAACCAGAACAAGTTCGGCACCGAGTTCATCGTGCTGCCCAACCCGCTGTACGGCGATTGGGAAAGCGGGCTGGCCCGCGACTACAACAAGCTGACGCCGCAGCAGAAGCTGCAGGTGCGCCAGCAGGCGATCAAAGCCTGGCGCGGGCGCTGATTCAGGAATAGGGAGAAAAAAACCATATAACCTAATATTTTTTCAAAAAGGGATTAACGGAGCATGCCGCCGAACCAATGGGGATATTGGCTCGGCGGCATGAACATAAAGAAATGCGTATGCTCAAATTTTTGATTGCGGGTATAAGAAATGTGAGAAATCGGTATCGGCACTGCCCTGTGAAGCCAATCCCACACCGCTTCCCGGTGAAGCAAGCACTTTCACTATCCTTTCAGCAATATCAGAGTAGTTCATCCCTTAACCCTCTCGATTTTAACCGTCCGAAAACCGTAGCGGCATCCGCTCTTTGATTTAATCTGGCCGTAACCTAAGCAGCAAGGCACGGATCTTCAAGGTCAAATGGCTATGGGGACTTACAACATCATTCCAGAACTTTTTCGAAACAGACCGCCTGCGGGTTACCTCGATAACGGCCATAATTTTCGCGTATCCGATACCCCTGAGCCAGATAAAACTTGATGGCACGCAGGTTCACTCTTCGAGTTTCCAGCCACAGTTGGCGATACCCCAACCATCGAGCCTGTTGTTCCAGAGCATGTAATAATTTACGACCAATACCATTACCAGGCTCACGTACATACATCCGTTTTAACTCCGCAACGCCAGAAGTTAATCGACGCAGCGCCCCACAAGCTACGGCTTCATCGGCAGCATTGCGTACCAACATAAAACAACCTCCATCCGCTTGTATAGCAGCAGGATCAAACGAGGATGTACCGCTATCGCCGGTGATCTCAGCCAGTTGCACCGACAATTCCGCCATCAGTGTCAGCGCGTCTGAGCTATCAACTTCACTTAATAGTATCCGAAGAGTCACAGCAGTTTGTACATATAGCAGGTGGCTTCCAACGCCCCGCCGTCGCTGGCGCGGGCGTAATGCGGAATGTCGCCCGCCGCCTCGAACCCCAATTGGCGGTACAACCCCTGCGCCGCGCTGCCGCTCAGGGTGTCCAGCACCAACAGGCTGCGGCGATGACGCGCCGCCAGCGCCTGCACTTCCTGCATCAACAGCCGCGCGACGCCCTGCCGCCGCGCCTGCGGGTGCACCATCAGCTTGGCCACTTCCGCCCGGTGGCGGCCGTTGTCCGGCATCGCCAACAGCAGCTGCACTGTGCCGACCGGCCGACCGTTCGCCAGCGCCACCAGCATCGCACGCTCTCCCCGCGCCAGGGCCGGCAGCAGCCCCTGCCAAAATGCCCGCGCCTGCTCCACTGTAAACGGCATGACAAAACCGATGCTGGCGCCGTGCGCCACGCTGGCGTGCAGCATCTCGGCCAAGTCGGCCACGGCGCTTTGCGCCGCGTCGGCGCCCCACTGTTGCAATTCAATCATGGTTATGGCCTGCAGATAACGAGCGTGTAATGGGCCGGCTCATCGCCGGGGACATGGAAACGGGACGCGCCGAACAGGCGGTAGCGCAGGCAATCGCCGGGCGACAGCCGGAAAACGCGCCCTTCCAGCGTCAATTCCAGCTGCCCGGACAGCAGCCAGAGGTGATGCTCCAGCGCCGGAATCGACGGCAGGTCGTAATCGATCTGCGCGCCGGCATCGAGCCGGGCTTCGATAAACTCGGCCTTATACAGCGCGGCGGGAGGAGAAACGGAGCGACGGTGGAAACCGCTGACGCGATCGACCCATACCGGCTGTTGCGGCGGCCGCAACAGCTCCGGCGGTTCGTCTTCGATTTCGCTCAACAGGCGCGACATGGTCAACCCGTAGGCGGCGCACAGCCGGTTCAGCAGCGACGCCGTCGGGCTGGTTTCGGCGCGCTCCACCCGCGAGAGCGTCGCCCGGCTGAGACCGGTGCGCTGCGCCAACTCCTCCAGCGACCACCCCTGCTGCTGGCGCAAATCCGCCAGCCGCTGCGCCAACCTCAGGTCGGCAGTCTCCAAACCGTTATCCATCGCTCACACTCCGCCTTGAAATCCCATATAAGAGAAATAATCTCAAATTAGAGATATGGCAAGTGGATTTTAAAAAATGCCGCGCAGCGCGATGAATATCAGCATGCTCAGCAACACCACCGCCAGCATACTGCGCAGCAAGAACGCCACTATCACCGCAAACACCATCGAAGAAGGAGGAGCGTTCTAGCACTCGCGCGAGGGCGGGTTTTGTACAAGATTGCCCGTCTCGGCGCCCGGCGGCGCGATCGCCGCGCAGCGCCAGGCGCTGAATACCGCCAGCAGCGGCGCCAGCGCGAACGCCAGGAACAGCCAGCGCGCCGCCGACGCCGCGCCCGCCGCGCCGCCCGGATCGTTCAGCCCCGCCAGATTGGCGATCATCCCGGCCAGCGCCGCACCGAATGCGGTGGCGAACAGCTGCACCGTGGTAATCGAAGCGCCGGCGATATCTTTGTCCGCTTCGGGCGCCACCTGCAAAATGCGCGTCAGCAGGTGCGGCCAGCCGAAGCCGATGCCGAACCCCACCAGCAACAGCGCAATGACGATCGGCGCCAGCGCCTGCCAGTGGCCGCCGGACGGCACCGGCATCAGGATCGCCAGCGCCAGCAGCCCCACCAGCACAAACAGCGGCCCGCTGACGATCGCCCGGCGAATGCCCGCCCCGCGCCAACCGGAGCTGAGGATCTCGGACAGCGTCCAGCCGGCGGCCATGGCGGCGGCAATATAGCCGGAGATCAGCGGCGACTGGCCGTGCAGCAGCTGCAGAAAATAGGGCACGAAGATCTCGCTGGTCATGCCGATCACCAGCAACGCGGTCGTGATGTAGAGCGCCGCCAGCGATGAGCCGCGCCGCAGCGCGCCGTGCGGCAACAGGCGGGCGCGCGAGTGCGCTTCGCGCTTCAGCAGCCAGGCCATCAGCACCAGCGAGAGCGCGATGCCCGCCAGGTTGATCCAGGCGCTGTGCGCCAGACTGCCGGCGGACACCGCCAGCACCGCCACGGTCAGCAACAGCAGCTGCGCGGTCGGCAACGGCGCGGCCGCCTGCTGCGCTTTACCCTTGGGCAGGATCAGGAAGGTAAATGCGGCGTACAGCGCCATGATCGGCAGCAGAATGCCGAAGGCCCAACGCCAGGCGTTCAGCTCGGCGAAAATGCCGCCCACCGCCGGCCCCACCAGGGTGGCGATGCCCCACATCGCCGAGATGAGCGCCATGGCGCGCGGCCACAATCGCTGCTCGAACACCAGGTTGATCATCGCGTAGGAGAGCGCAAAGATCAGCCCGCCGCCGAAGCCCTGCACCGTACGCCCGATCAGCATCACCGGCATGCTCGGCGCCAGCGCGCACAGCGCCGCCCCGGCGATGAAGAACAGCGAAGCCACCAGATAGGCGCTGCGCGCGCCGTAGCCGCTGAGCAGCCGGGCCGACAGCGCGGAACCGAGGATCGACGCCACCACGAACAGCGTGGTGTTCCAGGCGTAGAGATCCAGACCGCCGATATCCTGCACCACCGAGGGCAGAATGGTGGTGGCGACCAGAATATTGATGGCATGCAGCGCCACGCCGAGCGAAAGCGCGATCGCACTGGCCGCATTTTTGCCGGAGAAAAGGTCGCTCCAGCGGCTATCGTCATGGGTTATCACGGTTGTCGTCCTGTTTTCAGAGGAATGGCATTGAGTTGGTCATAAGATTGCGTTAAATTTAACAAGAGTTATCTTGGAATAAGTTAGGGCGAGGCGGAGAAATATGTCAAGAATAAACTTGGAAAATAGCGGCAGCACCGCACAATCGGTCAGTGACCGCTTGCTGACGCTATTGAAAACCCGCGGCCCACAGCAAGCTTCTGATGCAGGAAAGGTGCTCGGCACCACCGGTGAGGCGGCCCGCCAGCAGTTCGTCAAGCTGGCGAAAGAGGGGCTGGTCGAAGCGGTGGCGGAAACGCGCGGCGTGGGCCGCCCGGTGCAGCTGTGGCATTTGACCTCGGCCGGCAACGCGCGCTTTCCCGACACCCATGCGGATCTGACGGTGCAGCTGCTGCGCACCGTGCGCGACAAACTGGGCGAACAGGCGCTCGACGTGCTGATCGAGACCCGCGAGCAGGAAAACCGCATCAACTACAAGCAGGCGATGATCGGCGCCACCGATCTGCAGGAGCGTGTGGCGCGCCTGACCGAAATCCGCTGCCGCGAAGGCTATATGGCCGAATGGCGTCAGGAGGAAGACGGTTCCTATCTGCTGGTGGAAAACCACTGCCCGATCTGCGCCGCCGCCACCGTCTGCCAGGGCTTCTGCCGGGCGGAGCTGAGCATCTTCACCGAAGTGCTGCAGGCGCAGGTGGAGCGCGCCGAACACATTCTGGCCGGCTCGCGCCGCTGCGCCTACCGGATTTCGCTCCTTTAACACCGGTTTTTGCCCACGTTTTCAACCGGTACAGATTATTCTGCTTGTGCATCCCGCACCTTCCCTTCTAAGGTTGAATTAACGCATATTCAGACCAACAGCGGGCCTCGCGCTCGCTCTGGCAAATCCGTCGGCGCCTGGCGCGCAGCGGCAGAGTAACCCCACGGGAGTTGAACGATGAAGAAGCCGCATGCCGGATTCTGGCTGGCGACGCTGGGACTGGGCGTCTGCTGGCTGCTGGCGCTGCTGACTCGCGATCGGCTCAACGGCATCCTGCTGGCCGGCGCGGCGCTGGCGCTGATCTTTACCCCGGCCGCCCGCCGCAAAGGCGCGGCCCTGGCCGCCCTGGGCGGTATCGGCATGGATGGGCTGTGGAGCTACAGCGGCGTGCTGCACTACAGCGGGCAACACGGCCTGCCGCTCTGGACCATCGCGCTGTGGATCGGCTTCGGCTGCTGGTGGTATTGGCTGCTGGACGTGGTCAGAGCGGCCCCCTGGCCGCTGGCGGTGCTGGGCGCCGCCGTCGGCCCCTTCGCCTACGCCGTGTCCTGGAAGCTGGACGCCTTGCTGCCCGGCGTGCCGCCGGAGTTCATGCTGCTGCTGCTGGCCGTCGGCTGGTCGATTTACCTGCCGGCCGTCAGCTGGCTGCAGTGGAAGCGGCGGGACAGCTGAACGGCGGGCGGCGGCCGGGAAAAATAATGCCGAAAGCCATTGCTTATCGGTTGCCCGATCGGGTTTACTGAGCGTTCTAATAATAATCACCCCTGCAAAAACATATCCCTATGCTTAGCCAACAAAGCCGTAGCGTCCTGCCGTTGATCGGGGCGTTGTTCACGTTATATATCGTTTGGGGTTCCACCTATTTCGTCATTCGCCTCGGCGTCGCGCAGTGGCCGCCGCTGATGATGGCCGGCATTCGCTTTCTGGTTGCCGGCATCGTGCTGTTCAGTTTCCTGGCCTGGCGCGGCCACGCGCTGCCGACGCCGAAGCAGTGGCTGGCCGCCGGCGCCATCGGCATTCTGCTGCTGGCGGTGGGCAACGGCCTGGTGACGGTGGCGGAGCACCAACACGTGCCGTCCGGCATCGCCGCGGTGATGGTGGCGACGGTGCCGCTGTTCACCCTCTGCTTC
Source organism: Serratia sp. TSO36 (assembly GCF_057808395.1). Classification (NCBI taxonomy): domain Bacteria; kingdom Pseudomonadati; phylum Pseudomonadota; class Gammaproteobacteria; order Enterobacterales; family Yersiniaceae; genus Serratia; species Serratia sp. TSO36. The sequence continues at coordinate 133,487 of NZ_JBJZOU010000010.1, read as the reverse complement.
AGCCTGCTGTGGGGGATGCGCAACACCAAACTGGAATGGGCCGGCATCGCGCTCGGTCTGGTGGGCATCGTGCTGCTTAATACCGGCAACAACCTGGTGGGCAACCCGACCGGCGCGCTGCTGATTTTGCTGGCGTCGGCCAGCTGGGCCTTCGGGTCGGTACTGGGATCGCGCATCTCGCTGCCGGCCGGGCCGATGGCCGGCGCGGCGGAAATGCTGGTCGCCGGCGTGGTGTTATTGGCAGCCAGTCAGCTGAGCGGCGAGCGTCTGACTCAGATGCCGAGCACCGGCGGCTTTCTGGCGCTGGGCTATCTGATCGTCTTCGGCTCGATGCTGGCGATCAGCGCCTATATGTTCTTGTTGAAGAACGTGCGCCCGGCGGTTGCCACCAGCTACGCCTACGTCAACCCGGTGGTGGCGGTGCTGCTCGGCATCGGCTTTGCCGGCGAATCGCTGGCGCCGCGCGAGTGGCTGGCGCTGGTGATCATCGTGGCGGCGGTGGTGCTGGTGACGCTGGGAAAATACCTGTTCGCCCGCCCGGCCCGCGTGCAGGCCATCGACAGCGAACGGTAGCGATCGCAAAGGGCGGTCTGCGGGCCGCCGTTAAAAACGATTCTTGTTTCACCCGGCGAAGGGGCTATAATTCCCGCTGTTCCAAGCAACCTGCGAAATTATTCCTATGCTGAAAAAAGCGTTCGTCATCGTCATCGCCCTGTGCGCCTTCGGTTCTTTGGGCGGCGTATTCCTCGCCGGGCTGAACATCTACACCCGTTCCACCACCCCGCACGAAGAAAGCGCGCCTGCCGGGGATACCGCCGCCACGCCGGCGCAAACCGAAACCCTTCAGGCCAAGTGATCGTCCATCCAACGCTGGCAGCGCTGCTGTAAAAAGCGCTGCAGTTGCCTGACGCGTTCCGACACCTGCGAACGATGCGGGCAGACCAGATTGATCGGCACCGCGTCGCTGCGCCATTCCGGCAACAGTTGCACCAGCCGCCCGGCGTGAATGTCGGCCGCCACGTCGATCGCCGACTTGCGCACCACGCCGTGCCCCGCCAGCGCCCAGCGCCGCGCCACCTCGCCGTCATCGGTAAAATAGCTGCCGTTCAGCGGCACTTCGACCCCTTCCTCACCGCGCCACAGCCGCCATTCCACCTGCCGTTTGCCGCTGGGCTGATACACCAGAATGCTGTGCCGGGCCAGATCGGCCGGCGTTTGCGGCGCGCCGTGACGCCGCAGGTAATCCGGGCTGGCGCAGATCAACCGCCGATGCTGCGGCAAGATCGGCAGCGCCACCAGCGAAGAGTCGGCCAGCGGCCCGAAGCGCAATGCCACGTCCACCGGTTCGCGGAACAGGTCGGCCTGCCGATCGTTGATCAGAAGCTGCAGCTGAATATGCGGATGCTGCAGGCGGAACTCATCCAGCCAGCAGAGCAGCAAATTGCGGCCAAAATCCGACGGCGCGGAAATCTGCAGCACCCCGGACAGCCCCTGATGCTTCTCGCGGATCGCCTGCTCTCCTTCGGCTAACGCGCCCAGCGCCAGGCGCGCGCTGTCGAGATAGCGAGCCCCCTCCTCCGTTAACCTCAGGCTGCGGGTGGAGCGCACCAGCAGCCGCGCGCCCAACTGCTGCTCCAGCCTTTTCACCGCAATGCTGGCCGCCGCCGGCGTCATGTCCAGCGCGCGCGCCGCGGCGGAAAAACTGCCGCCGTCCACCGTGCGGACAAACACCTCGAGATCGACAAATGAGGTCATGTATTTCCCTTTTTAGAGAGCCGGATTCACGGCGTATCGGATTGACGATAAAACGCCCAACAGTTATGATTAGATCATAATAAATGGAGCTTTGATCAATGGATGAACACAACGGACTGGACTACATCCTTAGCCTGCATGGCACGCGGGTCAATCGTGAGGATGGCTATTGGTGGAAAATCGAGGCTTGGACGGTGACCCAAACGGCCTTTATCCCTCACGGCATCCGTTACAATTTGACCTTGCATGATAACCACAATACCCGGGTTTTTGGCATAGACAACGCGCATGCCATTAAAACACCCCGCAAAGGTAAATTTTCGGGCCGCGTCGTTTACGATCTCCAACATGACTCCCCGACGGACAAAGGCTCACCCTACGAGTTTCATTCCGCCTATCAGTTGGTGGAAGATTTTTTTACCCGGATAGACGAAGTCATACGCAAGAGAGAAAACCGAGGTTGATGATGAAAGCACTGATTGGCGTGATGCCTGAAGAACTGATTCGCAAGCGCACACTGGCGATCGCAAAAGGGGAATACCAGCCACAGGAACGTGAGCCCAAAGTGTGGTTTACGTCGATGATTGCGCTGGCCCAGGTGCTCAGCAACGAGAATATTGCCCTGCTGCGTCTGATCGACACTGCCCGCCCCGAGACCATCAGCCAGTTGGCCGAACTGTCGGGGCGCCAGGTCAGCAATCTGTCCACCACGCTGAAAACGCTGAGCGGGCACGGCCTGGTGGCACTGGAAAAACAGGGGCGTTCAGTGAAACCCCGAGCGCTGTTTACCGATTTCGAAATCATCGTGGATCAGAAGCTAAACGCCCGCTTTAGCGCCGCATGATCTTTAAAAAATATTAATAAGAGTTTGTCAGCAAGGCCGATTGTTAGGTGATTTTCAATCAGGAAAGATAGATCCCGTTGAAACTTACCTAAAAAGAGGCCTTAACATGACAATTCCTGACTCCCCCCTGAAACGACAAAAGCTGGTGATCCTGGGCGGCACCAGCGGCATTGGCGCCGCGGTGGCCTACGCAGCGGCGGCGCGCGGCGCTGAAGTGGTGCTGGCTTCGCGCCGCCTGCCCCACGCCGGGGAGAAGAACGACGCGCTGCGCCTGATGCAGGCCGACCTGACCGATGAAGCGTCGCTGCGCGCGCTGTTTGCCGCCGTCGGCGCTTTCGACCATTTGGTGATCACCGCCGGGCCGCTGGTGCAGGCGAAACCGCTGGCGGAGACTGCTTTTGAGCAGGCGCAGGCCGACTTCAACGTCAAATTCTGGGGCAGCTTGCGCGCGGTGCAGGCCGCGCTGCCGACACTGGCGCCGCAGGGCTCCATCACCCTGACTTCCGGCCAGCTGTCGCGTAAATACCTCGGCGGGCAGCTGGTCAAAACCGCCATCAACGCCGCACTGGAAGCGGCCGGCAAACAGCTGGCGAAGGAACTGGCGCCGCGGCGGGTGAACGTGGTCAGCCCCGGCATCACCGCCACCGAAGCCTACGACGGCATGGGCGCCGCGCAGCGTCAGGCGCTGTTCGAGCGCGTGAGCGTCAGTCTGCCGGTCGGCCGGATCGGCCAGGCGGCCGACGTCGCGGCGGGTTACCTGCTGGCGATGGAGAACGGCTTCGTGACCGGCAGCGTGATCGACATCGACGGCGGCGGCCTGCTGTAACGGCGGCTAGAGCGCCGTCACGCCCTGCGCGGCGGCCTGCTGTTCCAGCACGGTGATAATCTGGTAGGCCGAACGCGGCACCAGGCTGAAATCGCCGATCAGCAGGCGGTCGCTGACCGCCTCATCCAGCATCGCACGGGCGCCGGCGCGCAGGATTTCCACCTGTTCCGGCGGCGTGCCCGCCGCGGTGATCAGCGGCAGGCCGGGCACCGCCGCCGTGCGGCCGATGATTTTCAGCCCCTCCAGCGCCTGCGGCTGCGCGCGGCGCAGCAGTTCCATGCTGATCGAATCGATGGCGGCGATATCCGCCTGCCCGCTGCGGATCAGCTTCAGCGACTGATAATGCGCGCCGGAAGCGATAGCCGTACCAAAGAATTTCCCGTCCTGCGCCAGCGGCGCGATCAGCGCGCGCAGGCCATTGTAGCCGGACTGGGAATCGGTGCTGTTATAGGCCACCGTCCGGCCGCGAAAATCCGCCAGCCGTTCGGCGGGGTCGCCCGCGCGCACCACCAGCCAGCTGCGGTAATTCGGCCCGTCGCACCCCTCAACCCGATAATGGTAGGTGCCAATCAGCTGCACCTGCGGCAGAGTGCTGACCAACGGATAACCGCAGGTTTGGCTGAGCAGCAGATCGTCGCGCCGCCAGTGCTGCGCCAGATCGTCCGGCCAGCTTAGCCGCTCCGGCGCCGCCGGCAGCCCCAGGCGCAGCAGCTTGTCGCGCAATACCTGCCAGAAAGATTCGGCCTGCTCCCGGCCAACGCCGTACATCGGTAGAGACACCTGCATCATTTCCCCCTTACCCCGCCGGAGTAGTCGCCAGCGTCTGCTGACGCCAGGCGGTGAGATAACGCACCCAACGTTCGAACAGCATATCGGTGATAATAGCCAACAATGCCACCACCGCCGCGCCCTGGATCACATAGGCGGTGTTAAAGCCGCTCAGACCGATGATGATCGGCGAGCCGAGCGTCTTGGTGCCGACGGTGGAAGCGATGGCTGCCGTGCCGATGTTAATGATCACCGACGTGCGGATCCCGGCGACGATCACCGGCGCCGCCAGCGGCAATTCGACCCGCCACAGAATTTGCCAGGCGCTCATCCCCACGCCGCGCGCAATCTCGCGCGTGGCGGGCGGCACCGATTCGATGCCCGCCAGCGTGCCCTGCAGGATCGGCAGCAGGCCGTACAGCACCAGCGCAATGATCGCCGGCTGTTCGCTGAAGCCCATCACCGGCACCGCTACCGCCAGCACCGCCACCGGCGGGAAGGTCTGCCCTACCGCCACCACCGTTTCCACCAGCGAACGAAACTCCCGGCCGCTGCGCCGGGTTACCGCCACGCCGGCCGCCACGCCGAGAGCCACCGCGATCAGGCTGGAGATCGCCACCAGCGACAGGTGCGCCCCCACCAGCGCGATAAAGCTGTCCTGCTGATAAATGGGCCGCTCCAGATCGGGGAACCAGGCGGCGAACAGGCCGCGCAGATGATCCATGCCGAACACCAGCGCCAACAACAGCGCCAGCGTCCAGGGCAGCGGATCACGCAGCAGGCGCCAGATGCGCCCGCTCATGACAGCGCCTGCCCGGCGATCAGATCGTTGAAGTGCAACACCCCCAACGCTTCGCCCCGTTCATCCACCACCGGCAGGCAGTCGCTGCCGCGCGCCACAAACACCGACAGCGCCTCGCGCAGGCTCATGGCGGCGGCGATCGGCTCGCCCTCGGCGGCGCCGGGCCGCACTCGCTCCGCCACCGTTCCCAGCGACAGCAGCTTGATGCCGCGATCGCTGCGCCCGAAGAAGTCCCGCACGAAGTCATTGGCCGGCGCGGTCAGCAGCGCCAGCGGCGTGCCCTGTTGCACCACCCGCCCCTGATCGAGCAGCACCAGGCGATCCGCCAAGCCCAGCGCCTCGTCGATGTCGTGCGTCACCAACACGATGGTGCGGCCGGAGAGCTGATGGATGCGCGCGATCTCCGCCTGCAGCGCCGCGCGGGTAACCGGATCCAGCGCGCCGAACGGTTCGTCCATCAGCAACACCTCGGGATCGGCGGCCAGCGCGCGCGCCACCCCTACCCGCTGCTGCTGCCCGCCGGACAGCTGGTGCGGATAGCGACGGCGAAACAGATCCGGCTCCAGATGCAACAGCTCCAGCAGTTCGGTTACCCGATCGCGAATGCGCGCGCGCGGCCATTTCAGCAGCTGCGGCACGGTGGCGATGTTTTCCTCCACCGTCCAGTGCGGAAACAGGCCGATCGATTGGATCGCATAGCCCATGCGCCGCCGCAGATCCTGCGGTTTGAACGACTGGATCTCTTCGCCGGCAAAGAGAATCTTGCCCCGATCGTGCTCGATCAGGCGATTGATCATTTTTAACGTCGTGGACTTGCCGGAACCCGAGGTGCCGATCAACACGGTGAATTCGCCCTCGGCGATGTGCAGCGTGAGATCGTCTACCGCCGGCTTGCCCTGAAAAATTTTGCTGACTTGCTCAAAGTGAATCATCGGCGCGATACGTCCAGGATTGAAACCCAAAATTTAAACAGCGAATCGACGATGACCGCCATCATGACCACCGGGATCACCCCCAGCAGAACCAGATCCAGCGCGCTGCTGAGCAGCCCCTGAAAGACAATGGCGCCAAAACCGCCGGCGCCGATCAACGCCGCCACCACCGCCATGCCGACGGTTTGCACCGCCAGAATGCGCACGCCGGTCAGGAACAGCGGCAGCGCCAACGGCAGCTGCACGCGCAGGAAGATCTGCCCGCGCGTCAGCCCCATGCCGGTGGCGGATTCGATCACCCCCGCCGGCACGCTTTGCAGCCCCGCCACCACGCTGCGCACCAGCGGCAACAGCGCGTACAGCACCAGCGCCACGATCGCCGGCGCCATGCCGATGCCACTGACGCCGTGTTCTGCCAGCCAGGGCACCGCCGTCGCCAGCCCCGCCAACGGCGCGATCAGCAGGCCGAACAGCGCAATCGACGGCACGGTCTGGATAATGTTCAGCGCGGAGAAAATCGGCCGCTGCCAGCGCTCGGAGCGAAAACACAGCACCCCGAGCGGCACGCCGATCGCCAGCGCCGGCGCCATCGTCGCCAGCAGAATGGTCAGGTGCTGCAGCAGCGCGGCGTCAAACACCTCCTGACGATTGTGGTACTCCTTCAGCAGCGACAGCTGATCGAGCTGATGCCCGAACAGCAGCAGCGCCGGCGGCACCAGCACCAGCGCGTTGCCCAGCATGCGCCACAGGTGCGACGCGGTAATGCGCGCCATGGCGTCGGCGGCGATCAGCAGGCTCAGCGCCATCGTCAACCAGCATCCGCTGCCCCAAGAGGTGCGCGCCAGGCGCGATCCCTCCTGCGCCAGACGCCCGGCGGCCTGCCCGCTGATCCAGAAGGCCAGCGTCAGCACCCCGCAGGCGGCCAGCGCCGCCAGCAGCGCCCGTCCCCGCGTCGGCGGCAACAGGCTGAGGATCGCCAATGCCGCCAGCGGCAACAGCAGCCACAGCGCCGGGCCGTGCAGCAGGGAGAACAAGGAGAGGCTTTTGCCCGACAACAGGCGATTGGGGGCATAACTGAGGAACGGCAGGCCGAACGCGGCCAGCAGCAACAGCATGAACAGCGTCAACAAGACGCGATGTTTTACGGCGATAGTCAAAGAAACGCTCCGGTTCCCTCGGTTTACCCCCTCTCCCGACGGCAGAGGGGGCACCTCGGCATTATCCCTTAACAAACCCTTTCTCTTTCAGGTAAGCGGCCGCCACCTGTTTGGCGTCCTGGCCTTCCACGGCGATCTGCGCGTTGAGTTTTTGCAGCGTCGGCCCGTCCAGCGAGGCGAACACCGGCTTCAGCAGCTCAGGCAGATTGGCGTGCGCCTTCAGGGCCGCTTCGCGCACGATCGGCGCCGGCGCGTAGATCGGCTGTACGCCTTTCGGGTCCGCCAGCGTCTGCAGCCCCAGCGCCGCCACCGGGCCATCGGTGCCGTAGGCCATCGCCGCGTTGACGCCGGAGGTCTGCTCCGCCGCCGCCTTGATGGTCACCGCCGTATCGCCGCCGGCCAGGGACAGCAGCTGATCCTGATTCAGCTTGAAGCCGTAGGCATTCTGGAACGCCGGCAGCGCATCCGGCCGCTCGATAAATTCCGCCGAGGCCGCCAGCTTGAACTTGCCGCCGCCGTTGATCCACTTGCCGAGATCCGACAGCGTCTTCAGGTGATTGGCCTCCGCCACGTCCTGGCGAATGGCGATGGTCCAGGTGTTGTTGGCCGGCGCCGCGTCCAGCCAGACGATTTTGTTTTTGTCGTAGTCGAGCTGTTTCACCTTCTCGAAGCCGGCCTGGGCGTTCTTCCACGCCGGATCTTTCTCATCGGAGAAGAAAAACGCGCCGTTGCCGGTGTATTCCGGGTAGATGTCGATCTCGCCGGAGGTGATGGCGCCGCGCAGCACCTTGGTGGTGCCGAGCTGCAGCTTGTTGGTGGTCTGGATGCCGTTGGCTTCCAGCACCTGCACGATGATGTTGCCGAGCAGCGAACCTTCGGTATCGATCTTGGAGCCGACGCGCACCGAGTCGGCCGCCTGCGCCAGACCGCCGGTGGCCAGCAGGGCCAGCGCGACGGCAAAGGAACGTCCGCGTGATAAGGTGATTGCCATACTTTTCCTCTGGTTATATGTTTTCCGGCTCATGGGCCGGTTAGGTTGGAAAATCCTGAGAAACGCGCTTCCAGCGCGCAATAAATTTTTCCGTCGGCAGGGCATCGCCCTCCCCCTGCGGTTCACCGGCGCGCAACGGATGCACGCCGACGTCGATCGGCGTCAGGGCGTAATCGCGCAGCCACTCGCCGTAGCCTTGCGCGACAAATCCCTGGCTGCGGCGCTGGTACGCCTCGCGCTCCGCCAGATAGACTTCGCGCAAACCATACCAGGGCAGGCCGGGCAGATCGTGATGCACTAAATGGTAGTTCAGATTGAGAAACAGCAGCCGCCACGGCCAGCCCGCCTCATTAATAATAGAACGTGCCTGCGGTGCGTCCACGGCGCGATGCTCAAAAAACGATCTTACCTTGGTCAGCGCCAGCGCCGGGTAGCTGATGGCCAGCAGGTAAAACGCCGCGCCGATACCCTGCGCCTGCAGCCAGTCGAGCAGCATCGCCAACAGCGACAGGTGCACCAACCACCTCGCCCAGGCGCGCCACTCCCCGGCGACAAGCGCTTTCACCGCCCCGGCCAGGGTCGCGGCGATATCCAGCGCCGGGCCAAGGAGCACCCGGCCGATCAGCGTATTGCGCACGGCGGCCAGCAGCGGCAGCAACCGGGGATAGCGCCGCCACTGCGCGGCGCTGAAGTAATAGCTTTCGGGATCTTCGTGAGGATCGGTCAGGTGGTCGTTGCGATGGTGGCGCAGATGCGAATCGCGATACAGCCCGTAGGGATACCACACCGCCAGCGGCAACAGGCCGAACAGCTGATTGACGCGCGGCCAGCGCGTCGGATGGCCGTGGATCAGCTCGTGCTGCAACGACATGTACCAGGTGGTCAGCAGGATCAGCAGCGGCGCGCCAAGCCACGGGCCCAGCGTTTGCCACCCCAGCGCCACGCCGAACCAGCCGCCGTACACCGCCGCCATGATCCCCCAGGTGGGCAGCTCCAGCCGCCAATGCCGGCGCCGATAAAGCTGCCTGATTCGTTCGCGCTGTTCGGGGTGCAAATAGTGGGCGTGGGACATGCTGCGGCTCGCGGTAAGAGATTTTCTCCCAGTATCCGTGAGCCGTAGCGGCATTCAAAATAACGAAAATGGCAAAGCTAAGTGAAAATTCAGCGGGTTGCGTACGCGTAAAAGCGAAAAAACGGGCCGCGCGGGCGGCCCGTCCGTTACCTCCCTTCAGGGAACGAAATCGAGCACCACGGCGTTGAACAGCGCATACTCGGTGGCGCTGGCCATCGGCGGAAACTGCGCGCGGCTCACCGCGTTATGCACCCGCACCGGATAGCTGAGCGGCGCCGTGGCCTGCGCCTCGGCCTGCGGCTGCGGCAACGGGCCTAGTGTCTTTTTCATTCCCGATGTCCTTATTGGGGGGATTTATCCTTATTGCGCGGCCCTCACTGCGCCACCGGGTAAGCCTCGCCGTCATCCGCGTAACGCTGCAGCCGCTCGCGCCACCACTTGGCCGCCAGACCGCTGGCGCTTTCCCGCCAGCCGAAGTAGGCAACGTCGCTGCAGCGCTCAGATTCAACGCGTTTCGCCACCAGTTCGCCGCTGTTCAGGTAAGGTTCCGCCAGAGAACGCGGCAGATAGCCGCAGCCCAGCCCGGCCAACTGCGCCTGCAGTTTGGCGTCGAAGCCGAAGACCGTCAGCGTATCCTGTTCTTCCAGCAGGTTCAGGCTCTGCGGCGCGTTGACCCGCGAGGTATCGCGCACCACCACCGCCCGGTGCTGACGGATCTCATCTTTCGGCAACGGTTCCGGCAGCGCCGCCAGCGGATGCTGTGGCGCGACGGCGAACACGTAATCCAACTGCCCCAGGCGGCTGAACGCATAACCCACCCGCGACGGCGGCTCGCAGATGGCGCCGATGATAATGTCGGCGCAGCCGTAAACCAGCGATTCCCAGGAGCCGGCCAGCACCTCGTGGCTGAAACGCAGCCGGGTATGATGATGCTGCCGATAGAACTCGTCGATCAGCGGCAACAGGCGGGCAAACGGGAAGGAGGCGTCGATCCCGAGCGTGATCTCGCTTTCCCAGCCGTTCTCCACGTAGCGCGCCTGCTGCTCCAGATCCTGCGCCGCCCGCAGCAGCACCCGCCCTTTTTCCAGCATCAGCTTGCCGGTATCGGTGAACTTCGCCCGGTGGCCGGAGCGGTCCAGCAGGGTGATGTCGAGATCGTTCTCCAGCTTCTGCACCATATAGCTCAGCGCCGAAGGGGTTTTAAACAGTGCGGCGGCTGCGGCGGCGAAAGATCCGTGCCGGTCCAGCGCGTCCAAAATCAGCAGCGCTTCCAGGTTTAATCTCATGCTTTCTCCCGTGTATAAAAAAACTCAACAAGTCGGCAAAAATTCTGCGGTATCTTTGAAATCGCCCTCTGCCTACCATGCGTTTTATCGGCGTTACACTCATCAGATGTTCAACCGAAATATCACTGGGAAGGTAAATTATGTCCAAGTTTCAACTGCTTGATAAAGACAACTCCGCACTGATTTTTATCGACCATCAACCGCAAATGGCCTTCGGCGTGGCTAATATTGATCGTCAGCAACTGAAAAACAACGTTGTTGGTTTGGCGAAGGCGGGCAAGATTTTCAACGTGCCAACCCTTTTCACCTCGGTAGAAACCGAAAGCTTCAGCGGCTATATCTGGCCGGAACTGCTGGCGGTACACCCTGAAATCACCCCGATTGAACGCACCTCGATGAACTCCTGGGAAGACGCGGCCTTCGTTAAAGCCGTGGAAGCCACCGGCCGCAAAAAGCTGGTGATCTCCGCGCTGTGGACCGAAGTGTGTCTGACCTTCCCCGCGCTGATGGCGCTGGAAGCCGGCTATGAAGTGTATGTGGTGACCGACACCTCCGGCGGCACCTCCGTCGATGCGCACGAGCGTTCGATCGATCGCATGGTGCAGGCCGGCGCCGTGCCAGTGACCTGGCAGCAGGTGCTGCTGGAGTACCAGCGCGACTGGGCGCGCAAAGATACCTACGACGCGGTGATGGCGCTGGTGCGCGAACACAGCGGCGCGTACGGCATGGGCGTCGACTACGCTTACACCATGGTGCACCACGCACCGGCTCGCACGGTGAAATAATCCCCTTGCCCCGGCCCTGCGCCGGGGTATTTTCAGGAGTCGGTTTTATGGCCCATCCGCAGCATGTCACGCTGGTGATCACCCACCGTTTGGCGCCGGGGAACGAGCAGGCCTATGAGGCCTGGCTGAACCGCATCATGCCCGACGCCGCGGGCTTCACCGGCCATTTGGGCGTCAACGTGATTCGCCCTTCCGGCGACGAGCAGGCCTATACGGTGCTGGTCCGCTTCGACAACCTCGACAATCTATACCGCTGGATCCACTCGCCGCTGCGCAAGCAATACATCGAAGAAGTCACCCCGCTGTTGCTGGAGAGCGACCATATCGAGATCCGCCCCGGCGCGGAGTTCTGGTTTACCCCGCCCAGCCCCGGCGTGCGCCAGCCGCCCCAGTGGAAGCAGTTCATCATCACCCTGCTGGTGATCTTCCCTTCCACCAATCTGGTGCCCTGGTTTTGGGGGCTGGCGCTGCCGCAGCTGAACGGCACGCTGCTCGGCCATTTTCTCAATGACGCCACCGTGGTCGCCCTGGTGGTGTACCTGTGGATGCCTATCGTGACCCGCGTTTTTCATCAATGGCTGACCCGCCGCTAGGCGGTTCGCCGGGAGAATGTTATGAACCACCACGCTTCATTGATCATCACCAACGGCAAGTTTCACACCGTCGATCGCCAAAATCCCACCGCACAGGCGGTCGCCATCCGCGACGGCAAATTTCTGGCGGTCGGCAGCGAAAGCGAAGTCATGCAGCACGCCGGGCCGGAAACCCAGGTGATCGACCTGCACGGCCACACCGCCATTCCGGGCCTGAACGACTCGCACCTGCACCTGATCCGCGGCGGCCTGAACTATAACCTGGAGCTGCGCTGGGAAGGCGTGCCTTCGCTGGCCGACGCGCTGCGCATGTTGAAAGAACAGGCGCTGCGCACGCCGAGCCCGCAATGGGTGCGGGTGGTCGGCGGCTGGACCGAATTCCAGTTCGCCGAGCGCCGCATGCCGACGCTGGACGAGATCAACCAGGCTGCGCCGGACACGCCGGTGTTCATTCTGCACCTCTACGATCGCGCGCTGCTCAACCGCGCGGCGCTGAAGGTGGTCGGCTACACCAAAGACACGCCGAACCCGCCGGGCGGCGAGATCCAGCGCGACGCCAACGGCAACCCGACCGGGATGCTGATCGCCAAGCCCAACGCCATGATCCTGTACGCCACGCTGGCGAAAGGGCCGAAGCTGCCGCTGGAGCAGCAGGTCAACTCCACCCGCCAGTTTATGCGCGAGCTGAACCGTCTGGGCCTCACCAGCGCCATCGACGCCGGCGGCGGTTTCCAGAACTACCCGGAGGATTATCAGGTGATCGCCGAGCTGCACGAGAAAAAGCAGCTGACCATTCGCATCGCCTATAACCTGTTCACCCAGCGGCCGAAGCAGGAATTGGAAGACTTCGAGCTGTGGACCGACATGCTCAAGCCGGGCCAGGGCACCGACTTTTATCGCCACAACGGCGCCGGCGAGATGCTGGTGTTCTCCGCCGCCGACTTCGAAGACTTCCTGCAGCCGCGCCCGGATCTGCCGCCGGGTACCGAAGACGAACTGGAGCGGGTGGTGCGCCATCTGGTCGAGCACCGCTGGCCGTTCCGCCTGCACGCCACCTATGACGAATCCATCAGCCGCATGCTGGACGTGTTCGAGAAGGTGAACCGCGACATTCCGTTCAACGGGCTGCACTGGCTGTTCGACCACGCCGAAACCATTACCGAGCGCAATATCGAACGGGTCAAGGCATTGGGCGGCGGCATTGCGGTGCAGCACCGCATGGCATTCCAGGGCGAGTATTTCACCGAGCGCTACGGCATCGAAGCCACCAAACATACGCCGCCGGTGGCGAAAATGCTGGCAGCCGAGCTGCCGGTCGGGCTGGGCACCGACGCCACCCGCGTCGCCAGCTACAACCCGTGGACGGCGCTGTACTGGCTGGTTTCCGGCCGCACCGTCGGCGGCATGGCGATGTACGACGACAGCGCCCGGCTGGATCGCGAAACGGCGCTGATGCTGTGGACGCAAGGCAGCGCCTGGTTCTCCACCGAGCAGGGCAAGAAAGGCCAGATCAAGGTCGGCCAGCTGGCGGATGTAGCGGTGCTGTCGCAGGACTATTTCAGCGTGCCGGAAGAGCAGATCAAAGGCATTGAGTCGGTAATGACGGTGGTGGACGGCAAGGTGGTCTACGCCGCCGGCAGCTTCTCGCCGCTGGCACCGCCGCCGCTGCCGGTGCTGCCGGAGTGGTCACCGGTCACCCAGGTGCCGGGCCACTACCGCTCCGCGCCGCCGTCGGCGGCGGCCAAAGTCGGCGTGCTGAGCCAGGCGCACCAATGCTGCGGCCCGTGCGGCGTACACGCGCATCAGCATGACATTGCGCGCCGCTCCAGCATCCCGGTGTCGGACGAGAATGCCTTCTGGGGTGCGTTCGGCTGTTCGTGCTTCTCGTTCTAAGTTGCCAGGTAAGCAACTTACTATGCAACTAGCTTAATAAGATATTAAGTTAGCAACATAACAAATTAATGGCGCTGTCCAGGGGAGAGCGCCATTTCATTTTCAATCGCGGTTGATCTCCAGCCAGCGCCGCTGCTCGGCGGAGGCGGCTATCGCATCCAGCACACAAGACACCTTCCAGCCTTCTTCAAAGTCCGGCCACATGCGATCGCCCGCGGCGATGCCGTTGACCAGATCGCGGATCTCCACCGTCTTCTGATCGTTAAAGCCGATGCCGTGCCCGGCGCTGATACAGAACGCCGCGTAGTCCGGATGCTTCGGCCCCACCAGCAGCGTCTTGAACCCCTGCCGCTCCGCCGGCTCATCGTGCCGATACAGCTTCAGCTCCGCCATCCGTTCCTGGGTATAGCTCAGCGTGCCCTTGGTGCCGGTGACCACATAGGTCAGCCCCATCTTGCGCCCGCAGGCGATGCGCGAGGTTTCGAGAGTGCCCATCGCCCCGCCGGCGAAGCGCAGCAGCGCGCCGGCCTGATCTTCGTTTTCCACCGGCAGCAGGCGCGCCGGGTCTTGCGGATCCGGGCGCTGTTTGATCACGGTTTGCATATCGCCACAGACCGCCACGATGTCGCCCACCAGGTAGTGCGCCATATTGACGATGTGCGCCGCCAGATCCCCCAGCGCGCCCAGCCCGGCGCTGGCGCGGCGGCAGTGCCAGTCGAGCGGCGTGCGCGGATCGGCCAGATAATCCTCATTGTGGGTGCCGTAAAAGTGCACCACCTCGCCGATTTCGCCGTTGGCGATGATCTCGCGCGCCAGCTGGCTGGTCGGATTCTTCATGTAGTTGAAACCGACCAGCGTTTTCACGCCCTTGGCGCGGGCGGCCTGCACCATCTCCGCCGCGTCGGCGGCATCCAGCGCCAGCGGCTTTTCCGAATACACGTGCTTGCCGTGGCGGATCGCCTCCAGCGCCATCTCTTTGTGCAAGAAATTGGGCGCGCAGATGTCCACCACGTCGATCGCCGGATCGGCCACCAGCTGCCGCCAATCGCCGGTCGAACGCGCAAAACCGAACTCGGTGGCGCGCTGCGCCGCCAGCTCGGGCGTCACTTCCGCCAGCATCTCCAGCACCAGTTCCCCTTTCAGAGGAAAAACCGTGGCGGCCTGCGCATAGGCGATAGCGTGACAACGCCCGATATAACCGGTGCCGATTAACCCAACGCGTACCTGTTTCATCATTTTCTCCCGTGATCGAAATCCTGCGTAGAACCAGGCGCCGCTCAATGAAACGTGCCGGTTGATAACGGGTTTATATGGAATATAAATTTCAATAACAAGCACACGGAAAAATAAAGTTCATATTCGTGATGCCGTTCATGAAACGTTGACGGGCTGATGCAACGCAGAAAGCCCAGACACGGCTTGCCGTATCCGGGTGAGATAAAACGAACCGTTTATTTCATATCAAGGTAAACCGTTGGCGCCATGCTGCACGTAGCCAGGGCGTTGCAGCAGGCGCTGCTGATAGGCCGCCAGCGCCGCATAATTCGGCCGCTCGAACGGCGTCATCAGCCAGCGATTCAGCGACAGCCCCAGCACCACGTCCGCCAGCGTGAAGGCCGCGCCGGCGGCATAAGGGCCGTGCTGCGCCAAATGCTTGTCCAGCAGCCCCATCAGCCGATTCCACTCACGCTCGGCGGCGGCCAGGCTGGCGGCATCCTGATAATCCGCATGCCCGCGCACCCGCGACATGAACACATAGCGCCAGGCGCCGTTCAGATCGGTGGCCTGCCAGTCCATCCACATCTCCACCGCCGCGCGCGCGCCGGGTTCCTGCGGCAGCAGATCGCGGCGCCCTTCCCGTCCGGCCAGGTAGCGGCAGATGGTGTTCGACTCCCACAGCACCCGCTCGCCGTCGATCAGCACCGGCACCAGGCCGTTGGGATTCAGTGCCAGAAACGCCGGCTCCTGCGTGGAGCGAAAGCCGCTGCCCCAGTCCTCCCGCGCCAGCGGCAACCCCAGCTCCTGGCAGGTCCACAATACCTTGCGCACGTTGATCGATGAGGCTTTGCCCAATAATTTCAGCATTCGCTTTCCTTACCCTCTCCAGAACGGTTTATCGCCTTCGCGACGCGCATCCGCCCGCGTCAGGCCGATATCCGCCAATTGCCTGTCGTTCAGCAGCAGTAACTCTCTGCGCGTACTGCGGCGCAACAAATACCAACGCCAGCGTGACCAGCCTACCCGTCGCCACGTCGTCATGCCATCAAACAGTGCCATGTTGTTATTCTCCCTGCTGTTTTTGCGTTGTAGTCATCATGCTCGCCGGGAGAAAAACAATACAGATTCACGCTGGCGCTATTTTTTTCATACAGCTGCGCCAAAAAAACCGCTGAATGGTTTACTTTGAAAGCATCTGTACCGGTTTTTTAATCCTGCATCCCGATAAGAGGCCTCTGTATGACACGCTACGCCACTCTGGCCGCCATTCTCAGCCAACGCATTCAGCAAGGGCTGTATCCCGCCGGCCATCGCCTGCCTTCGGTGCGCGCGCTGAGCCAGGAGCACGGCGTCAGCATCAGCACGGTGCAGCAAGCCTACCGGCTGCTCGAGGAACAGCGCCTGGTGGAGGCGCGGCCGAAGTCGGGCTACTTCGTGCATACGCGGCGCGCGCAGGCCGAGCTGCCCGCCATGACGGCGCCGATGCAGCGGCCGGTGGACATTTCGCAATGGGAGCAGGTGCTGGAGCTGGTACGCAGCAGGCCGCGCGAGGGCCTGATCCAGCTGGGGCGCGGTATGCCGGATATCGCCGAGCCGACGATGAAACCGCTGATCGTCGCCCTGCGCAACGCCGCCCGCCACGGCGATCTGCGCAGCCTGTATTACGACAGCATTCAGGGCGTGGCCGCGCTGCGCGAGCAGGTCGCCCGCCTGCTGCTGGATTCCGGCTGCCAAATCGGCCCCGATCAGTTGCTGATCACCACCGGCTGCCAGGAAGCGATCTCCGCCGGGCTGCGCGCCGTTTGCCAACCCGGCGACATCGTGGCGGTCGATTCGCCCTGCTTCCACGGCACCATGCAGACGCTGAAGGGCCTGGGCATCAAGGCGCTGGAAATCCCCACCGATCCGCTCACCGGCGTCAGCCTGGCGGCGCTGGAGATGGCGCTGGAACAATGGCCGATCAAAGCCATTTTGCTGACGCCCAACTGCAACAATCCGCTGGGCTACATCATGCCCGACGCCCACAAACAGCGGTTGCTGACGCTGGCGCAGCGCCACGACGCGGCGATCATCGAAGACGACGTCTACGGCGACATCGCCTATCACTACCCGCGGCCGCGCACCATCAAGTCGTTCGACGAAGACGGCCGCGTGCTGCTGTGCAGCTCGTTTTCCAAAACGCTGGCGCCGGGGCTGCGGGTGGGCTGGATCGCGCCCGGTCGCTACCTGGAGCGGGTGCTGCACATGAAGTTCATCGGCTCCGGCGCCACCGCCACCCAGCCGCAGCTGGCGATCGCCGAATTCATCCGCGGCGGGCACTATCTGCAGCACCTGCGGCGCATGCGCGCCCGCTACCAGCAGAACCGCGACCGCATGACCGACCTTATCCTGAAACACTTCCCGGCCGGCACCCGCGTCAGCCGCCCGCGCGGCGGTTTTATGCTGTGGATCGAACTGGACGAGGCGTTCGACACCTTGCGGCTGAACCGCCATCTCGAGCAGCAGGGCGTGCAGATCGCCGTCGGCAGCATCTTTTCCGCCGCCGGCAAATACCGCAACTGCCTGCGCATCAACTATGCGCCGAAGCTGACGGCGGAGATCGAACACGCGGTGCAGCGGGTCGGCGCCACCATCCAGACACTGATGCCGAGCGGCGTGCTGCAACCTCAGGCGGACTGAAGCCAATACTCCGCCACCCGGCGGCGCAGATGACCGATGCCCTGCGGGTGGTGAATAAACTGCTCTACCGGCATCATTCGCCAGCGCTGGCCTTCATCGCCGAAGCGAATGGCGGCGATCTGCGCCGGGGCGATCTCGCCGGCCATAAACCAGGTCGGCGGGGAGCCGGGCAGGATGCCGTCGTAGCGCCGCTGCCAGACAACCTGGCGTTCGGCGAGCAACACCCCGAACTCTTCCAGCGTCTCCCGCTGCACGCACTGCAGCGGCGTTTCGCCGTTTTCCCGCCCGCCGCCGGGCAGATCCCACAGGCCGGGCCACGGAATGCCCGGCTTGTCGTCCCGTTGGTAAACCAGCAAGCGATCGTCGCACAGCAGCGCGATCTTGGCCCCGCCAAACGCCCGATCCGTCATGTTTTCCGTCTCCCGCCCATACCGTTGCCTGAACATCATACTCCATCCCGGCACGGCCTGGTGTATAGTGAAAATCCGTTTTCACAACAGGCGAACAATACGATGAATTCTCCGTTTCTGGTGACCCCTCAATGGCTTGCGCAACATATCAACGATGAAAATCTGGTGGTGATCGACGTCCGGATGTCGCCGGTGGGGCTGACGCCGAAGAAAGACATGCTTGCCGAGTTCGAACGCGGCCATATCCCAGGCGCGGTCTATTTCGATATCGACGAGGTGGCGGACAAAAGCACCGCGCTGCCGCATATGCTGCCGACGGCGGCAGAGTTTGGCGCGGCGGTGGGCAAACTGGGCATCAGCGAACGCGATACCCTGGTGATTTACGACGAGGGCAACCAGTTCTCCGCGCCGCGCGGCTGGTGGACTTTCCGCAATTTCGGCGCCGAGCGCGTTTACGTGCTGGACGAAGGGCTGAACGGCTGGACCGCGCAGGGCCAGGCGCTGGCAACCGGCCCGGCGCAGCCTGAGCCGCAGACGTTCAACGCCCGGTTCAACGCCGACGCGGTGGTGGATATGCGGCAAGTGGAGCAGGCGTTAGGCACGCCGGTGCAAATTCTCGATGCGCGCGCCGCGCCGCGCTTTTATGCCGAAGCGCCGGAGCCGCGCCCCGGCCTGCACCGCGGCCATATTCCCGGCAGCATCAACATTCCGTACGGCGAGCTGCTGGAAAACGGCCGCTTCAAATCGCTGGAGGCGCTGCGCCAAACCTTCAGCGACAAGGGGGTGGATATCAACGGCCCGATCATCACCAGTTGCGGCTCCGGCGTGACGGCGGCGGTGCTGGCGTTCGGCCTGCTGTCGCTCGGCGCGCCGCAGGTCAAGCTGTATGACGGTGCCTGGAGCGAATGGGGCCAGCTGAGCGGCAAGCAGCCTATCGCCAAAGATTAAGTTTCGATCCGCTCGACCACGATCTGCGCCAGCCGCTGCACGGCGGCGGAAGGCTGATCCTCGGCGCGGTGCAGCACCACGCCGAGCTGGCCGAGAGCGGGCAGCAGTTCGGGCGCCAGCGGCGCCAGGCCAGGCGGCAACCCCGCCGCCGTGCGCACCGTAACGCCCAATCCGGCACTCACCGCCGCCCACACGCCGTTCAGGCTGCGGCTGGTAAAGGCAATGCGCCAGGGAATGCCGGCGCGATCCAGCGCCTGCGTCGCCGCGCTGCGCATCAGGCAAGGCGCGTCGAACATCACCAATGGCAACGGCTCATCCCCTTCTCGCCAGGGCGCCAGCGCGAAGCCGGGCGAGGCGATCCAGTGCAGCTGCCGCTGCCCCAGCGCCTGATGAAACGGCGTGCTCAAACCGCCATCCCACGCCAGCGACAGATCCAGTTGGCCTTTCAGCACCCAGTCGATCAGCTCGGCATTGCGCGCGATGCGCGCCTCGATGCGCACTTTCGGATTGGCGCGCGCGAAGCTGCCCAATACCTGCGGCAGAAACGTCTCGCCGAAATCCTCCTGCAGCCCCAGCCGCACCGTGCCCTGCAAATCCAACCCGCGCACCGCGGCGGCGGCTTCGTCATTGAGCTCCAGCAGGCGGCGCGCGTAACCGAGCAGCGTTTCCCCCGCCTCGGTCATCACCATGCCGCGCCCGGCCTTGCGCAGGATCGGCGCGCCGACCTGCTGTTCCAGCTTTTTCAGGTGAGCGCTGACCGCCGACGTCGAACGCCCCAGCCGTTCAGCCGCCTTGGCGAAGCTGCCCAGCTCGACGCCGGTGACGAAGCTGCGCAAATCCTCGAGATCGAACGTTATTCGCCTCATGCTGACCATCCTGATTTTCTGAACCATCGATAAAAATAATACCGATTTTACTGATAAAGATGGCGTGTCACGCTCTCCCGGTCAACGTCTTTGCGGAGAATCCTTATGCTCGCGATACACGCAGCCCGCCAAGTGGCGGTTAGTGCGGCTGGATTTATGGCGTGAACCGCCGCAGGCACAGCCGCAAAACGGCCAGCTGTTCCGCGTCGGCCATCTGTCCGCCCCCTTTGACCACACTACGCCGCGGGTTGACAGCTAAAATTTGATATTGATAATCATTATCAACACTGAACATTCACTTGCGGCTCGCGGGATGCGGGCCGCTCTCCGGGGTCAACCGCCATGCCGTCATCACCGATCACACCGTACGCCACCACCTGCTGCATCGTGGGAGGCGGCCCCGCCGGGCTGATGCTCGGCTATCTGCTGGCACGGGCGGGGATCGACGTGACGGTGCTGGAGAAGCACGCCGACTTCCTGCGCGATTTTCGCGGTGACACCATTCACCCGTCGACGTTGGAAGTCATGCACCAGTTGGGCCTGCTCGACGAACTGCTGGCGCTGCCACACCAGCGCGCCGAATCCCTGCACGCCGAAGTCGCCGGGCGCGACATTAAGCTGGCGGATTTCACTCGCCTGCCGACGCGCTGCAAATTTATCGCCTTTATGCCGCAGTGGGAGTTCCTCAACTTTTTGGCGCAGCAGGCCGCCGCGTTCCCCCATTTCAGGCTGCTCACCTCGACGCAGGTTCATAAGCTGCTCTACGACCGCGGCCAGGTATGCGGCGTGCTGGCCGACACGCCGGAAGGCCCGATCCGCGTACGCAGCCAGCTGGTGATCGGTACCGACGGCCGCAACTCGGTGGTGCGCGAGCAGGCGGCGCTCAGCAGCCGCTCCTTCGGCGCCCCGCGCGACGTATTGTGGATGAAGCTCAGCAAGCAGCCGGGCGATCCGGCCTGGTCGATGGGCCATACCGGGCCGAAGCAGAACTTCATCATGATCGATCGCGGCGACTACTGGCAGTGCGGCTACTCGATCGATAAAGGCAGTTTCGACGCGATCCGCCGCAGCGGCCTGGAGAAATTTTTGCTGCACCTCGCCGAGGTGGCGCCATTCCAGGACGATCGCCTGCAGGAGATCGTCGAGTGGGATCAGGTGAAGCTGCTGAGCATCCGCATCGATCGTCTGGATCGCTGGGCCAAACCGGGGGTGCTGTGCATCGGCGACGCCGCGCACGCCATGTCGCCGATCGGCGGCGTGGGCGTCAACCTGGCGATTCAGGACGCGGTGGCCGCCGCCAACGCCCTGATCCCGCCGCTGCGCCAGCATCGGCTGCAGCTGAAGCATCTGCTGAGCGTGCAGCGCCGGCGCGAATTGCCCACCCGGGCCATCCAGTTTTTGCAGATCAAAATGAGCCAGCGCAAGCCGGGCGAACGCCGCGCGGCGGGCGGTTCGCGCCTGATCGCCCGCGTCGGCAACAGCCGCTGGCTGCCGCGCCTGTTCGGCCGCATCATCGGCCTGGGTTTTCGCCGCGAAACGCCGCGGCATCTTGAAAGTTAACCCGCTATACTCATCGGTTCCCGCTTCGATGAGGTTCATTCATGTTCACCGTCCGTCAGGCATTGCTGGAAGATTTAACTCAGGTGCGCGATATCGGCATCCGCACCTATCGCGCGCACTTCGGTGAGCTGTGGCGCTACCCGCACGAGCTGGAGGCCTTTCTGGCCGAGGATTTTGCCGTCTCCGCGCTGGAACGGACGCTGCGCGATCCCGACGTGTGCTGGCTGTTGGCCTATGAGGATGACGCCCTGGTCGGCTATGCGCGGCTCAACGTCGACAGCTTGCTGGCGCCAACGCAAACCCGCGGCGCAGAGCTGCAGAAAATCTATTTCCTGCCGGGCCATGCCGGCAACGGCTATGGCCAGCGGCTGTTCGAACAGGTGCAGCAGCGGGCCATCGAGCGCCGGCAGAAGACGCTGTGGCTGGAGGTACTGCAACGCAACACCGGCGCCCAACGCTTTTATCAGCGCCAGGGATTGAGCATTTGTGGCGAGACCTGCTACACCAGCGCCCAGGGCTCGATAGGCATCTGGTATATGAGCAAGGCGCTGTAACCGCGCCCCGCTCCGCCTTCGTTTAGCGCGGCTCCCGCTGCAGCATCAGGAACAGCAAAGCAAACGCATTGGGCGCCAGGTAGATCAGCGCCCCCAGCTGCACCGCCAGCGGATCCTGCTTGGCCTGCCAGGCCATAAACCAGTCGCCGGCGACCACCATAAAGCCGACGCCCCACACCGCGATCGCGCAAAGCGCCCCCAGCATCGCCCAGATTTTGCCCTTGGCGAAGGCGGCGTAAGGGCCTTTAAATCGCCCGATCATCAGCACCACGCCTGCGGCCGCGAATAGGCCGGCCAGCGTTTCCAGCGTGGTGATGACAGCCAACCCCAACATACAGGCCCAGTCGGCGCCGATCGCGCGCCACATCAACCCCGGCGTCTGATAGGTATCCTGCATGGCGAGCAGCGGGCCCACCGCATTGCGCGCGGTGCCGGCGAAATCCGCCGTATTGTTCAACAGGCTGAACAGCCCCCACAGGGCCGGAAACAGGGACAGGACGATGCAGCCGAGGCGTGACACAGTGATTTCGTTCATGATGATGTTAGCTATCCATGGCAAGGGATTAATAAAAAACGCCTTTTAGATTAATCCATAACATCCGCAAGGAGAAACAGCTGCACGACTTTCAGATATGCGGCTCCCTTTGCCTCGTTCAAATCGCCACCAGCCCGCGTACACCGTCCTGTTCCATATTGCTGCCGGCGCCGCGCTGCACGATGCTGCCGCGCGACATCACCAGATAGCTGTCCGCCAGGTCGGCGGCAAAGTCATAGAACTGTTCCACCAGCAGGATCGCCATATCGCCGCGCGTCGCCAGCTGTTTGATCACCGCGCCGATCTCCTTGATCACCGAAGGCTGGATCCCTTCCGTCGGCTCGTCGAGGATCAGCAGCTGCGGCCGGCAGGCCAGCGCCCGGCCGATCGCCAGCTGCTGCTGCTGCCCGCCGGAGAGATCGCCGCCGCGCCGATCCTTCATTTGCCGCAGCACCGGAAACAGTTCATAGATCGGATCCGGCACCGTGCGCGCGGCGGCGCCGGAAAAGCGCGCCAGCCCCATCAGCAAATTTTCCTCGACCGTCAGGCGCGGGAAAATCTCCCGCCCCTGCGGCACATAGGCGATGCCCGCCCGCACCCGCTGATGCGGTTTTTTACCGGTGATGGTTTCGCCCTGCCAACGCACGCTGCCGCTGCGCGCCGGGACCAATCCCATCAGGCATTTCAGCAGCGTGGTCTTGCCCACGCCGTTGCGCCCCAGCAGGCAGGTCACCTCGCCAATGCGCGCCTCGAACGACAGGCCGCGCAGAATGTGGCTGCCGCCGTAATACTGATTCAATTCTTCTACCTGCAGCATGATTACGCCTCCTCAGCGCCCCAGATATACCTCAATCACCCGTTCGTCGGCCTGCACCTGCGCCAGCGATCCTTCCGCCAGCACCTGCCCCTGGTGCAGCACCGTCACGCGATCGGCGATGGTTTCCACAAACCCCATATCGTGCTCCACCACCATCAGCGAATGCTTGCCCGCCAGCTCGCGGAACAGTTCGGCGGTGTAGTCGGTTTCGGCGTCAGTCATGCCGGCCGCCGGCTCGTCGAGCAGCAGCAGGTGCGGCTCCTGCACCAGCAGCATGCCGATCTCGAGAAACTGTTTCTGCCCATGGGACAACAGCCCGGCGGGCCGGTGGCGTTCATGCCCCAGCCGCAGGGTCTTCAGCATCTCGTCGATGCGGTCGCGCTGTTCGCTGCTCAGGCGGGCGCGCAGGCAGGCCCACACCGACTTGCGGGTTTTCTGCGCGATCTCCAGATTTTCGAACACCGTCAGCGCCTCGAACACCGTCGGTTTTTGAAACTTGCGGCCGATGCCGGCGTGGGCGATCTGCATCGGCGCCAGCCGGGTTAGATCGACGGTCTGATCGTAAAACACCCTGCCGCTGTCCGGCCGGGTCTTGCCGGTGATCACATCCATCAGCGTGGTCTTGCCAGCGCCGTTGGGGCCGATCACGCAGCGCAGTTCGCCGACGCCAATGCGCAGCGACAGATCGGTCAGCGCGCGAAAACCGTCGAAGCTGACGTTGACGTTGTCGAGCTGCAGCACCGGATCGGTTTGCTGCCGGTATTTATCCGCCGGCAGCGGGTGGGTAAACAGCTCGTCGGTCACTTGCATCGCTTTCATGAGGTTTTCCTCCGGCGCAGCAGGCCGATCACCCCTTTGGGCAGAAACAGCGTGACGACGATAAACATCAGGCCGAGGAAGAACTGCCAGTATTCGGGAATGGCCATGGTGAACCAGCTCTTGGCGCCGTTCACGATGCCGGCGCCGAGCAGCGGCCCCACCAGCGTGCCGCGCCCGCCGAGCGCCACCCAGATGGCGGCCTCGATCGAGTTGGTCGGCGACATTTCGCCGGGGTTGATGATGCCGACCTGCGGCACATAGAGCGCGCCGGCCAGCCCGCACAGCACCGCCGACAGCGTCCAGACGAACAGCTTGAAGCCCTTCGGATCGTAGCCGCAGAAGGTCAGCCGGTTTTCCGCATCGCGCACCGCGGTCAGCACCCGGCCGAACTTGCTGCGCGCCAGCGCAAAGCCGATGGCCAGGCTGGCGGCCAGCAGCAGCACCGTCGCCAGGAACAGCGCCACCCGCGTGCCGGCGGCGGTGATGGGAAAGCCGAGCAGCGTGGTGAAACCGGTAAAGCCGTTATTGCCGCCGAAGCCGGTCTCGTTGCGAAAGAACAGCAGCATGCCGGCATAGGTCAGCGCCTGGGTCATGATCGAGAAATACACCCCTTTGATTTTCGAGCGGAAGGCGAAGTAGCCGAACAGGAAGGCCAGCAGGCCCGGCACCAGCACGATCAGGCACAGCGCCCAGGCGAAATGCTGGGTGCCGCTCCAGAACCACGGCAGCTCATTCCAGGAGAGGAACGCCATAAACGCCGGCAGCCCGTCGCCCGCCGCCTGCCGCATCAGGTACATGCCCATGGCGTAGCCGCCGAGCGCGAAGAACAGCCCGTGGCCGAGCGACAGCAGCCCGGCATAGCCCCACACCAGATCGAGCGCCACCGCCACCACCGCGTAGCACAGGATCTTGCCCGCCAGCGTCAGGGTATAGGTGGACACCGCCAGCGGATGATCCGCCGGCAACAGCGTCAAGAACGGCATCACCAGCAGCACCAGCAACGCCAGCGCGCCGATGCTCAACGCCAGCCGGGGCGCTTTCTGCACGCCGGTTACGGTCAATGGTTGGCTCATCAGTCAATCACCCTGCCCTTGAGGGCGAACAGCCCCTGCGGGCGCTTTTGAATAAACAGAACGATCAGCACCAGGATCAGGATCTTGCCCAACACGGCGCCGATCTGCGGCTCGAGGATCTTGTTGACGATGCCGAGGCCGAAAGCCGCCGCCACCGTCCCCGCCAGCTGGCCGACGCCGCCGAGCACCACCACCAGGAACGAATCGATGATGTAACCTTGCCCCAGCTCCGGCCCGACGTTGCCCAACTGCGACAGCGCCACCCCGCCGAGCCCGGCGATGCCGGATCCCAGCCCGAAGGCCAGCATGTCCACCCGACCGGTGGGCACGCCGCAGCAGGCCGCCATCGCGCGGTTTTGCGTCACCGCGCGCACGTTCATGCCGAGCCGGGTCTTGTTCAGCAGCAGCCAGGTCAGCGCCAGCACCAACAGCACGAACGCGATCACCGCGATGCGGTTCCACGGCAGCACCAGGTTCGGCAGCAGCTGCACGCCGCCCGACAGCCACGCCGGGTTGGCGACCTCGACGTTCTGCGCGCCGAACAGCACCCGCACCAGTTGGATCAGCACCAGGCTGATGCCCCAGGTGGCCAGCAGGGTTTCCAGCGGCCGGCCGTACAGGTGGCGGATCACCGTGCGCTCCAGCAGCATGCCGATCCCGGCGGTGATGGCGAACGCCACCGGCAGCGCCGCCAGCGGGTAGAGCGCCAGCCACTGCGGCGCAAACTGCTGAAACAGCCCCTGCACCAGGTAAGCGGAATAGGCGCCGAGCATCAGCATTTCGCCGTGCGCCATATTGATGACGCCGAGCAGGCCGTAGGTGATCGCCAGCCCGAGCGCCGCCAGCAGCAGGATCGAGCCGAGCGACAGGCCGCTGAACGCCTGGCCGAGCAGATCGCCGATCATCAGGCGATGCTGCACCCGCTGCAGGCTGCGTTGCGCCTCGGCACGCACCGCGGCGTCCGGCTCGTGAGCGGCGTCGGTCAACGCCTGCAGCCGCGCGCGGGTTTCCGGCTCGCCCGATTCCCCCAGCAGCCGCACCGCATTGAAGCGCACCTGCGGACTGGCGTCGGTCAATTGCAGGTTCGCCAGCGCAATGCTCAGCGCGTCGCGTACCTGCGGGTCTTTCTCCTGCGCCAGCCGCCGAGTCAACAGCGGCAACTGCTCGCCCTGCGCTTCGCGCTGCAGCGCGGTCGCCGCCTGCAGCCGCACCGCCGCGTCCGCGCTGACCAGCCGCTGCGCCGACAGCGCATTGGCGATCAGAATGCGCAGCCGGTTGTTCAGCCACACCTTCTTCGGTTCGCCAACCGGGGCCGCCTCGCCCTCGAGCGGCAGATAGCGATCGCCCTGGCGGATAAAGACGCGCTTCGCCCCGTCGATCGCCACGGTTTCCTGCTGCAGCCCCTGCAGCAGCGGCAGGCGCGCGGCGTCCGGCTCGGCCGCCCAGGCCTGCAGCAACTTGGCCTGCTGCGCACGGTTGGCCGCCGCGAACTCATCGGCCGGCCCGGCCTGCGCCAGCAGGGGCCAGGCGCACAGCAGCCACAGCCCGACGCGCAGAGAGGATAAAAACGGAGATTGCATCAGCTGCCTCTTCTGTTGGGCCGGCGGGCGCTGGGCCGCGCCGGCGCTGAGTGACGTTACTTGCTGCCTTTCACCGGGTAATCCGGTTTTTTGTCGTTGCCGGCGATATACGGGCTCCACGGCTGCGCGCGCACCGGTGCCTCGGTCTGCCACACCACGTTGAACTGGCCGTTGCCCTCGATCTCGCCGATCATCACCGGCTTGTGCAGGTGGTGATTGGTCTGGTCCATGGTCAGCGTGAAGCCCGACGGCGCGGCGAAGGTTTGCCCGGCCATCGCCGCGCGCACCTTATCGACGTCGGTGGTGCCGGCCTTTTCCACCGCCTGCGCCCACATGTGGAGGCCGACGTAGGTGGCCTCCATCGGATCGTTGGTCACCGCGGTGGCGTAATTCGGCAGGTTGTGCGCCTTGGCGTAGGCTTTCCACTGGCTGACAAACTGCTTGTTGGTCGGGTTATCCAGCGATTCGAAGTAGTTCCAGGCCGCCAGGTTGCCCACCAGCGGCTTGGTGTCGATGCCGCGCAGCTCTTCCTCGCCGACCGAGAAGGCGATCACCGGCACGTCGGTGGCCTTGACGCCCTGGTTGGCCAGCTCTTTGTAGAACGGCACGTTGGAGTCGCCGTTGATGGTGGAGATCACCGCCGTGTTGCCGCCGGCGGCGAATTTTTTGATGTTGGCGACGATGGTCTGGTAATCGCTGTAGCCGAACGGCGTGTAGACCTCTTCGATATCCTTGTCCTGTACGCCTTTGCTGTGCAGGAAGGCGCGCAGGATCTTGTTGGTGGTGCGCGGATAGACGTAATCGGTGCCCAGCAGGAAGAAGCGCTTGGCGCCGCCGCCGTCCTCGCTCAGCAGGTATTCCACCGCCGGGATCGCCTGCTGGTTCGGCGCCGCGCCGGTATAGAACACGTTCGGTGACATCTCTTCGCCCTCGTATTGCACCGGGTAGAACAGCAGCCCGTTCAGCTCCTCAAACACCGGCAGCACCGACTTGCGCGACACCGAAGTCCAGCAGCCGAACACCGCCGCCACCTTGTCCTGGCTCAGCAGCTGGCGCGCCTTTTCGGCGAACAGCGGCCAGTTGGAGGCCGGATCCACCACCACCGGCTCCAGCTTTTTGCCGAGCACCCCGCCTTTAGCGTTGATCTCGTCGATGGTCATCAGCGCCACATCCTTCAGCGGCGTCTCGGAAATCGCCATGGTGCCGGAAAGCGAACTCAGAATGCCGACCTTGATGGTGTCGGCGGCCTGCGCGCTCCAGGCCAGGCCCAGGCCGACAGCGGCGGCGGACAGCGCAAAAGCTTTGATAAAACGACGACGTTGCATAGTTCAAACTCCTGATGTGTGTGAAATCAAAATCGTTACGCCGAGCGCGCCGGCTGCTGGGCCCGCGCCTGGTGCAACATGTGCAGCGTTATTTTTCGTACCTCTGCCTTGCTGACGGCAATATGCTCGCCGAGCAGCGCTTGCGCCGCCCCACTTTGCCGCTGCAGGATCGCCTGCAAAATGGCGGCGTGTTCGCGGTAGGTGGCGTCCACCCGCGCCTGCTGGGTGAAATCCAGCCGGCGAATGATGCGGATCTTTTCGGTCAGCTCGCGGTGAATGCGCGCCATCTCGCCGTTGCCCGCCGCGGCCACCAACGCCTGATGAAACTGCTCGTCGTGCTGCGACACCGCCTGGCCGTCCGCCAGACGCGGCGCTTCGGTCCAAAAACGGTTCAGCGCCGCCAGCGCGGCCGGCGTTTCCCCGGCCGGCCATTCGCACAGCCGTTTCACCGCCTCTTGTTCCAGCACGATGCGCAGGTCGTACAGCTCTTCGAAGTAGGCAAAATCGAACGGCCGCACCTGCCAGCCGCTGCGAAACAGCACCTCGACATAGCCTTCGCGCTCGAGTCGAAACAGCGCCTGACGCACCGGCGTGCGGCTGGCCGCCATGCGCTGCGCCACGTCACTTTCGCTGAAGCGATCGCCCGGCAGCAGGCGAAACTCGAAGATGTCGGCCTTGAGCTGCAGATAAATGCGCTCCGCCAGCCCCTCCGGCCGCGCCTTGTGCTCTCCGTTGGTGATTTGCATCTTCGCCCCTCCGTTCAGATCGCTTTTTCCAGCCACAGCAGGGCGTCGCCCGGCCCGACCGGCCGCCCCTGCCGGCAGCTGATGCGTTTGACGATCCCGGCGCGCGGCGCGGTGACCGCCAATTCCATCTTCATCGCCTCGACCACGATCAGCGGCTGCCCGGCCGCCACCGCCTGCCCCGGCTCCACCAGGATCTTCCACACGCTGCCGTTCAGATCGGCGCTGACCAGATCGCCGTCGATCGCGTCTTCTTCAACCGGCGGCAACAGCTGCGCCTCGGCCTCGTCGTCATCGCTGCGCCAGCGCGCCACTTCGGCGTTGAACGCCTGCTGCTGGCGATGCTGGAAGTCGGCGATCGCCCCGGCGTTGTCGGCCAGGAAATCGGTGTAGGCGGCGAAGTCGAATTCGCTCTCTTCGATGCGCACCTGCATGCGCCCTTCGCGGAACGCTTCGCGCTGCTCGTCCAGTTCTTGCTCGCTGACCGGGTAGAAGCGCACCTGATCGAAGAAGCGCAGCAGCCAGGGCTCACCGGCGGTGAACTGCGGGTTTTTGAGGAATTTGTTCCAGATCGGCAGCGTGCGCCCCACCAGTTGGTAACCGCCCGGCGAGTCCATGCCGTAGATGCACATGTACATGCCGCCGATGCCGACCGTTCCTTCGGCGGTGTGGGTGCGCGCCGGGTTGTATTTGGAGCTCAGCAGGCGATGGCGCGGATCGAGCGGCACCGCGCAGGGCGCGCCGAGGTAAACGTCTCCCAGACCGAGGATCAGGTAGCTGGCGTCGAACAGGATGTCGCGCACCTGCTCGCGCCGGCTCAGGCCGTTGATGCGCTGAATGAAATCGACGTTGTTCGGCAGCCAGGGTGCCGAAGCGCGCACCGTCTGCTGATAGCGATCGACCGCCCCCAGCGTGGCCGAATCCTCGAACGCCATCGGCAGCCAGACGGTGCGCGTCGGTACCTTCAGGCGGCTGACGTCCCCCAGCGCCCGTTCGCGCGCCAGCAGGCGCTGCAGCAGATCGGCCTGGCTTATCAGCCGGCTGTCGTAGCGGATCTGCAGCGAACGCACGCCCGGCGCCAGCTCCGCCACGCCCGGTATCGCCTCCTGCCGCAGCGACTGCATCAGCAGATGAATGCGCAGCCGCAGCGCCAGATCGAGCACGTTGTCGCCGTACTCCATCAGGATGTAGCCGTCTCCCGCCTGGCGATACGCCACCGCCGGGCGCCCTTCCGCCGCCGGCAGCGCCGCCAGCACCGCGGCGGAAACGGTATCCGCCGGGGCCAGATCCGGCGGCGGCAGGGTGATGGCCTTCACCGCCGCCAGCGCTTCGATGCTGCCGAGCTGCGCCTGTTCCAGCGACTGCGCCTGGCGAAAACCGATCGGATGGAACCGGATGCGGTCGCCCGGCTTCACCTGCCCCACTTTCCACAGCTCGGCCTTGGCGATGGTCACCGGGCAGACGAAGCCACCGAGGCTCGGCCCGTCGCGGGTCAGGATCACCGGGAAGTCGCCGGTGAAATTGATCGCGCCGATGGCGTACTCGCAGTCGTGCACGTTAGAAGGATGCAAACCGGCTTCGCCGCCGTCCTCTCTCGCCCACTCGGGCTTCGGCCCCGACAGGCGCACGCCGAGGCGATTGGAGTTGTAATGCACCTGCCAGTCGGTGGCGAAGAAGGCGTCTATCGATTCGGCGGTGAAAAAGTCCGGCGCGCCGTGCGGCCCGTACAGCACGCCGATGTGCCACTGGTCGCCGTAGTGCGGGATCAGGCTGTCGTCCATCACCTGCGGCGCGGCGATCGGCGCCGGCGTGGTGCTGGCGGCCAATTCCGGTTGAGCGATCGCCAGCATGTCCGCCACGCGCAAGGTGCGCCCGGCGTGGCCGCCGAACTGGCCGAGCGCGAAGGTGGAACGGCTGCCGAGATACACCGGCACGTCGAAGCCGTTGCGTACCGCCAGATAGGTGCGGCAACCGTGCGTGGCGCGCCCCAGCGTCAGCACCTGCCCGGCCCGCACCGCGATCGGCCGCCAGTAGGCGACCGCTTCGCCGTCCAGATCGGCCGGGCAGCTGGCACCCGTCAGCGCGATGGTGGCGTCGCAGTGAAAGCGCAGCGTCGGCCCCTGCAGGGTGAACTCCAGCCCGGCCGCCGCCGGGTGGTTGCCGACGATGCGGTTGGCCAGCCGGAACGCGAAGTCGTCCATCGGGCCGGACGGCGGCACGCCGATGTCCCAATAGCCGAGGCGGCCGGGATAGTCCTGCACGCTGCTGTAGGTGCCGGGTTGCAGCACTTCGAGGCAGTGCGGCTGGTAATGCAAATCGTCCAGCAGGCGCGTCCAAACGTCGCCGCGCTGAAATTGCGGCGTGGCGATCACCTGCCGCAGGTAATCGAGGTTGGTGGCGATGCCGTGCAAACGGGTCGCCGCCAGCGCCACGCGCAGTTTTTCCAGCGCCTGCGCGCGGTCAGCGCCGTGTACGATCAGCTTGGCGATCATCGGGTCGTAAAACGCCGAGACTTCGCTGCCGGTCGCCACCCAACCGTCGAGGCGCACGTCGGCGGGGAAATGCACCTCGGTCAGCACGCCGGGGCTGGGCTGGAAGTTTTTCAGCGGATCTTCGGCATAGAGGCGCACTTCGATCGCCGCGCCCTGCGGCGTGCGTTGCAACGCCGCCCAATCCAGCGCATCGCCCGCCGCCACCTGCAGCATGCATTCGATCAGATCCAGGCCGGTGACCATCTCGGTGACCGGGTGTTCGACCTGTAAGCGGGTGTTCACTTCGAGGAAGTAAAACTCGTCGCGCGCGGCGTCGTAAATAAATTCCACGGTGCCGGCGCTGCGGTAATTTACCGACTCGCCCAGCGCCACCGCCGCCCGCTGCAGCGCCTGGCGGGTCGCCGCCGGCAGGTGTGGCGCCGGGGTTTCCTCCACCACTTTTTGGTTGCGGCGCTGCAGCGAGCAGTCGCGCTCGCCGAGCGCCGCCACCCGCCCCTGGCCGTCGCCGAAAATCTGCACCTCGACGTGGCGCGCCCGATCGACGAAGCGTTCGATAAAGGCGCCGGCGTCGCGGAAGAACTGCTCTCCCAGCCGTTTGACGCTGTCGTATGCCTCGCGCAGCGCCGCCTCGTCGTCACAGCGCGTCAGGCCGATGCCGCCGCCGCCGGCGGTGCTTTTCAGCATCACCGGGTAGCCGATGCGCGCGGCGGCGGCAACCGCCTGCTCCACGCTCTCCAGCAAGCCGGTGCCCGGCGTCATCGGCACCCCGGCCAACGCCGCCAGCTCGCGCGCCCGGTGCTTGAGGCCGAACTCGCGCATCTGCGCCGCCGTCGGGCCGATAAAGGCGATTCCCGCCGTCTCGCAGGCGTCGGCAAACTCGGCGCTCTCGGACAAAAAGCCGTAGCCGGGGTAGATCGCCTGCGCGCCGGTGGCTGCCGCCGCCGCAAGGATCTTGTCGATGCTCAGGTAGCTGTCGGCGGCCTTGTCGCCGCCGAGCGCCACCGCCCTGTCGGCTTCGGTGACGTGCGGCGCATTGCGGTCGGCGTCGGAATAGACCGCTACGCTGGTGACGCCCAGGCGTTTCAGAGTGCGAATGGCGCGGCAGGCGATCTCTCCGCGGTTAGCGATCAGTACGGTAGTAAACATGTTCATGCCCCCTTAACGCCGGCGAGATAGTCGCGCCAGCCGCCAAACTCGGTAATATCCGTGGCGCCTTCCAGCGCCCAGGCTTCGCAGATAAACCCCTTCACCCGCCGGCCGTCCGCCAGCAGCAGCGTGCCGATACCCAAGGGCGCCGGAATTTCCGCCACAAACTCGCCGAAACGGGCCAGCGGGATGTCCCACAGCTCAAGACGGATCGCCGCTCCCTGCGCCACACGCGCCAGCCCCGGCTTCGGCGGCTCGGTATCGGCCAGCGCGTAGAGGCGGTAACAGGGGGCGGTGACGGTTTGCTCCACCCGCACCGCGTCGCGCTGCGTCAGCTGGACGTTGAGCGGCATACCGCTGAGGTGAGCGCCCACTACCGCCAAACGCACGTGTCCCGAAGACGGCGCCGGCGCGGGTTGCGGCGGCAATGCCCGGCCGGTTGCCCCGAGCGGTAAGGCGCTTTGCCGTTGCCAGCGCACGCCAAACGCCGCCAACGCCCGGTCATGCCAGGCGGGCGCAATCAGGGTGATGCCCGCCGGCAGGCCGTCTTCGCGCAGCGGCCCCGGCAGCGCCAGTGCGCTCAGATCGGCCAGGTTGGTGAAATTGGTGTAAGTGCCGAACTGCGAATTGAACAGCACCGGCTCCTGCGCCATCTCCGCCAGGGTGCGAATAGTGGGCGCGGTCGGCACCACCAGCGCGTCGAATGGCGCCAGCCGCTGGGCGATCTGCCGCGCCAGCTCGGCGCGCAGGTATTCCGCCTTGTAGGCGTCGCAGGCGCTGTAGCCCAGGCCGTTGCCGACGATGCCGCGCACCACCGGGTCGATAGCCTGCGGGCTCGCTTCCAGCACCTGCTCAATCGCCACGGTGCGCTCCGCCACCCAGGGGCCGTAATACAGCTGCTCCGCCAGGGTACGAAACGGCGCGAAATCGAGGGGTTCCAACGTGGCGCCGCCCGCCTGCAGCTGCGCCAGCGCGCGGTGAAACGCCCGCTCGGCCTGCACGTCACCGAAAAACTCCAGCTGGGCGGGAACGGCAAAACGCGGCGCGGCGGGGATATCCGCCGGCGCGGTATGCGGATCGGGGCGGGAATACGGATCTGCTTCGTCAAAGCCGCTCGCCAGTTCCGCCACCTGCGCGGCATCGGCCACCGTCAGCGCGAAGACCGACACCGTATCGTTCAACCGGCAGGCCGGCACCACGCCGCGGTTGGACAATCGGCCCTTGGTCGGCTTCAGCCCGACGATGTTGTTGAACCCGGCGGGCACGCGCCCCGAACCGGCGGTGTCAGTGCCCAGCGCGAACGGCACCAGGCCGCGCGCCACCACCGAGGCGGAGCCGGAGCTGGAGCCGCCGCTGACGTAGCGGCTGTCGAAGCTGTTGACCACTGCGCCATAGGGTGAGCGGGTGCCCACCAACCCGGTAGCGAACTGGTCGAGGTTGGTTTTACCGATGGCGATCGCCCCGGCGGCGCGCAGGTTGGCGACCACGGTGGCGTCCGCCGCGGCCTGATAGGTGAACGCCGGGCAGGCGGCGCTGGTCGGCCAGCCGCCGACGTCGATATTGTCTTTGATGGCGAAGGGCACGCCGAACAGCGGCAGGCGGCTGAGATCGCCGGCGACTGCTTCGAGCCTCTGTGCCAGTTGCCGATACTGCCGCTCGCGCTGCGCCGGGGTGGCGAGATACAGCCAGGCGTTGTCGTCTGAATCCAAATCGGCGACCAGCGCTTCAATCGTGGCGCTGACGCAGGCGAGGCGCTCGCCCGCCGGACGGGTTTGATAATGGTGCTGCCATTCACTGAGGGTAAAACCGCACGTTTCAACAGGGTCGCTCATCGGCTGAATTCCATCTGGTACACAAGATGGAATTCAACAGAGCAACCGGCGTGCCAATTTTTAATCTCATGATTTCAATAAATTATAATTAAAACTTATGACGACGGCGGCGAATGGGCTGCACCAGCGGCGCGCAGCGGGAGAACAAAAAGAGTGCAATAAGGGGATGATGCAGAGGAAAACCGGGGCGACGACGCTCGCCGCCCCGGGAGGGGGATGTGGATCAGTCGTTGATACGTTTCAAACCGATCGAGGTAATGCAGTAGGTCTGTTGCTTGCCCTTCTCCGCCAACCGCACGTGCTGCATCTCGTTGACGATCGCCAGACGGTTGTCCGGCTCTTCATGCCGCAGGTGGATCACCTCACCGCCGTAGCCCGACAGCGGCAGCACCCAGGTTTTAGCCGGCTGATTTTGGCTGCCGATGACGTCGTAGCTGAGCAAGGTGTTGCCGTCCGCATCCGTCACGCTGAGGAAGGCGTAGCTGTCGGCAAAGTAGTGGTGGGCAATCCCCGCCGCCAGCGTCACGGTCACGGTTTTCTTCACCAGATCGACGGCGCCGGTCAGAAACTGGCGATCGCCGATCCCTTTGCAAACCACGGTAAACGCATTGCCGACGTTAGCGCCCGGCGGCGTATTGTCGGCCGGCAGGCAATCCCGATAGGTCGCCAACAGCGACTCGCGCTGCGGCTCGGCGAAGGCGCCGATCGCCAGATAAATATCGTCCTTGAACGACGACGACGGCGCGTAGTAGGCCGGCAGCAGGCGTCGCAAACGCTGTGCCGCCTGTTCCAGGCGCGTCAGCAGCGCCTGCTCGGGATCGCCGGGCAACGCCGGGTTTTTCAGCCCGCTGGTTTCGATACGCAGCACGTTGGTTTTGTTTTTGTTGTCGATGACGCCGGCCGCAGCCGGATTCAAACGCACCCGGCTCGGCTCCACATGGTAAATCTCGATGTCATCGCCCTCGGCAAACGGCAGTTCGTCGTGACTCAACGTAGCCTGAGTGCCCTGAATCTCCTTAGTGAAGCGCACCGCGCCCTGCCGATCGCGCAGCGTCACCCGGGCATAGGTTTCACCGGGGAAGTAGGAATGCGGCGTGGTACTGGTCACGTCAACCACCACTGCGCCCTTGGCGCGATCGGCGACCACGGTGGCGAAGACCGCATCGCTCAGGCCCAACAGAGCGATCTCCTGTGAAACGATCGGCGAAGCGGCTTTGCGTTCGAAGCGAAGCGTTACCGCGTTTTTCCCCTGCTTCACCGTCAGGTAACCCGCCGTCGGCCGATATTTGCGATCCTTGCCGGTCGGCAACCGCAGGGTGTACACGCCGATCGGCAACGCATTCAGGGCCAGGGTCGGCGCGTCGATACGAACCTTGTAGGCATAGCGCGCCCCTTCCATCAGCACCAGATCCTCACCGTAGAGCTGCGCAAAGTCATCGATATCCAGACTCAGGGCGACATCGCCTTTCAGGCCGCTCGCCTTGAGCTGACAGGAATCGACCAGGCGCAGGGAGGAATCCAGCTTCAGCTGTGCCTGCACCGCCGGCAAACTCTGCGCATCCACCAGTTGATACAGCGGATACACCGCCTTGGCGTGGCTGAACGCGTTGCGGTCGCGCTGCGCTTGGGTGATCACGCCGCCGGTCAACTCGACGAACGGCGTCACGTCGATTTGCTCGCCGGCCGCGGCGAAGCTTGCCGACAGCAGGTCCAGCAAGGCATGCTCGGACGGCACGAAGCCCGGCGTATTGCAGCTTTGGCGATACTGCTGGTTAAAGTGCGTGAAGGCGTTCTTGCCTGCCTTGTCGACCATCAGCATCGCGAAGAACAGCTTGGAGCGCAGATCCCACTGGTTGAGCGGCGTGCCCTGAGCGATCAGATCGACGATTTTCTTCTCGACGCCGGCCGCGTTGCCGTAGTTATACAGCCACCCTTCCTGGTATTTGCGCTCTCCCAGCATCACGTCCTGATAGCAAGCGGCGTAAATATTGTTCCACATCTCACCGGTGGAGAAATATTTGTCGCCCATAAAGTGCCCCTGATAGCCGTGCGCGATCTCATGCAGGCTGCCCCAGTTGCTGTCTTTCGGCGTCAGCCAGAAGCTGCTGACCGAGTTGCTGGTTTCCGCCGTCCAGCGGCCGCCGTAATACGCGGCGCCGGCGCCGTGTTTATCGGCCTTCATAAAGTAGCGGTTGCGAATATTACGATCGGATTCGTGTTCAGCCTCGAACGAGACGCCGGTCAGCGCATTGTAGAAGGTGAAAATGCGGTCATAGTAGGCGATCAGCCCGTCGATGTTTTTCGCTTCGCCCAGCGACTTCAGCGCCGGTTTACTGATTTTCGGCACCAGCAACACCGCGTATTCCGCATCGACCAGGGCAAACTCGGCGTCCCGATCGTCCCAGCGGGCGAAAAATACGGCTTCGTTTTCGCCACGGCGATAAACCGGCAGCGCTTTCGCCGTGTCCGGATACTCGAACTCCAGCGCCGGTTCGCCCTGCCCGTACGGCGTATCGATGAACGGCACCGAGACGGCATTGACCTGGGCCTCGACCCAGCTCGCGCCGACGCTGAATTCAGCCTCCGTTTTGCTGTCGTCATTCAGCAAGCGCAGCGTGAGCTTGCCGGTAAACGCCGCGTTGGTCTGCCGCACTCGCAGCACCTGCCCGGCGGCGAGAATGATGCCCAGGTGCTGACGATCGTGGTCGATACCCTTGCTCATGCCTGCCGCATCCAGCCAGACCGGCCGGGTCAACGTGTAAAGTGATTGGGTTTTCGTGATGGTTGGCATCCTGCTTTCCTCATGGTTGGGGGGATTGAATTGACCATGAGAAAGTAACCGGAGGGGCGGCCCGTCCACCATCGATGGCGGATGGCTGAGGGCCAGTACAACAACGGCGGGCGGGAGAGCGGCAATAAAAAAGGCGCAACCTTGCGATTGCGCCTGAGGCTCGGTGAACGCTGCGCGTTACTCGCCGCGAACGCGCTGCGCCAGCCCTTTGAGGAAGTAGCGCAGCATCTGATCGCCGCACGGGCGGTAGTTCTTGGTGCCTTCTTTGCGGAACAGCGCGCTCAGCTCCGGCTTGGAGATACGGAAGTCCACCGCGGTGAAGATCTGGTGCATATCGGTGTCTTTCAGCTCAAACGCCACGCGCAGCTTTTTCAGCACCAGGTTATTGGTGATCGGCAGCTCAACCGCCGGCGCAGGGAACTTGTCGTCCTTGCCGCGCTTGAAGAACACCAGGCCGTTGAGGAAGTGCGCCATCACTTCGTCCGGGCACTTCTCGTAGCCCGGCTCGCCTTCTTTGATCACGTAAGCGTCCATCGCCGACACCGCCACCTCGAAATCGTCCAGTTTAATAATCTCGACCATTTTGGCATTGTTAATGCTCAGCATATAGCGCACGCTGCGCAGCACGTCGTTGTTCATCATGGGATTGCATTGCCTTATTTGTCTAACGGGGACGTGCGCACATTGCGAAACGAAATGACTGCCACACACCTTGAATGTGCGGCAGTATAGGGATCGGCAAGGGGTTTCTCAATCGATTTGGCTTTTTTGCTGATACAGCGGGATGTCTTCGCCGATGATGTACTTGTTGCGCAACATCGACGAGACCTTATCCATGATCATCACCACCACCACCAGGATCAGGGTGATGAACATCACCACGTCCCAGTTCCACAGCCGCATGTTCTCCGCGTATACCAGGCCGATGCCGCCGGCGCCGACGAAGCCCAGCACCGCCGCAGAGCGGGTGTTGGACTCGATCTGGTACAGGCTGAGCGCCAGGAAGGTGGGGAACGATTGGGTGAAGATGCCGTAGCGGTGCTTCTGCAACCCGTTGGCGCCTACCGCCGTCAGACCACGGCTGGGGGACTTGTCCACCGCCTCGTGCCCTTCGGCGTACAGTTTGCCCAGCAGCCCGACGTCCTGCATCACGATCGCCAACACCCCGGCCAGCGGCCCCATGCCGACGGCGCGCACGAAGATAAGCCCCCAGATCGCCATGTCGATACCGCGCAGCACGTCCAGCAAGCGGCGCACCAGCACGGAGATCGGCCGCAGCAGCGGCGTCGACATCACGTTGCGTGCGGCGAAGAACGACAGCGGCAGCGCGATCAGCGACGCGGTAATGGTGCCGGCGAACACGATGGCGATGGTGATGCCGATCTGCTGGAAGTAGTACATGAACGGCCAGTTGACGAAGTCGTGCCAGACGAACATGCGCAGGAAATAGCGCCCCAGCTGCTGACAGCCGTTGATAAACTGCGGCCAGGTAATGCCGAACACCAGGAAGAAGAACACGTAGTACAGCACGATCGCCAGCGCGATCAGGCCAACGGTGCGCAGGTAGCGCCCCTGCTGCGCGAAGATCGCCGGATGCTGTTGTTTCAACTGGCGCAGCGTTTTCGCCGACGCCGGAGTGCCCGCTATCATTTTGCCCCCTCCACCACGCGCTTGCGCAGCTCGCCCGACACATAGTCGAGCACGGAAACCACCACGATGATCAGCAGCAGCGTCATGCTGACCTGATCGTAGCGATCGAGTTTAATGTTGGTCATCAGCTCCTGGCCGATGCCGCCCGCCCCCACCAGCCCCAAAATGGTCGACTGACGGAAGTTGATCTCCAGCCGCATGAAGCTGTAGGAGAGAAACACCGGCTTCACCTGCGGCCACAGGCCGAAGCGCATGCGCTGCAGCGGCGTGGCGCCGCAGGCCGCCAGCCCGCGCACCGGTTTGTTGGAGGCGGTTTCTATCGATTCGTAGAACAGCTTGGTCAGGCTGCCGATGGTGTGCAGCGCCAGCGCCAGGAAGCCGGGAATGGCGCCGATGCCGAACGCCATCACGAACATCACCGCCCACGCCAGCTCCGGCATGGTGCGCAAGAACGCCACCAGCGTACGGATCGCCAGCCGCACCGAGGCCGGGGTATAGGTATTGCCGGCCGCCAGAAATGCCAGCACGGTCGCCACCAGCACCGAGAAAATGGTCGCCGCCAGCGCCAGCTGCAGGGTCTCCCAGATCAGCGGCAGCTGGATATTCAGGCGGTAACCCCAGTAGGCCAGCGAGCCCTCGGTACGCCCATCGGCGAACAGCAGAGGCCAATGCAGCGTCGGAATGGTTTCGGCGAGGTAGTCGAAGAAGTGCGGAATAGACACCCAGACGGTGTGCAGGTTGAACTCGGCGAGGTTGCCGGCGCCCAAGTACAGCGCCACCAGCCCGAGCGACCACAGCAGCGCTTCACGCTTTTGCTTGCTGCGGATCCGTTGGTAATAGTGTGCGAAATCGGTATTCAAAAGAGGTCTTCCATCTTTATGGAACAAGGGGCTCAGCACGCTGAACCCCTTCATTCGGACGGCCGAGGCAGCCAGGAATTAACGGTCGCCTTTAGTCAGCTCACGCTTCATATCGATGATGGTCTGGTATTCCGCCAGGGTGGTGTCGCCGATGTGCTGCTTGCCGCCCATCGCTTTGATAAAGCACTGGTGATCGTCTTTATCCAGCTTCTTGATGGCGGTGACCACTTTGGCCTTGAAGTCGGCCGGCAGCGAGTTGCTCACCAGGATCGGGCCGTTCGGGATCAGCGGCGACTGCCAGATGATGCGGATCTGCTTCATCAGGTCTGGATGATCCATGCGGATCATGCGGGTGAACGCGCCGCTGGTGTAGCCGGTGTTGTAGTCGCCGATCATCGACGCCCAGGTCACCGCGCCTTCGAACTGGCCGTTCAGCACGCCGAGGATGTCCTGCTCGTGGCCGCCGGAGAAGGTGACGCTGGAGAAGGTGTTGTTGTATTTGTTGTCGACCGTGCCGCCGAACAGCTTTTTAAACGCCTGATTCGGGATCAGGAAGCCCGAGGTGGAATCCGGATCGGCGAAGCCGATGGCCTTGCCCTTCAGATCTTCCAGTTTCTGGTAGGGGCTGCCGGCCTTCACCACCACCACCGAGTGGTAGCCGCGCGACTGGTCGACGTCATCGACCGCGATGCCGACGATGTCCACCGCTTTCGGATCCTTGATGTAGACCGAGGCGAACGACGACGGCGACATGCTCAGC
The DNA here is from genome assembly GCF_057808395.1 of Serratia sp. TSO36. Lineage (NCBI taxonomy): Bacteria > Pseudomonadati > Pseudomonadota > Gammaproteobacteria > Enterobacterales > Yersiniaceae > Serratia > Serratia sp. TSO36. Next base: position 93,125 of record NZ_JBJZOU010000010.1, on the reverse strand, counting down.
ACCAGGTCAATCTTGCCGCCCAGCAGACCCTGGATCACGCCGGAATAGTCGGACGAATTGCGCAGCTTAGTATCGACGTTTAGCTCTTTATCCAGGAACTGCTTCACGCACTGGTTATCGCCGATCTGCTGGGTGGCGTTCTGGCCGCCGAGAATGCCCAGGTTCAGCTCTTTCGGCGCATCCGCTGCGGCAGCATTAAATACCATCATCGCGCCGGCCATCAGGGTGGTCAGACTCAATACTTTTTTCATCAGGTGTGCCTTGTGTGTAAAGGGTAAAGGGTAAAGGTCAAAAGTGCTTCAATGGATCTGATTGGCTTCTTCGCCATACAGCTGGTGCAGGATCCGTTCGTTCAGTTGCGAAGGATGCCCGTCAAACACGATCTTCCCGTGGGCGATGCCGATCACCCGCGAGCAATACTCTTTCACCAGTTCGACCGAGTGCAGGTTCACCATCACCGCGATGCCGTCTTCGCTGATTTTCTGCAGCGCGTCCATGATGCGGCGGGTGTTTTTCGGATCGAGCGACGCCACCGGCTCATCGGCCAGCAGGATTTGCGGGTTTTGCATCAGCGCGCGGCAGATGGCGACGCGCTGCATCTGGCCGCCGGAGAGGTTCTCGGCGCGCTGCAGCGCGTGCGGCAGCATGTTGAGCCACTGCAACAGCTCGATGGCGCGAGCGCGGTCGGTGTCATCGAACAGTTTGAAGAAGGATTTCAGGGTGGAGGTGTGGCTCAGGCGCCCCAGCAGCACGTTGGTCATCACGTCCAGCCGCGGCACCAGGCAGAAATCCTGGAAGATCATGCCGCAGCGCGCGCGCCATTGGCGCATCTGGCGGCCGGCCAGCTGGGCGATATCCTGCGCCGCGCCATCGTCTTCGAAGTGCAGCATCTCGCCGCAGCTGGAAGGAATGGTGCCGTTCAGGGTGTGCAGCAGCGTGGACTTGCCCGCGCCGGAGCGGCCGATCACCGCCACGAATTCGCCGGCGTGCAGATCGAAATTGATGTCATCCAGCACGCGCTGCTGCGCTTTGTAGGCCTTGCCGAGTCCCTTTACCGATAACACTTTGCGGGATGCGGCGGCGTGCTGCCCTGGAAAGTCGTGCTGCGCCAATTTTAACAGTGCCTGAGCCATATGATTTCTCTGGTTTCAGTGGCTAATCATTATGGGCACCTATTAACGGATAAGTTTATGACAGTGGGATGATGGTTTTATGGCCGGGGCGTGACGCGTGCCGCCCCGGCGTTCGCCTCACGCCAGGCTAAAGAAGTCCAGCCCCAGCGCCGCCTTGACCTGCCGCAGCGTCTGCTGGCTGACCTGATGCGCGCGGCGGGTGCCGTGCTGCAGGATGCGCGTCAGCTCGCCTTTATCGGCGATGAATTCGGCGCGGCGGGTGCGGATCGGTTCGAGCAGGCTCTGCAGGCAATCCTCCAGCAGCCGTTTGATTTTCACGTCCCCCAACCCGCCGCGCCGGTAGTGCGCCTTCAGCTCCGCCACCAGCGCGGCGTCTTCGCAGAAGGCGTCCAGATAGGTGAACACCATGTTGCCCTCCACCCGGCCGGGATCGCTGACGTTGAGATGGCCGGGATCGGTGAACATGCTCATCACCGCCTTGTGCACCTCGTCGGCGCCGGCGCCAAGCTGAATGGCGTTGCCGCGCGATTTTGACATTTTGCCCTGCCCGTCCAGCCCCGGCAGACGCCCGACGTTGCTCAACAGCGGCTGGCACTCCGTTAATATCGGTTGGCCGACGATGTGGTTGAAACGCCGCACGATCTCGTTGGTTTGCTCCAGCATCGGCAGCTGATCCTCACCGACCGGCACGTGGGTGGCGCCGAAGGCGGTGATGTCCGCCGCCTGGCTGACCGGATAGATCAGAAAACCAGCAGGCAGGCTGCGGGCGAAATCCTTCTCGGCGATTTCGTTTTTCACCGTCGGGTTGCGCTCCAGCCGCGCCACGCTGACCAGATTAAGGTAGTACATCGTCAACTCGGCCAACGCCGGCAGCGCCGACTGCAGGCAGATCGTGGTCTTGTGTGGATCGATGCCGACCGCCAGATAGTCGGCCACCACGTTGAGCACGTTGGCGCTGATTTTTTGCGGGTTGTTGCCGTTGTCGGTCAGCCCCTGCAGATCCGCCACCATCACCGTTTGGTTATGCTGGTGCTGCAGTTCGACGCGCTGGCGCAGCGAGCCGACGAAGTGGCCTAAATGCAGTGGGCCGGTGGCGCGATCGCCGGTAAGAATGGTGTAGCTCATGACAGTGCTCCTGAAGGTCTGTAGACCGCCGGATCAACGCCACAAAAAAATAATGCCGCCAAACCGGCGGCATTAATAAGAGATGTGAATACTCGTGCCGCCTCAGAAGAGGCGCCACCATGACTGATTGTGGGTGGAGTGCATCGATATATTCATGGCATCAAGGTATACCCGCAGCGGCAACGCGTCAATAGCGCGTAAGACGGCGTTACACTCCGGCATTTGCGTTCCTGGCCTGGCGCGCTAGGGTAAAACCTTCAACCTGAAAAAGGAGCGCATGATGAAGATCGGATTTGCCGGACTGGGTGGGATGGGCAGCGCCATGGCGGCCAACCTGTTGCAGGCGGGCTTCGCCTTAACGGTATGGAACCGCTCGCCACAGGCGGCGCAGCCGCTGGTGAGCGCCGGCGCGCAGCAGGCAGAACGGCCGGAACAGCTGGCCGATGCCGACGTGCTGCTCACCATGCTGGCCGACGATGCCGCCACGCAACAGGTGGTAGTCGACAGCGGGTTGCTGCAACGGATGAAACCGGGCGCGCTGCATATCAATATGGCGACCATCTCGGTCGAACTCGCCAAGCGTTTGACGGCGCTGCATGCGGAACACGGCATCGGCTATCTCGCCGCGCCGGTGCTGGGGCGGGTCGACGTGGCCGCCGCCGGCAAGCTGAATATTCTGGCGGCCGGCGATAGCGAGCGGCTGAAGCAAGCGCAGCCGCTGTTCGATGCCCTCGGCCAGAAAACCTGGCACTTCGGCGCCGATCCGGCGCAGGCCAACGTGGTCAAAATCGCCACCAACTTTACGCTGGCCAGCGCCATTGAAGCGATGGCGGAAGGCAGCGCGCTGGTGCGCAACTACGGCGTGTCCGGCGCCGACTACCTGCAGATGCTGAGTAGCACCGTCTTCGCCGCCCCGGCCTATCAGGGCTATGGCGCGCTGATCGCCGCCGAGAAGTATTCCCCCGCCGGGTTCCGGCTGGCGCTGGGGCTGAAGGACGTCGGGCTGGCGCTGGCCGCCGGCGCCGACAGCCATACGCCGATGCCGTTCGCCGGGGTGCTGAAAGACAACTTCCTCGACGCGATGGCGCAGGGGGATGCGGATCTGGACTGGGCCGCGCTGGCCAAGGTGGCGGCGCGGCGGGCGGGCCTGAAATAACGAACGGGGGCCGAGGCCCCCGTTTTTCTGTTCTCAGAACACGATGTCCGCCGCGGGCACGGCGCGGATCGGCACGCCGAAGCTTTCGATATTCGACAGCGTCTCGTTATGGTGGGTGCGGATCAGCAAACCGTCGGCATAGGGTTTGTCGTGGCAGGTGTGGGCATCCGCGGCCAGCGTCACCGGATAACCGTGCGCCGCCGCGCTGCGCACCGTGGTGTCGATGCAAAACGGCGTGGAGTAGCCGCAAACCACCAGCTGCGATACGCCGTGGGCGATCAGCAACGCGCCGAGCGAGGTGCGCAGGAACGAGTCCGGCGTGGTTTTATCCACCCGGTGATCGCCCGGCGCCACCTTCAGCGCCGCGAGCACTTGCCAGGCGACGCTGCCGTGCCGCAGCTCATCGTCCGGAGTGTGGCGCTGAATCACGACAACCGGCACGCCCGCCAAGCGGGCGCGCTCGCTCAGCTGATTGATGCGCGCAACGGTGCCCGCGGCATCCGCCGGCGGCGGCGTAAACAATCCTTCCTGCACATCGATAATCAACAGCGCGCTGGTCATGGCGGCTCCCGAAGAGAAGATAAATAGCGTCAGCACACCGGCTGGCGCGGGCGGAAAATATGGTCGACGCCCTGCTCGCGCAGCCGGTTCACCAGATCGTGCCCGCCGTTCGGCGTGGCGTGCGCCAGCTGCCGCTCGGCGGTAAACACCGGGCTGGCCCAAAACAGGTTCACCGGGTCGCCATACTGCTGCGGCAGCGCCAGGTGCGCGTGATGTGGGTAGAAGGACGACGATAAAATATAACCCTCGTAGCCCAGCGGCGCCACGTCCGACTCCAGCGTATGCCCTTCGCCGATCCAGGTCAGCCGCGCCCACGGCGCGTGCGCGAAACCGGCCAGCGCGCTGGCCATCTGCACCGCGTTGTCTTCGGTCATGTATTGGCTGTCGATGGCGATCGCCATCTCCATGCGGCGATAGCGCGAAGCCTCGTCGTTGAACAGGATCTCCACCCACGGCATCGGCCGGATGCTCACCCCCATGGTGAGGAAGTAATAGATGCCGTCGCGCTCGTGCTGGGTGATGGCCATCGGTGGCCACTTGCCCTGATCGATGGCGTAGTACTTCACCGAAGGGCCGAAATGCGACTCATAGCGCGCCTGAAAATCGCGCTGCATCTTCGGCCACGGGTTGCCCTCTTCACGCTGCCAGCTGCGCCAAAACTGGCGGGTGCTTTCCGCCTGCGCATATTGCGTGTTGGTCGAGGCCGAACCGAGCGGATAGGCCAACGGGCTCTCCTTGATGCAGCTGGCCGAATAGCACACCGAATGGTCGATATACAGGCTCCAGCCGGGGATCACCGCCAGCAGTTGGCCGTAATACCACAGGGCCGCGCCGTCGTCGCTTTCGCTCCACACCACCATCAGCCCTTCCGGGTTCAGCGGCGCTTCGCCTTCCAGGTTGCGGCAATACTCCGCCGCCAGCATCGGCGGCTGCCCTTGTTCCAGCGCGGCGCGATCTTCCTGCAGCGGCGCGGCGGCCAGGTTGCGCAGCCAGCAGGCGCGCACCTGATAGCGATCGCTGTAAGCTTCGGCGGGATAGATATAAAAATAGGCTGCCCGGTGATCTTGCTGAACCACCGCGACCAGCGTCTGGTTCTCATTGCTGACTTCAGCAAGTACGTATGACTCGTTCATATCACCTCAATAGGGTCAGGGCGCGGCAGAATCGGCTGCGCGCCAAAAATGGAATGTGGCTTTGCCCCCAAGTGTAAAACGCATTACTGGACGGATCACCCGTAAAAGTCTCAAAAGCGTCCGTAAACGAAGATAAACAAAGGTTAATTATAGCGGCTGTGGCTCATAACGGCTGAGTGATGCGCCGCACCGCGCGCTGATAGGAGCCGTTGCGCATCGACGCGCCCAGCACCTTGCCGAGTCCTGCGGCGCCCGTTCGCACCAGCCGCCGCCGCAGCGCGCCCGGATGAAAACCGAACTGCCGCTGCGCCCAATCGGGTAACAGATCGATGCCCGCCTGCATCACCACCCCGCCGAGCGGGCGCGCCAATGCGCTCGGCGCCGGTGCCTTCAGCAGAATGCGCGCCACCTCTTGCGTGCGTTCATCGCAGACCAGCTGCGGCCGCATCGCCTGCAGGTACTCTTCGACCTCCGCGCAGGACTGAGGGATGGCGGTCGCCCCCAGCGCGGCGGCCACGCACGCCGCTTCGCGGTAGTATTGATCCTGTAACTCGCGGGAAAGATGGGGGTTGCGGTAGCGCAGGTGGCTGGCCAGAAAACGGCTGCTCTCCGCGACGTGCACCCAGGTGAGCAGCGCCGGATCGCTGGCGGCATAAGGCGTGCCGTCGCTGCCGACGCCGGTCACCCGCAGATGGATGGCTTTGACTTTGGCAATCAGCCGCTGCGCCTCGGCGGTCGGGCCGAAGGTGGTAACCGACACGAACTGGCTGGTGCGGCGCAGGCGGCCAATCATATCTTCGCGGAAGTTGGAGTGATCCCACACCCCGGCCAGCGCCAGCGGGTGCAGCATCTGCAGCAGCAAGGCGCTGACGCCGCCGCACAGCATCGGGGTGAAATCGCGGTGAACCTGCCAGATGACCGACTGCGGGCCGAACAAGCCCGGATCGCCCGGCGGGTTCTCAAAATCGACGCCGCCGAGCGCCAGTCCGGTCAGGCTGAGCACCTGTTTTTCTATCGCTGCGCGTACCGCTTCCATCCTGCTGCCCTCTCGCTCATTCAGCGGCCAGTGTATCACGCGGCGGGCGCCCCATTGCGCCCTGTGGCGGTTGAAAGCATTAACTTACTGAATTACATTTATTATACCGCCGGCAGAAAGGCGGGCCTATTCGATCCACTGCAGAGGCGCTTTGCAGGGCGTTAACCCACGTTAATTCGGCACTAACCCCACAAAACCTCTATCTAGTTTTTTTCCTCCAACTTAGATAGCAGAGAGTTCGATGATTACCATCAGAGCACGCGCGGCGGAAGACAACGCGCAATTGGCAGATATCTGGCTGCGTTCGGTGCGCGCCACTCACCATTTTTTAACCGAAGACAACATCGCGCAGCTGTTCCCGCTGGTGCTGAACGACTACCTGCCGGCGGTTAACGTCTGGGTGGCCGAAGAGCGGCCGGGGCATCCCTGCGGCTTTATCGGCCTGAACGGCAACAAGGTGGAGATGCTGTTTATCGACGCCGATCAGCGCGGCAAAGGGGTGGGCAAAGCGCTGCTGACCCACGCGGAAACGCTGCACGATGAGCTGCAGCTGGACGTGAACGAGCAAAATCCGCAGGCCAGCGGCTTCTACCGCCACTACGGGTTTGTCATCACCGGCCGCTCGCCGCTCGACGGCCAGGGCAACCCGTTCCCGCTGCTGCACATGAAGCTGGACAAACGCTAGCCCTCCCGCCGGCCGCCCTGCGGCCGGTTTTCTCCCCCCTGTTTCACCCGCCGCTTTATATATCAAATCAGAATAAGTAATAGAATTTACATTCTTCCTGTCACTATAAACCCTCGGTAGGATTGCCAGGTATTCACCCGCAACAGAGGTTCCGTCCGCCACTCCCCGCCGGGTTGTGCCCGCCGAAAAGCCGAACGATCCCTGTCCGGCGCACCGCGCTCTGGACGGAATGCTGTGAAGTATCGATAAGGATCCGCTTCGCTATGATCGTTCTTTCGAACGTTTGCAAAACTTTTGACAGCACACAGGGCCGCGTCGTGGCGGTAGACAACGTCAGTCTGGCGGTAGAGGCCGGGCAAATTTACGGCATCATCGGCTACAGCGGCGCCGGCAAAAGCACGCTCATCCGCCTGCTTAACGGCCTGGAAACGCCCACCAGCGGCCGCATTGACGTAGGCGGCTTCGATATCGCCCGCGCCAAAGGCAGCCACCTGCGCCAGGCGCGCCTGAAAATCAGCATGGTGTTTCAGCACTTCAACCTGCTGTGGTCGCGCACCGTCAGCCAAAACATCGCATTTTCCATGCAGATCGCCGGCGTGCCCAAGGCGCAGATTGCGCCGCGCGTGGCGGAACTGATCGCGCTGGTCGGCCTGCAGGGGCGTGAAGACGCCTACCCTTCGCAGCTCAGCGGCGGCCAGAAACAGCGCGTCGGCATCGCTCGCGCGCTGGCCAATAACCCGAGCGTGCTGCTGTGCGACGAGGCCACCTCGGCGCTCGACCCGCAGACCACCGACGCCATTCTCGACCTGCTGCTGGATATCAACCGCCAGCTGAAATTGACCATCGTGCTGATCACCCACGAGATGCACGTGGTGCGCAAAATCTGCCACCGCGTGGCGGTGATGGAAAACGGCCGCATCGTCGAAGAAGGCCCGGTACTCGACGTGTTCACCCGGCCACAGCAGCCGATCACCCGGCAGTTCGTCAAACAGGTGTCGCAGTATGCGGATACCGAAGAGAGCTTCAACCCGCTGCTCACCGCCCATCTGCCGGGGGCGATTTTCAAGCTGACTTTCGTGGGCGTGCAAACCCATCAGGCGGTGATCTCTGAAGTGATCCGGCGCTATGCCCTGACCGTCAACATTCTGCACGGCAAGATCAGCCACACCCTCAACGGTTCGTTCGGCGAACTGTACATTCACGCCGAAGGCAACGAACAACAAGTCGCCGACATGCTCAGCCTGCTGCACGAAAGAGATATCGCCGTCGAGGTTATCCAACATGATTGAGTCCCTGTTCCCCCACCTGCGTCTGGACTCACTGTGGGACGCCACCTGGGAAACGCTGTACATGACCGGCATCGCCGGTTTGGCCACGCTGGTGCTGGGCATCGTGCTCGGCGTGCTGCTGTTTTTAACCTCGAAGGGCCAGCTGTGGCAGAACCGGGCGGTCTACTCGCTGATCTCCGTGTTGGTCAACGTCTTCCGCTCCATTCCGTTCATCATTCTGATCGTGCTGCTGATCCCGTTCACCAAATCGCTGATCGGCACCATTCTCGGCGCGGACGCGGCCCTGCCGGCGCTGATCGTCGGCGCGGCGCCGTTCTACGCCCGGCTGGTGGAGATCGCGCTGCGCGAGGTCGACAAAGGGGTGATCGAAGCGGCGCGCTCGATGGGCGCCAAAAACCGCACCCTGATTTTCCGCGTATTGCTGCCGGAAAGCTCGCCGGCGCTGGTTTCCGGCATCACCGTCACCCTGATCGCGCTGGTGAGCTACACCGCGATGGCCGGGGTGATCGGTGCCGGCGGCCTGGGCAACCTGGCCTATCTGGAAGGGTTCCAACGCAACCACAGTGACGTGACGCTGGTGGCGACGCTGACGATTCTGCTGATCGTTTTCGTCATTCAGTTCATCGGCGACACCCTGACAAGAACGCTCGATAAACGTTAATTAACCAAGGAAAACGATGATGAAAAAGCACCTACTGATGTTGGCTTTCGCCTCCGTCGCCACCCTCGCCTCTTTTGGCGCCACGGCAGCGACCAAGCTGGTGGTCGGCGCCTCCAACGTGCCGCACGCCGAGATCCTCGAACAGGCCAAGCCGATACTGGCGAAGGAAGGCATCGACCTGCAGATCAAGCGCTTCCAGGACTACATCCTGCCGAACACCGCCTTGGCCAGCCGCGACATCGACGCCAACTACTTCCAGCACGTGCCTTATCTGAACTCGGTGCTGAAAGACCACGCCGACGACAAGAGCTACGACTTCGTCAGCGCCGGCGCGATCCATATTGAGCCTATCGGCATCTACTCGAAGAAGTACAAGAGCCTGAAAGATCTGCCGGAAAACGGCAAAATCATCATGCGCGACGCGGTGGCGGAAGAAGGCCGCATCCTGTCTATTTTTGAGCGGGAAGGCGTGATCAAGCTGAAGCCGGGGGTGAGCAAGGTGGACGCGCGCATCAGCGACGTGGTGGAAAACCCGAAACACCTGAAATTCCAGGCCAACGTTGAGGGCGCGCTGCTGCCGCAGATGTACAACAACGACGAAGGCGACGCGGTGGTGATCAACGCCAACTACGCCATCGACGCCGGGCTGAATCCGACCAAAGATCCGATCGCGGTCGAAAGCGGCGAAAACAACCCGTACGCCAACATCATCACCGTGCACAAGGCCGACGTGAACAAGCCGGAGATCGTGGCGCTGGTGAAGGTGCTGCACTCCAAACCGATTCAGGACTTTATCCGCGAGAAATATCAGGGCGCGGTGATCCCGGTCAATCAGTAACGGGTTACACGGCCCGGTAAAAGCCGGGCCGGTTGTTACACCTTATTGCCGATCTGGCTGAGCCGCGGCCACACCAGCATCAACGCCTCCAGCAACCGCAGCAGATCGCTCCGGCTTGCCCCTTCGCGCGCCTGCACCGACATGCCTTCAATGGTGCAAATCACGTATTTCGCCAGCAGCGTGGTGTCGGTTTTCGCCAGCAGTTCGCCCTGCTGCACCTTGCGATCGAAGCAGGCCTTCAGCGCCGCTTCCTGCGCATGATGTTTCCTGCGCAGCATCTGGGCGACGTCGTCGGACGCAGACGACAGCGCGGCCGAGGCGCACACCATAAAGCAGCCTGACGGCGTATCGGGGTCGGTAAACACTTCGACGGAAGAGCGCACGTAGGCCTCGACGATCTCGGCCACCGGCAGATCCTGCTCCAACAGTTGGTTGGTGCAGGTGGTGTATTTTTGCAGATAGCGTTCCACCGCCGCGCGGAACATCCCTTCCTTGTTGCCGAACTCCGCATACAGCGTCGGCGCCTTGGCGCCGGTCACTTCCACCAGATCGGCCAGCGAGGTGGCTTCATAGCCGTGCCGCCAGAACAGATCGAGCGCGCTTTCCAGCGCCCGATCGCGATCAAATTGTTTCGGTCTGCCGCGGCTTTTCTTGCCGCAGACCGCTTCATTGATGCCCATCGTTCCTCTCCTATCCCGCTCCACGGCAGGGTTAGCACAAATAACTTAACGATCATTATAAAAAAATATTGCGCCCTCGTCGAGAACCGATTAGCATTTAGTTATCGATCGTTAAGATAATTTAGCGAAGCGGATTAACCCCCTCTATTTACCGTTATCGGAAAGGAAATAATATCATGAAAAACTTAAAATTAACCTTAGCAGCTCTCACTCTGGCCAGCGTTTCCTTCGGCAGCTTCGCCGCCGATTTAGTCCAGAACCAACCGGCAGACCAGCAGAAAGTGGGCGTCATCACCGTCAGCGGCGCGTCCGATCTGACCTCGCTGGAAAGCAGCCTGGCCGCCAAAGCCGATCAGGCGGGTGCCAAATCCTTCCGCATCATCGGCGCCGGCGGTAACAACCAGCTGCATGGAACCGCAGAAATCTATCAATAACAAGACATTAAACCAGCGGATCGCGAAAAACTCTGCTCCCAACGCCAGGGCATCAAAAAAAATTAATTAACGAGCATTAAAAAAATACTTGCAATCCGTCAAACCGGCATCTAACATTAAATTATCGATCGCTAATTAATTTAACGACCTTACAAAACAAACATCGTAAAGAACATAGATAGGAAATAAGACCATGAAAAACCTGAAAATGACCATCGCCGCCATCGCACTGGCCTCTGTCTCCTTCGGCAGCTTTGCCGCCGAACTGGTCAACGCTCAACCGGCCGATCTGCAAAAAGCCGGCGTCGTTACCGTCAGCGGTGCTTCCGACCTGAGCAGCCTAGAAAACAAACTGGCGGCCAAAGCCGACGCGGCCGGCGCCAAATCCTTCCAGATCATCGCCACCACCGGCGACAACAAACTGCACGGTACCGCGATCATCTACAATTAATTGCCAGATAGGTAATCGTGCAAAAGGGCGGCTCAGGCCGCCTTTTGTTTGTTTTGACGCCAACGTTCTGTTGTAAGCTGTAGCAACCTTTTTTTGCTGAGCCGAGCAACGACATGACTCCCCTGCTGTTTCACAAATATCACGGCCTGGGCAACGACTACCTGGTATGCCACCGTTCGGTCGCCGATCGTCTGAGCCAGGAACAGATCCGCCTGCTGTGCCACCCGCATTACGGCATCGGTTCCGACGGCCTGCTGATCGACAGCGGCGACGCCGTCAATCCCACCCTGCGTATCATCAACCCGGACGGCTCCGAAGCGGAGAAAAGCGGCAACGGCCTGCGTATCTACGCGCGGTATCTGTTCGACAGCGAGCGCGTGGGGCATCAGCCGTTTCTGGTGCACACCGCCGGCGGCGACGTGCGTTGCCAAGTGGCGGAAGACGCGCATCAGATAACCGTGGAGATGGGGCGCGCCAATTTCAGCCCGGCGGCGCTGCCGGCCTTGATCGATCTGCCGGAGGCGCTGAACTATCCCCTGCCCCTGAGGGAGGAGACGTTAAGCGTTTCGCTGGTGTCGATGGGCAACCCGCACTGCGTGGTGCCGGTGGAGAAACTTGATCTGGCGCAGGTGCATCGGCTCGGACCGCAGATTGAGCGCCATCCGCTGTTCCCGAAACGCACCAATGTACAACTGGTGGAAGTGGTCGATCGCCAGACGCTGCGCATCGGCATCTGGGAGCGCGGCGCCGGTTTTACCCTCGCCTCCGGCAGCAGCAGCTGCGCCGCCGCCAGCGTGATGCGCAAGTTGGGACGAGTCGGCGATCGGGTTAGCGTGCGGATGCCGGGCGGCGAACTGCAGATCGCCTTCAGCGGCGATTTTCAGGTCAGCATGCGCGGATCGGTGCATAAAATCGCCACCCTGACGCTGGACGAAGATTGTTTTGCCGGCGGCGCGGGGCTGTTTACGGGATCCACCCCAACAGTCTGAACCACAGATAGTCCAACGGCACCAGCAGTACGAAGCTGAGCGCGGCCAACAGCAGGCACAGCTTCAGCCCTTCGCGTGCCGGCACTTTGCCCATCCCCATCGCCACCACGATCGGCGAAGCCTGATACGGCAGCAGCGGCGTGGCGTAACCGATCACCTGGGTCATCAGCACCGTCAGCAGCGGCAAGCCGCTGCCCGCGGACAGCGCCTGCGCCAGCGGGGTAAACAGCGCCGGCACGCCGTTGGCGGTCACCACGAAATTCAGCAACGCGGTGATCCCCACCAGCGAACCGAATGCGGTGAACGGTTTGCCGTGCAGATCCGGCATCATCGCCAGCAGCGCACCGCCCAGCCGATCGCCAAGCCCCGAGTGGCTGACCAGCGCCGTCAGCCCCAGGATCCCCGCCACGTAGATGCAGGTGCGCACGTTAACCCCGGCGGCGAACTGCTCGCCGTTGAGAAACCCGCTACGCGGCAACAGGCACAAGCAGGCCGCCGCCAACCCGATCCAGGCGGGAGCGATGCCGTGCCAGCTGTCGGTCATCCACAGCAACACCGTGGCGCCCAACAGCGCGATCAGCCGCCATTCGGCGGCGCTGAGCGGGGTTTGCGCCGCCTCGGCCGCCACCGGCTGCGGCCGCGCACGGAACAGGCCGCAGATGCACAGCGTCAGCAGCGCGCCTTTGGCAACCCCGAGCACCGGGGCGTGCAACAGCAGGTAGGAGAGATAAGCGAAGTGGCTGCCGTAGGCGCTTTCCGCCGCGCCGCTCATCACCAGGTTGGGCACGTTGGCCGGCAGGATGCTGGCGGAGAGCTGGAAGGTGCCGAACCCCACCGCCAGCGCCAAACCGATGCGGCCGCGCGTGCCCTCCGCCAGACCGGCGCGATCGGCCAACGCCATGACGATCGGCATCAGCAGCGTAATGCGCCCCATGTTGGAAGGCATGACAAACGCCAGCGCGTAGCTTATCGCCACCACGCCGCCCACCAGGCGCGGCCAGGAGCCGGCCAGGTGCGGCAAGAGTCGGTTGGCCAGGCGATCCGCCAAGCCGGTGCTGCGGATGGCGGTGCCCAGCACGAAACCGCTGAGCACCAGCCAAAATGCGGAAGACGCGAAACCGGAAAAGGTCACTGCGGCGGGCGCCAGCTGCAACACCATCACCGCCGCGAAGAACAGCAGCGCGACCAGATACTCCGGTAAGCGGGCGCTGGCCCATAGCGCGATGACCACCAGCGTGACCAGCGCGGACAGCGCCATCGGATCCCCCAACATAGTTTCCTCCCTGATAAAACGTTGTGATTGTTATCAAACGGTTAACAGGGTGACATAAGGCGCGGGCGCTAACCTTGAAACCGCTCACATATCGTCGTTCTGCAGATTTTTCAGCATGCACACGTTGCAGCCGTGATGGCCGGTGTTGCCGCGCCGTTCCGTCAACAGGGTGAACCCCAGCGCGTAGTACAGCCCGATCGCCTCTTTCAACTGTTCGGTGGTTTCCAGGTAGCAGTAGCGATACCCCGCCGCCCGCGCCGCCTTAAGCGCCTGCACCACCATATAGCGCGCCATGCCCAGCCCGCGCGCGCCGGGTTTGAAGAACAGCTTCTGCAACTCGCAATAGCCGGGCTCTTCGCCCGCCAGCGGCGCCATGCCGACGCCCCCCACCACCTGCCCGTCCCGCTCCAGCACCCAGTAGTGGCCGCCGTTGTCGCGATACAAGCCGGTCAGCCGATCGAGATCCGGATCGTGCAGGCTGACGCCTTCCATCTTGTCCATGCCGTACTCGCGAAACACGTCGCGAATGATCGCCGCCATCGCCGCATCGTCGCGCACGGCGATCGGCCGCACCCGCAGGTTGGCGTCGCGCTGTTTGCGCGCGCTGCGCAGCGCCGCGGTCATCTTTTTCATCGCCGCCGTGGTGCTCGCCAGCTCATCGTCGTCCAACTGCGCCAGCGCCGCCTGCATAAAACCGTCGGCGTCGCTCTCGATGCCGGCCAGCGCCTTGCCGCCCTTTTTACTCAGCCGATGCAGGTTGTGCCGCTTGTCATCCGGATAATCCACCGTTTCTATCACGCCGGCGGCCACCAGGCTGCGCAGCGCCCGGCTGGCGCTGGCCTTGTCGATGCAAAGCCGGGCCGCCAGCTCGGTGACGCCCAGCGGCTGCTCGCTGACTTCGATCATCAGATGGATCTGCAGCGGCGAAAAGCGCGAGCCGTTGCTCTGCTTGTTCAACATGCCGAATTCTCTGACCAAACTACGCGCCAATGCTCTGAAATCCCTGATGTTCACAATTGATATCCCCGATTAGCTGCCGATGAAAAATGACACTTGGTTGATAGTGTTACCTAATTTTCACTACCTTAACGGATCATCAAGCCGCCATGAACCCCGGCATAACACAGGAGTTGATGCAAAACGTAACATTACTCAATACAACAAACTGATTAGTTAAAATATTTCAGGATTAATGGCCATATGTTTGCGATTAAAAAGACAATAACCCAGACAAAAAATGCACAATCGTGAAAAACGCTGTGATGACAAGAGAAAATCGATACTAATTCATTGCATTCCAATAGGTTACAACAATGTTAATAGCGGCATTAATGCCGATATCTTGTTGTAATTTGTTACATATTCATGGCAGGATCGCGGCGTTTCCATAACGGCGACAACGTTCGTTATGTCAACGTCGGGCGCGGGTTGCTCCCGCGCTGTTTTATGCTCATGGAGAGATCGCATGCCAATGAAAAAATCACTCGCCGTCTGTTCCGTTGCCCTTTCCGTCACTTTGCTGGCGGGCTGCGCGACCGAATCCTCCCGCTCTTTGGAAGTGCCGAAAGTGGCTTCCTACAACACCACTTATCAGGGCCCACGCAGCCCTATCGCCGTCGGCAAATTCGACAACCGATCCAGCTACATGAACGGCATCTTCTCCGATGGCGTCGATCGGCTGGGCAATCAGTCCAAGACTATCCTGATCACGCATTTGCAGCAGACTGGCCGTTTCAACGTGCTGGATCGCGCCAACATGGAAGAGTTGAAAACTGAAGCCGGCATTAAAGGGAAGGCGCAAACGCTGAAAGGCGCCAACTATGTGATTACCGGCGATGTCACCGAATTCGGCCGTAAAGAAGTCGGCGATCATCAGCTGTGGGGGATTTTGGGCCGTGGTAAATCACAGGTCGCTTACGCCAAAGTCAATCTGAACGTCGTAAACGTACAGACCTCAGAAGTCGTCTATTCCTCTCAGGGCGCCGGTGAATACGAACTGTCCAATCGCGAAATCATCGGTTTCGGGGGCACCGCCAGCTACGACTCCACCCTCAACGGCAAGGTGCTGGATCTGGCCGTGCGTGAAGCCGTCAATAACCTGGTCACCGGTATCGAAAACGGCGCATGGCGCCCTGCTAACTAACGGAATAGAAGCAGAAAGATGATAACTAAAAAAATGGGCGGGGCGCTGTTTGCAGCGACCCTGCTGGCCGGCTGCGCTGCGCCGAAAACGCTTTACAATTGGGATGGCTACCAAACTTCTCTTTATCAATACTACCAGCAGGAAGGGCAAAGCCCTGAGCAGCAGATCGCCACGCTGAAAGAGATCGTCGAGAAATCCCGCGCCAAGGATAAAGCCGTACCGCCAGGTCTGCATGCGCAGCTGGGGCTGCTGTACAGCAAAATCGGCAACGACGGACAAGCCATGAATGAATTCAACACGGAAAAAACGCTGTTCCCGGAGTCGGCGCCGTTTATGAATTTCCTGATGGCCAGGGACAAAGGGAGCTTTAAATGAAGCGTGTACTCACTTTCCTCACCGTTGCCGCCACCCTGTTGCTAAGCGGCTGTGCCAAGCAGACGCCTTATGACTATGCGGCGTTCCATGAGAGCAAGCCGAAGTCGATCCTGGTCTTGCCGCCGGTTAACCAGTCGCCGGACGTCAAAGCCAGCCACAGCGTGCTCGCCAGCGCCACCTTGCCGCTGGCCGAGGCCGGTTACTATGTGCTGCCGGTCGCTGTAGTGGAGGAAACCTTCCTGCAAAACGGCCTAACCAACGCCAACGACATCCGCGCCGTCAGTCCGAAAAAACTGCACCAGATTTTCGGCGCCGACACCGTGCTGTACCTGGATGTCACGCAATACGGCACCAGCTACATGGTGATCAGCAGCGAAACCCGCGTTACCGTAACCGCTCGCCTGGTCGATCTGCGCAACGGCAAACAGCTGTGGGCCGGCACCGCCACCGCATCCAGCAACGAAGGCAACAACAACTCCGGTGGCCTGCTGGGCATGGTGATCAGCGCCGCGATTTCGCAAATCGCCGATACCATCAGCGACAAAGGATTTGATGTTGGCGCCATCGCCAATACCCGCCTGCTATCGGCGACAGGTCAGAACGGCGCCATTCTTTATGGCCCACGCTCACCTCATTACGCCAGCCAGCGTTAAGCCGTCTCTCGGGCGGCCTTCTCGGGCCGCCTATGCCAAACTTGTCCCTTTTGCCAAAAGTAGCCCATGCTTTAACGGCAACTGCTCCTCTCCTTCTGGCTAACCGGGACGCTGGCTCATGACGAAAAAAACCACCCTGCTGCAATTCTTCCACTGGTACTACCCCGACGGCGGCAAACTGTGGCAGGAGGCCGCCGAGCGCGCGCCGCACCTCGCCGAACTGGGCATCACCGATCTGTGGCTGCCGCCCGCCTGCAAGGGCGCTTCCGGCGGCTACTCCGTCGGCTACGATACTTACGATCTGTTCGATCTCGGCGAGTTTGACCAGAAAGGCAGCGTGGCCACCAAATACGGCGACAAGGCGGCGCTCGAACACGCCGCCAATACGCTGCGCGAACACGGCGTGGGGGTGCTCTACGACGTGGTGTTCAACCACAAGCTCGGCGCGGACGAGAAAGAACAGGTACACGTGTTCAAGGTGGACGCCAACAACCGCAACGACATCGACGACCAGGGCTTCGACGCGCTGGCCTACACCCGCTTCACCTTTCCCGGCCGCCAGGGCGTGCATTCCGAGTTTATCTGGGATTACAAATGTTTCAGCGGCGTCGACTACGTTGAGCAGCCGGACGACAAAGGGGTGTTCAAAATCGCCAACGACTATGGCGACGACGGCTGGAACGATCAGGTCGACGACGAAAAGGGCAACTACGACTATCTGATGGGCGCCGACGTGGAGTTCCGCAATACCGCCGTGACGGAGGAGCTCAAATACTGGGCGCGCTGGCTGTTGGAAAGCCTGCCGTGCGACGGCTTCCGCCTGGACGCCGCCAAACACATTCCCGCCTGGTTCTTCAAAGAGTGGGCGGATCACGTGCGCGACAGCGCGCAGCGCGACCTGCTGATCGTTGCCGAATACTGGTCGCACGATCTGAGCGCGCTGCAACAATACATCGAGTTGGTGGACGGCAAGGTGATGCTGTTCGACGTGGCGCTGCACCTGAAGTTTCATCAGGCGTCGAAACAGGGCGACGGCTTCGACATGGCGCAAATCTTCACCGATACCCTGACCGCCGCCGATCCGGCCCACGCGGTGACGCTGGTCGCCAACCACGACACCCAGCCGCTGCAGTCGCTGGAAGCGCCGGTGGAACCCTGGTTCAAACCGCTGGCCTACGCGCTGATCCTGCTGCGCGAACAGGGCGTGCCCTGCGTGTTTTACCCCGACCTGTATGGCGCCAGCTACCGCGACAAGGGGCGCGACGGCGGCGAGTACCAGATTGATATGCCGGCGATCCCGGAGCTGGAGAAGCTGATCGCCGCCCGCCAGCGTTTCGCCAACGGCCCGCAAACCGACTACTTCGACGACAGCCACTGCGTGGCCTTCAGCCGCGCCGGCACCGCCGAGGCCCCAGGGTGCGTGGTGGTGCTGACCAACGGCGGCGAAAGCGGCAAGACGGTCGCGCTGGGGGCCGTTCTGGCGCACACCGCCTGGCGCGATTTCCTCGGCAACCGTCAGGAGGAAATCACCACCGACGACCAGGGCAGCGCCCATTTCCCGGTCAACGCCGGCAGCGTCAGCGTCTGGGTGCCGGCCGCCAGCCTGTGAGCGCCCGCCGCCGCGCAATGATGCAGCGGCGGCAAAACTAATGTTTGCCTTTCGGGTCTAACTTACGCTATCAACTGCGCAAGCCATTCACACCGGAGCCTAAATAGGGTACAAGGCTGCATGAAAATTCCAAAACGACTCCAGCCGCTGGTTGATGACGGATTAATCGACGACGTCATCCGCCGGTTGAAAAGCGGCAAAGAAGCCGACGTGTTTATCGTGCGCTGCGGCGATGAGATCCGCTGCGCCAAAGTGTACAAAGAGGCCGAGAAGCGCAACTTCAAGCAGGCCGTTCACTATCAGGAAGGGCGCAAGGTGCGCAACAGCCGCGACGCGCGCGCCATGAGCAAAGGCTCCAAATTCGGCCGCCAGCAGCAGGAAGAAGCCTGGCAAAACACCGAAGTGGACGCGCTGTATCTGCTGGCCAAGGCCGGGGTGCGGGTGCCGCAGCCGGACATCTGCCTGGACGGCGTGCTGCTGATGGAGCTGATCACCGACGAAGAAGGCCTGGTGGCGCCACGCCTGAGCGATGTCATCCTGACGCCGGAACAGGCGCGCGCCGATCACGCCCTGATGATGAACTACGCGGTGCGCATGCTGTGCGCCGGCCTGGTGCACGGCGACCTGTCGGAATTCAACGTGCTGATGGATAAAGACGGGCCGGTGATCATCGACCTGCCGCAGGTGGTGGACGCCGCCGCCAACAACCACGCCAAAAGCATGTTCGAGCGCGATATCGGCAATCTGGCGGAATATTATGGCCAGTTCGCGCCGGAGCTGCGCGACAGCCAATACGCCAAAGAGATTTGGGCGCTGTATCAGGAAGGCAACCTGACGCCGGACAGCGTCCTCAGCGGCCGGTTCAGCGAAACCCTGAAACGCGCCGACGTCGGCTCGGTGCTGGAAGAGATCCAGGCCGCCGGCGAGGAGCATCAACGCCGCATGATGGCGCGCAACGCGGAAGAGTAACGCGCCGCGCTATTCGACGCGAAACACCTCCGGCCGCTGCGGCGTCGCCGCCTCGTGATAAATATCCCCCAGATAGCCGGCGATCTCCTCTTCGCGCAGATCGGCCGGCAGCACGATATCGTAGCTGGGAGCATATTTGCGCTCCGGCAGCGTCACGCGGAACAGCCGCCATTCGTCCCCGATGCGCTTCACGCCCAGCAGACGGCCGAACACGTTAAAAATCATCATCCGCCATTCCCCCGCTCGTCGCTTTCAGGCTATAACACAGTGATGCCGCCGCAGTGAAAAGGAAAGCGTATGAGTGAAAAAACGCCGCAGTTCTGGCGCGATCCGCAGTTGCCGTTCGTCGAAGCCCGCGCCATCAATGATGGCCGCCAGGTGTGCTACAGCCTGCACAGCCACGAATTCTTTTCCATCGGCGCCATCACCGGCGGCGTCAGCACCTATGTCAACGGCGAGCGGCGCATGCAGGTCAGCGCCGGCGATTTGGTTGTCATCAACCCGCAGCAGGCGCATGCCTGCAACCCCATCGCCGATCGCCGTTGGTCGTACATCATGTTCTATCTCGATCTCGCCTGGCTCGGCGCGCTGCAGCAGGAGCTGCTCGGCGGCGACGGCGACCGTTTTGTTCCGTTCAGCCAGCCGCTGAGCCGCGATCCGGCGCTGTTCCACGGCCTGAACCGGCTTTATGCGCTGCTGACGGATCCGCTGTGCAGCGCGCTGGAAAAACAGATCGCCATGGTGGAGTATTTCAGCGCCCTGCAGCTCGGGCTGGGCGATGCCCGCCAACCGGAGACACCGTCGCATGCCCGACTGGAAGCGGCGGCGGCGTTTATTGACGCGCACTGCACCCGGCCGCTGACGCTGGACGACATTTGCCGCGCCGCCGCGCTGTCCCCTTCTTACCTGATCCGCGCCTTCCGCCAGCGCTACGGCATGACGCCGCACGCCTATCTGGTTAACCGCCGCGTGCAGCACGGCCATCGGCTGTTGAAAAGCGGCCTGCCGATCGCCGCGGCCGCCAGCGAAAGCGGCTTTGCCGATCAGGCGCACTTCCAACGCACCTTCAAACAGCTGCTGGCCGCCACGCCGGGGCAGTATCAAAAACCCTCCGCCAGCAGATAGCAGGCGCTGGCCGCCAGCAACGCCGCCATTGCGCGGTTGAAACGCCGCACGTTGCGCGCCTGCCTGAGCAGGCCGCGCAGCATCGCGCCGACATAGGCCCAGCAGGCCACCGAGGCATAGCAAATCACGAAGTAGAGCCCGGCGAACTGCCACTGCAGCCGGATGTCGCCGTCGCCGACAAAGGCGCCGAGGCTGGCCACCGACGCCAGCCACGCCTTGGGGTTCAGCCATTGCATCAGCGCGCCGTAGCGGCAGGAAGGCGCCCGCGCCGCGCCGCTGCCCAACCTGCCGTCGTCAAACGCCAACCGATAGGCCATAAACAGCAGGAAAGCCACGCCGGCCCACTGAATCAAGCGGGTCAGCGCCGGCCACAGGATCAGCAGCTGGTGCATGCCCAATCCCAGCAGCACCAGCAACAGGGTAAACCCCAGCGTGGCGCCGAACACGTGGCGCTGGGCCGCGCCAAAGCCGAATTGCGCCCCGGCGCTCAATGCGACGATGTTGACCGGGCCGGGGGTGATGGAGGCCGCCAGCGCAAACGCGGCCATGGAAAGGTAGATATTCATGATGGTCACCTGAGAAAGTATTCACAGGCGCCAGAATGCCGACCGCCGTCGACAAGGTATTGAACAGAATTGCCCTGTTCGGTTTAACGCGCGATCGCCGCCCGGCGGCGCGGCAGCCCGAAGGTGTTGACCGCCATGCCGCCCAGCACCAGCAATGCGCCGCCGAACTGCGCCGGCGACAGCGCTTCATCCAGCAGCAGCCAGGCGGCGAACAGCCCGACCAGCGGCACCAGCAGCGTCAGCGGCGCAACGCGCCAGGTTTCATAGCGCCCCAGCAGGCTGCCCCACACCGAATAACCGAACAGCGTGGCGGCAAACGCCAGGTAGGCAACCGCCAGCCAGGTGCCGACCTGCACATGGCCCAGGCTGCTCAGCACCGCCTGCGGGCCGTCGAACAGCCAGCTGCAGGCCAGGAACGGCACGACCGGGATCGGCGCGCTCCACACCACCAGCGACAAAATGTTGCGCTGCGGGAAACCGGCCAGGATCTTCTTGTTGGTCAGGTTGCCCAGCGCCCAGGAAAACGCCGCCGCCAGCGTCAGCAGCAGGCCCGCCAGGGGGACCGCGCCGCTGCCCGGCTTATGCAGGCTGGCCTGCGCCAGCACCAGCATGCCACCGCTGGCGATAGCGATGCCGACGAAATGGTTGACGCGCAGCTTTTCGCCCATCAGCACGACACCCAACAGCAGGGTGAAGAACACCTGCGCCTGCAACACCAGCGAAGCCAGCCCCGCCGGCATGCCCACCTTGATGGCGACAAACAGGAAGGCAAACTGCGCGAAGCTCATGGTCATGCCGTACAGCAGCAGCCATTTCCACGGGATCGTCGGGCGCGGGATAAAGAAGATCGCCGGCAACGCCACCAGCAAAAAACGCATCCCGGCCAGCAGAAACGGCGGCATGCCCTGTAAACCGAACTT
This sequence comes from Serratia sp. TSO36, assembly GCF_057808395.1. Lineage (NCBI taxonomy): Bacteria > Pseudomonadati > Pseudomonadota > Gammaproteobacteria > Enterobacterales > Yersiniaceae > Serratia > Serratia sp. TSO36. The sequence continues at coordinate 71,321 of NZ_JBJZOU010000010.1, read as the reverse complement.
GATCACGACGAAATTCACGCCCCAGATCACCACCACCAACAGCGCCAACAGCCGATCGCGCAATGTCATCCTCGCCCCGCTTATCCCATTGAAAATCGCTTTAGCTTGCAGGTTACAACCAAACCGGGCGTATGGACACCGGCAAACGCCGGCGATTATTCCGGCATCAGGCCGATAAAGGTGGTCTTCTTGCGCGGGCCGGTCATCAGCGCTTCCAGCTTCTCCACGCACTGCAAGTAGTGCGGGGTCTGCTTGTGCGCCGCTACCGCCTGCTCGTCGCGATAGGCTTCGTAGATGTAAAACCGCGTCGGAATCTGTTCGTCCTGCAGCACGTCGAAGCGCAGGTTGCCCGGCTCTTCGATTGCCCCCAGGTGATTGGCGCGGAAAACATCGATAAATTCGTCGATTTTGTCTTGTTTAACGTTGATCTCAACCAATGTGACGTGCATGACAGCTCCTTGTTTGAACGGCGCGCCGTAGCATGGCGCTTTCCAACCATAGGTTTATTCCCGTCGATTGCCCTGCCGCAACGGCAATTTTGCCGCCTGGCTCACAAATCGCATCGGCGACGCCCACTCCTCCCCCGGCGGGGTAAGGCGGCGGCATCTATAGTTAACACTCCTCCCCCTGAGAGCATAGGCTATGGATAACTACTTGATGGCGCTGGACGCAGGAACGGGCAGTATTCGCGCGGTGATCTTCGATCTGGCGGGCAATCAGATCGCGCACGGCCAGGCGGAGTGGCAACACCTGGCGGTGCCGGGCGTGCCCGGCTCGATGGAGTTTGACCTCAGCCGCAACTGGCAGCTGGCCTGCCAGTGCATTCGCCAGGCCTTGCAGCGCGCCGGGCTGACGGCGCAGGCGATACGCGCGGTGGCCTGCTGCTCGATGCGTGAAGGCATCGTTCTGTACGACCGCAACGGCGTGCCGATCTGGGCCTGCGCCAACGTCGACGCGCGCGCCAGCCACGAAGTCAGCGAGCTGAAAGAGTTGCATAACCACGGCTTCGAACGCGAGGTGTATCAATACTCCGGCCAGACGCTGGCGCTGAGTGCCATGCCGCGTCTGCTGTGGCTGGCGCACCATCGGCCGGACATCTACCGCCAGGCGGCGACGCTGACCATGATCAGCGACTGGCTGGCCAACATGCTCAGCGGCGAGCTGGCGGTCGATCCTTCCAACGCCGGCACCACCGGCATGCTGGATCTGACCAGTCGCGACTGGCGGCCGGCGCTGCTCGACATGGCCGGGCTGCGCGCCGATATTTTGTCGCCGGTGAAAGAGACCGGCAGCGTGCTGGGGCGCGTCACCGAACAGGCGGCGCAGGAGAGCGGGCTGCTGCGCGGCACCCCGGTGGTGATGGGCGGCGGCGACGTGCAGCTCGGCAGCCTGGGGCTCGGCATCGTGCGCGCCGGGCAGACGGCGGTGCTCGGCGGCACCTTCTGGCAGCAGATCGTCAACCTGCCGGAGCCGGCCATCGATCCGGAGATGAACATCCGCATCAACCCCCACGTCATTCCCGGCATGGCGCAGGCGGAATCCATCAGCTTCTTTACCGGCCTGACCATGCGCTGGTTCCGCGACGCCTTCTGCGCGGAGGAAAAATTGCTGGCGGAGCGGCTGGGGGTCGATGCCTACAGCCTGCTGGAAGAGATGGCGGCCAGGGTACCGCCGGGCGCCTACGGCGTGATGCCGATTTTCTCCGACGCCATGCATTTCAAAACCTGGTATCACGCGGCGCCGTCGTTCATCAATATGTCGATCGACCCGGAGCGCTGCAATAAACAGACGCTGTTCCGCGCGCTGGAGGAGAACGCCGCCATCGTCTCCGCCTGCAACCTGGAGCAGATCGCCGCCTTCTCCGGCGTGCAGGCGCGCTCGCTGGTGTTCGCCGGCGGCGGCGCCAAGGGCAAGCTGTGGAGCCAGATCCTCAGCGACGTCACCGGGTTGACGGTGCGGGTGCCGGTGGTGAAAGAAGCCACCGCGCTGGGCTGCGCGATCGCCGCCGGCGTCGGCGCCGGGCTGTTCGAGTCGCTGGCCGAAACCGGCGAACGCCTGGTGCGCTGGGAGCGCGAGCATCAACCCGACATGACCCACCACGCGCTGTATCAGGAACAGAAAGAAACCTGGCGGCAGGTTTACGCCGATCAGCTGACGCTGGTGGATAACGGCCTGACCACCTCGCTGTGGAAAGCGCCGGGGCTTTAAACGCAAGCGGCATTCGGTCATAACCTTATGCCGTTTTATTCCTTTCCCCCGCAGCGCGGCACAAGCCGCGTTTTCACTCGCCGCCGGCGATTGTTTCCCCTCAGAAACAGTGTAACCACCGCAAACGGATTTATCCGCGGCTTCGGCCTGCCGTAGATTGTGACTTCGGTCACACCGCGCCCCGAGCGCGGCCTGCGCATTCACCCAAGACGAGCGGCATTATGCTGAATAATAAAGATAAACCTGCATCATCCCCGTGGCCGGCGATCTTCTCGCTGACGGTCGCCTGTTTTGTCATGGTCACCACCGAGTTTCTGCCGATCGGCCTGCTGACCAACATCGCCCCTTCGCTCGGCGTCAGCACCGGCACCGCCGGGCTGATGGTCACCATGCCCGGCATCGTGGCGGCGGTGGCCGCACCGGTGTTGAGCCTGGCTTCCGGCCGGCTGGACAGACGCCTGCTGATGCTGGGACTGTCGTTGCTGCTGATGGTGTCCAACCTGGTGGCGGCGCTGGCGGTCAACTTCCCGATGATGCTGTTGGGCCGCGTGCTGCTGGGCGTCTGCGTCGGCGGCTTCTGGTCATTCGCCGCCAACTACGGCCGCCATCTGGTGCCGGAAGCCAGCCAGGGCCGCGCCACCGCGCTGATCCTCAGCGGCATCTCGGTCGGCGCGGTGTGCGGCGTGCCGGCGGGGGCGCTGATCGGCGATCTGTTCGGCTGGCGCGCCGCCTTCTTCGGCGGGGCGGCGCTGGCGGTCGGCGTACTGTTGGCGCAGCTGCGTTTACTCACGTCGGTACCGCCTTCCCGGCCAGTTACGCCGCGCGATCTGGTGCTGCCGCTGCGCCTGCCGATGGCGCGCATCGGCCTGATTGCCATCGTGCTGCTGTTCATCGGCCACTTCGCCGCCTATACCTATCTGCGGCCGCTGCTGCAACAGGTGTTCGTGCTCAGCCCATCGGCGATTTCGCTGCAGCTGCTGGCCTATGGCGCCATCGGCCTGCTGGGCACCTTCCTCGGCGAGCGCCTGGCGGAACACAGCCTGCGCGCCACCTTTATCCTGATCGCCGCCATGCTGGCGGGCATTCTGATCGTTTCGCCGCTGCTCAGCGGCCTCGCCGGCGCCACGCTGATGGTGTTGGTCTGGGGGTTGGCGTTCGGCGCGGTGCCGGTATGCGCCACCAACTGGATGTTCGCCGCGGTGCCGCAGGCGCCGGAAGCCGGCCAGGCGCTGCTGGTGTGCGTCATCCAGATCGCGCTGGCCTCCGGCGCACTGCTGGGCGGCGAGGTGGTGGACTGGCAGGGCGTCAGCAGCGCCATGCTGTTCGGCGGCGCGCTGATCCTCTCCGCCACGCTGGTGTTCGGCCTCAGCTTGCGCTCCGGCGCGATTGGCGCTAAACAGTGTTAATCATTATCTATCTGCAGAAACATGCCCCGGCCACTGCCGGGGCATGACGTTGGGAACCTATGGACCATCATTTGCTCGCTATCCGGGTATTTAACCGCGTGGTGGAAACCGGCGGTTTTACCCGCGCCGCCGATTCGCTGGGCATGCCGAAAGCGACGGTCACCAAGTTGATCCAGAATCTGGAGGATCACCTGCAGACCAAGCTGTTCCAGCGCACCACCCGCAGCGTGTCGGTCACCCGCGAAGGCGAATGCTATTACCAGAATACGGTGAAATGGCTGGCGGATTTGGAGCAGATGGAGGGCTGTCTGACCGAGTCACAGAATTCTCCGCAGGGCGTGCTGCGCATCGATACCGGCAGCGGCACCGCCCGCCAGCTGCTGTTGCCGGCGCTGCCCGGCTTTTTGGAACGCTACCCGCAAATCCAGATCGATCTCAGCATCGGCGATCGCGTTATCGATCTGATCAGCGACAGCGCGGACTGCGTGATCCGCAGCGGCCCGTTGGCCGACTCCAGCCTGATCGCCCGGCGTCTGTTCGATCTGGATTGGGTCAGCTGCGCCACCCCGGCTTATCTGGCGCGCCACGGCGCCCCACGCCACCCGTGCGATCTGGAACAGGGTTTTCCGATGGTGCACTACCGCCATCCGGTCAACGATCGCATCCATCCGCAACGCTATGTCGAACGCGGCAAAGAGATCGCCATTCAACAGCGCTACCCGGTCAGCATTAACGAAGGCAACGCGCTGCTGGCGGCGAGCCTGGCCGGATTGGGCATCATCCAGATCTATCGGTTTATGGCGCAGCCGCACCTCGAGCGCGGCGAGCTGGTCAGCCTGCTGCACGACTGGCAGCCGCCGCCGGAGCAGATGTACGTGGTGTACCCGTCCAATCGCCACCTCAGCGGCAAGCTGCGGGCGTTTATCGACTGGGCGGTGGAGACATTTCGCTAGCGACAGGATGAGCCGCACGTTGTCGCCGCACGCAGTGTGGTATTATTTGTCGCATAGTGATTCACGACGGACGACCACCATGGCCTATATCCCCAAAAACTATGCGAAGCTGGAAACCGGCTACCGCGAAAAAGCGCTGAAACTGTTCCCCTGGGTGTGCGGGCGCTGCTCGCGCGAGTTCGTTTATTCCAACCTGCGCGAACTGACGGTGCACCACATCGATCACGATCACAGCAACAACCCCGAAGACGGCAGCAACTGGGAAATGCTGTGCCTGTATTGCCACGACCACGAGCACTCGAAATACACCGAGGCCGATCAATACGGTTCGACGGTGGTGGCCGGTGAAGACGCGCAGAAAGATGTCGGCGTCGCCACCCATAACCCGTTCGCCAACCTGAAGGCGATGATGAAGAAATAATGTCGGCGACAGCTTAATGGGTCACTAACTTATTAAGCTGTTAAATTAACAAAACCTGCCTCCGCATCGCCACTTCCCAGAGAATTCCTACTTACCCATCCGGGCCATCCAGCGCAAAATAAGCTGCGCAGTTAACGACATACTGGCTTGGCAAGCCGCCGCAGTTGGTGCATATTGTTCGCGAGTTGTTCTTGTTAACCTGTTTGATTATCAACCTAATAAGCACATTAACTTAATAAGTTATCAGCTTAATAACTTGAGAGATGGCAGCATGATTGTTCTGATTGGCTCGCAAAAAGGCGGCGTCGGCAAATCGACGAAAGCGGTGAATATCGCCGGGTATCTGATTCTTAAGCAAGGCAAGACGGCGATCATCGTCGATGCCGACGACCAGAAATCGATCATGACCTGGTACAACGACCGCCAGAACGTCGAAGGGCTGCCGCACATTCCGGTGGTGGCCGCGTCGGGCAAAATCAAGGAAACGCTGCTGGAACTGGATCGCCATTACGACTACGTGATCGTCGACACCGCCGGCCGCGACAGCGCTGAACTGCGCTCCGGGCTGCTGGCCGCCGATCTGTTCCTCTCGCCGCTGCGCCCTTCACAGATGGATCTCGACACCGTCGGCTATCTGTCGGAGATGTTCTCCACCGCGCAGGAATACAACGAGAAGGTCAAAGGCTACATCGTGCTGAACATGTGCCCGACCAACATCTTCATCAATGAAGCCAACGAAGCGGCGCAGGTGCTGAGCGAATACCCGGAGTTCACCCTGGTGAGCCACCGCCTGTGCGACCGCAAGATTTACCGCGACGCCTGGGGCGAAGCCATCACCGTGCATGAGGCGAACAACGAAAAGGCGCAGAGCGAAATTGAATGCCTGGTGAAAGAGGTGATCCTGTGAAGAAGCGCACCCCCACCCACCGCATGTCGGAAGACGAATTCATCAACAGCGCCACCTCGCACACGCTGCCGGTCGCGGCGCCCGCGCCGGAAGCCAAACCGGCCGGCCGCAAGCGCACCTATAAGGCGATTTCCGTCAGCCTGACGGACAGCCACATTGAAGCCATCGATGAAGTGATCGTCCAGGCGGCGCGCAGCGGCATCGTGCGCATCACCCGTTCCGATATCATCAAGCTGGCCATCGACGGGCTGGCGGAGAAAAGCGAAGCGCAGCTGCTGGCGCTGCTGAAGAAGCTCTGACCGCGCGGCAGCCGGCGGGTTATCATCACCTTCAGTTCCCCGCCACCGCGCATTGGTAGTCCTGAATTTCGCCGGCCGAGCCCAGGTTCAGATCGGTCAACTTCAAACGGTTAGCCAACAGCAGCATCTCACCCTGCGGGCTGACCGCCAGCGCCAGGCCATAATTGCCGATGCTGTCGCCCTGCTCGACCACATAGTTGTGCAGCAAACGGAAAGGATCTTCCTGGGTTAAATCGGTGCCCGCCAATTTTCTGGCCAGATATTGGTGGCCGACTAATTTCACCGCCAGCGGGCGCCACTGCTGATCTAATTGCTCCGCCTGTTGCCCCAGTGCGTTATAGACATCCTGACGCAGGCAGGCAACGTGAATATGCAGCTGATTCTGAGAGCGACCATATTTCGAATTGACCGCCAGCGAAAGCCACGCATCTTTTAACGGTTTGCCCAGCTCGCCGGATATATGTTCGCGGTTATTCCAGGCCTGGGCGAAATAAGGCGGCGCGTGATCCGTCTGCAATGCCGGGCTCTCGATGCCGCTGACCTTTTCGGTTGGCATCACCAGATCGTGATAGGGGCCTTTGCTGTCCTTAAACAGCACATAACCCTCGGTTAAATCAACCTTTAAGCAGGGTGCCGGATCGTTGTTCTGCTGCTGATTGGGCACGCACTGTTGGCTGACGATTTGCCACAGCGCATTCGGATTGCCGCGCCCGAAGAACCACCACAGCACCGCCGCCAGCAGCAAAATGACAAGCAAAATAATTAATAGTCTGAAAAGTCTTTTCATCGTGACTCCCTGTTTAGCTATTCCATTTTGAAAGGAGCGCCAGCATAAACCAAGGCGCTTATCGTCACCAGAATATTATCCTTAGCGTTACCTTTCATTGACGTCTTGTTATCAAGAGAAATTAAAAATAAGGGTTTACCTAAGTAATTTAAGGTAAATTAATACCGCCGGTTGAATATGAGTGTGATATAAGCAGCCGAACTCTCTTTATATAAGGAACCGATAAGATGCCAACGATGGGCAAATCCCTGCATTATCTCGACGTGGGCTCAGGCTTTCCGTTGCTGCTGGGCCACAGCTATCTGTTCGATCTGAACATGTGGGCACCGCAGTTCGAAGCGCTGGCGAAACGCTACCGCCTGATCGTGCCGGATCTCTGGGGCCACGGCGACTCACCGGCGCTGCCGGCCGGGCGAAACAGCCTGTCGGATATCGCCGCCGATCATTTGGCGCTAATGGATCATTTGGATATTGAAGAGTTCGGCATCGTCGGCCTGTCCGTCGGCGGCATGTGGGGCGCCGAACTGGCGGCGCTGGCGCCGGAACGGGTCAAGGTGCTGGCGCTGATGGATAGCTACCTGGGCGACGAAACGCCGGAGGCGCGGCAGCGTTATATGGGCATGCTGGCCGCCGTGGAGCAAGCCGGCGCCATCACTTCGCCGCTGCTGGAACATGTCGCGTCGCTGTTTTATTCCGATGACGTCCCCGACGCCTTATTGCAATCGCTGTTGTGTCAGCTCCAGAGCCTGCCCGCCGATCGCCTGCGAGAGAGCATCGTCCCGCTGGGCCGGATGATCTTCGGTCGCCCCGACAAGCTGGCGCTGCTGGAAAACATCACCGCTGCCAGCATCGTCATCACCGGCGCGCAGGATAAACCGCGCCCGCCGGCGGAAGGCCAGCGCATGGCCGATCTTCTCGGCTGTCGTCACGTGCTGATCCCCAACGCCGGGCATATCAGCAACAAGGAAAACCCGACGGCGGTCAACGAAACCCTGCTGGCGTTTCTGGCTGAAAACACCACCCCGCTGTTCTGGTAACATTCTCCGGGCCGCCAGGCCCGGCGAGTCATTCCGCGCGCCGCATAAACCCGTGTCGGCTCAGGATTTCCTGCCCTTGTTCGCTCAAGATAAATGCGGCCAACCGCTGTGCGCCGTCATCCAACAGGCATAAACCGTAATCCGCCTCAATGTCCAGCGGCGGCGCCAACGGCCGCACCGCCAATGTCGGGTAGGCGGCTAAAGCCGGAGCATAGCTGGCGTAGCCGAGAAAAAGATCCGCCTGCCCGCCGCCTATCAGATATTCCGCCGCCAATCGGCCCGTCGGCACCGGGGCGGAATCCCTGCCGCCAACCAACGGCAGCGCCCGGCGGCGCAACGCTTCCCCTTGCCCCGGCCAGTATTGCTCACAGCGTTCGAAAAGCCGCTGCGCATAATCGCCGGAAGGATCTGCCCCCGGTGTCGAGGTGACAAGGCGCCAGTGCGGATCGAACAGCACCTGCGGCAGCGGACGTTCGGTTAATGCCGGCACGTTGCGTACCGTCACACAGAGCCGATTGCGCGCAAAAATCTGCACCGCCCCCGCTATCCCAAGATCCGCCAACCTATGCGGGTGCGCCAGGTTGGCCGAGGCGAACAGCTGTGGCCGCTCGCCATTCTCTATCCGCTGGCGCAACAACCCCGCCGGGCCGAATTCCGCCGTGACTTTTTGCCCGGCGCGCCGGTGAAATGCCGACAGCAGCGGCGCAAACGCCAGCCGCAGGCTGCCGGCGGCAAACAGCAGGATATCATTCATCATGTCGCTCCAATTGGCTGCGATACAGCGGCACCAGCGTCGCGTAACGGCGGCCCGCCACCGTCAGCGGCACCCGTTCGATCGCCAGCTCGAACAGGGGTGACAGGGATTGCGCCGTTAACACCTCGCGGCAGGCACCGAGCCGACTGCGCCCTTCCTTGCCCAACAGCAAAGCCCGATCGGCCACCGCGTGAGCATGATTGGGTTGATGCGTAGAGAACACCACCGCCAACTGCTGCTCCCGCGCCAGGCTTGCCATCAGGCTCAACACCCGATCCTGATAATGCAGATCCAGCGCCGAAGTCGGTTCATCCAGGATCAACACCTCGCAGCGCATCGCCAACGCGCGGGCGATCATCACTAATTGACGTTGACCGCCGGATAGGCTGCCAAACTCGCGCTCTGCCAGGTGCTGCAAATCCAACGACTGCAACGCTTCTCTCGCCAGCCGATGATCCTCGGCTGACGGTGAACGAAACAGGCCGACATGGCGCGCCCGCCCCATCAATACGATATCCAGCACCCGATAGGCGAACGGCGGCGCAAAGTGTTGCGGGACAAAGCCCATCTCACCGCGGCGCTCAATCTCGCCGGATTGCGGCGTCAGGCTGCCTAACAACAGCTGCAGCAGCGTGCTCTTGCCACGCCCATTCGGGCCCAATATCGCCAGCACTTCGCCGCGCCGCAGCTGAATGTCAAGATGTTGGAACAGCGGAGCCCCGCCCGGCCAGGCGAAACTCACGCCCCTGGCGGCCAATAAGGTGTCAGTCATGCCAGCCTCTCACTTGCGCGCGGCGCAGCAGCAGCGCGAACAGCGGCGCGCCAATCAGCGCGGTCAGAATGCCCAGCGGGATTTCGCTGCTGCTCAGCGTGCGCGCCAAATCGTCGATCACCAGCATGTACAGGGCCCCCAGGCAAAGCGAAGCCGGCAGCAGGCGCCGGTGATCCGGCCCCACCAGCCGCCTCGCCACGTGCGGGATCACCAAGCCGACCCAACCGATGCTGCCGCTGACCGCCACCTGGGCGGCCAGGATGGCGGCGCACAGCGTCAAAATCAGCCAGCGGGTGCGCTCAACGTTGATGCCCAATGCACCGGCATCCTCATCGCCCAACGACAGCAGATTGATGCGCCAGCGCAGCGCCAACAGCAAGCCGCCGGCCAACAGCAAAGGCACAAACAGCATCAGCAGCTTTTGCCGATCGGCGGTGGCAAAGCTGCCGAGCAGCCAAAACACGATGCTCGGCAGTTTCTCTTCGGTATCCGCCAGATATTGCATCAGGCTGACGCAGGCTGAGAAGAAGCCGCTGAGGATCACCCCCGCCAGTACCAAAGAGAGAATATTGCGCCGCGCAATGGCGCTGGTGAGAGTGAAAATCAGCAGCAGCGCCGCCATGCCGAAAACAAAAGCCGACAGCAGCAGCGCCGCCAACGGCAGGCTGAGCAGGATAGCCAGCGTGCCGCCAAAGGCCGCGCCGGACGACACGCCGACGATATGCGGGTCGACCAGCGGGTTGCGAAAGACGCCTTGCAAAGCCGCGCCGCACAGGGCCAGCGCCGCGCCGGCGCCCATCGCCAACAGCACTCGCGGCACGCGCACGCCCAGGATCACCTGGCGTTGGATGGCATCGATGCCGGCATAATGCTGCCCGGTGAACGGCTCCAGCAAAATCATCAGGCTGTGCGTCATCGGCACCTGAAAGCGGCCAACGCCGAGCGAAAACAGCGCGCAGCACAGCGTCAACAACGCCAGCCAGCCCAGCCTCATTGCCCGCTCTGGCAGCAGGTGGCGCGGTAATAACGTTGATAGTAAGCGTCGACCCGCTGCTGCAGATTAATATCGGCAAAACGCTGCGGGTAAAGTTTTTTCGCCATCCACAACTCACCCAACGCCATCGCCTCCGGCATTGGATACCCCCAGGCCTTGGCGTATTCCGGCATCAGGTAGACCCGCTTATTCTTCACCGCGTCGATCGGCTGCCACTGCGGTGACGTCAGGATCTGTTTCACCACCTCCGGGTAGCGCTCCTGCACGAAAATCACTGCCGGATCCCACTTCAGGACATCCTCGATAGAAACCTGTTTAAACCCCTGAATGTCCTTCGCCGCCACGTTGAGCGCACCGGCGTGCCGCATCATCAACCCGGTATACTTGCCGGCGCCGTAGGTGGTGAGATCGGGGTTGGCCATATACACCCGCACCCGCTGATTTTCCGGCAGATCGCGCAGCCGTTCAGCGACCAACACGCGCTGCTGAATGACGTCCTTAATCAACGCTTCGGCCTGAGGCTGACGCGACATCACTTCGCCGATCAGGCGAATGCCGTCCTGCAGCCCCAGCGTATAGGCCCGATCCTCATCGCTCAGCTGCGGATTCATTTTACCCGCCTGATCGGCCGCCTCGCGGCGCAGCGAGATAGCCACCACCGGAATGCCCACCCTTTCGATCTGCGCAATCATCTCCGGCGGCGCATAGTTGGCCACGAACACCACCTGCGGATGCAGGCCGAGCAGGCTCTCGATACTCACCGAAGTCAGATCGCCCGGCATCGGCAGGGTTGCCAACGTCGGTACCAGCCGCAGGTAGTTTGGCCCCAGCTGCTTTTTCCAACTGCTGAGCACACCGACCACCTGAGGCATCGCATCAAGCTGCACCAACAGGTTCAACGTCTGGTGTTGCAGCACCACCGCGCGGGTGATGCGATCGGGCAGCGTGACCTGGCGATTGAGCTGATCGGTGACCTGGCGATCCGCCTGGGCGGCGGTGGAAAACAAAACAAGCGCCAACAGCAGGCGCGGGAGAAAGTTAAACATGGCAGTGACCGATTGGTTATCGTTGTATAGCAAATAATATAGCGATGTGCATGGCGAAACAATCCGCGGGATCAAACCGGATGCGGGTACTCGGGCGGTAAAACGAGGCGTGAATGCGATCCTGGAAGCGGATCCGCCGGTGTGGCGACGGATCCCATCGGCCCTGTAAGGGCGCGTGAAGAAGACTTATTGACCGATAGACGTCAGCCCCTGGCGGATCCCTTCGTCAGCCTGCTGGCACCATGCCTGCAGCCCCTGCGGCGCTTCTTTTTCCAACGCGACCACTTTGCCGTCGTCGTTCAGCACATTGCCTTCTCGGCCCATCGCTTCGCGCTTGTCGCCGTCGCGGGTGTCGACGCCGCCGGGAATAGCCGCCACGTAGGCCACCATTTTCTTGGCGTTGTCGATGCTGTCGGCTTTCAGGAAGCCTTTATCGACGCAGTAAGACATCAACCCGGCGGTATTGCGCGTGATGTCATAGACGTTTTTCAATGCGGCAGGATCCATCCCTTCAGCGTTAGCGGTGTTGAACAGGCCCAGAGTCGCGGCAATCATGCCGGTCAGAATGTTTTTTTTCATTGTTAACTCGTTTTAATAATGAATTATTTAATTTTTAATCATTCACAAATAGAGTGTGAATATCGGTACGGTATAACGGCGGCCTAGATTAACACAACCCTAATGTATTAATAGCGGTGATTAAGTTAAGCCTCAATAAAATAAAAACGCATGCTGGGGTAATAATCTCCGCCCGCTGTCATTTTTTCACGTTCGGTATTGGCCGCACTCAATTCATAGTAAAAATAATCTCACCCAGGAATTATTTACAAAATAAGCGTTGGCCTGCGGTCAATGGTGCGCCCCTCTTTGCCAAAACCACCGGCGTGGCATAGCCTGTTAAGACGCGTCATGCCTTAGTGGGAGGGGATTCACATGAACCATTCCGTCCGGCCGCCGCAATGCGACGAAAAACCCTTCTCGATATCACGATGAATTTATATCTCTCTCCGGCGGTACTTATCGAGCATCGCCTGGGCATCTTTGAGTTTATTGCTCTGCCCCCCCCCCCCCCCCCGCAACCTGACCGATATATGCGCTCTGGCCAATGTGGAAAGACGCCCGGCGGAAACGTTGATCATGGCGCTATTGGCATTGAAATTGATCGCCAGAGACGGCGAAACATTTCATCTTACGCCGGAAGCGGAACCCTTTTTGTTAAAAAAACCGCATTATTTCGGTTATTTCTGGAACTTGGTCAGCAGCCTTTGGCCGCCGCGGGATACGGCCTGATGATGATGGGATGGACGCAGGGCCGCCAATACTCCGGCAGGGAAATCGGCGACCAGCTGCGCGACGTCGGGCCTGCTCAAGTGCTGCCGTCGCTCGGCTATTTCAGCATCGTGACGGCGCAAAAACCCCGGGCTTAGCGGTTCACCGAGCGCGCCATGCGGCTGTAGGTGTGGCGCACGCCGCGAATCGCCACGCTGTAAGCGAAGATGTTTTCCGGCAGCGCCAGCCCCAGATAGCCGGTATCGCCGATATGGTGCAGGTCCGCCCCGGCCATTTTGCTCATCAGCGCAATCTGCCGCACGGTCTGCACGTCGGCCCCCTCTTGCGAGGTGCCGATCGCCGTCATTGCCAGCGCGCCCTGCCGCTGCGCATAAGCGATCAGCGCCGCCACTTTCTCCTGCGACATGCCGGGAATGGTGCCGGGCGCCGGCAACAGCACGATGTCCGCGCCGTTCTCCACGAACAGCGCGATGTCCTGCTCGCCGATCAGCTGGCTGCCGCTTTCGCGCACGATACCTGCCCCGTGCATCTTGCCGGTCACCAGCACCATCTCGTCGCCCACCTCATCACGGATCGCTTTCAGCGCGGCGGCGATCGCCTGATTGCTGACGCCGTTGTTCGGGTTGCCGGTCAGCACCAGCATGCGCGCACCGAGTTGATACAGCTTGCGCGCATTCTCGGCGGTGGCGGCACGCCCCGCCGTCATCTGCCAGAAATCGTTATGTTCGGTGGCGAAGGCCGGATCGACGGCCTCCAGGTTCACCCCGATCACCCGCCCGGTCAGGCGCTGCAGCGTGCGCAGCGCCTCCTGCGGCGGCACGTCGGCGGGCAGGCCCGCAATATGCGGCTGGTCGACGTCGAACAGGTTCAGCAGCAGCAGGTCGGCGCCCTGGCTGGCCGCCAGCTCGGCGTTGGTGACGTTATTGAGCAGCGGCTGAGTGACCGCGATGGTTTCGCTGACCAAGATGCGCCCTTCGCTGGCGCGGATGGCGTAGAGCAGATCGGCTTTGCCGATATCGGCCAGATCGCTGGCGCTGCAGTCCAGATAGCGTTTCATGAGGCAAGCTCCGATGACGTTAGCGGGAATGAATAGATGCCCCCTCGCTCAGCGCGGCGAACGAGAGGGACAGGGTTACTTCAGCGTAAAGCTTTGCGCCTGCACGTTGTCGGAGTCCAGGCCGACGAACACGTTGAATTTGCCCGGCTCCGCCCCCCATTTCAGGCTGGCGTTGTAGAACTTCAGATCGTCTTCGCTAATCGGCAGCTCAACCTGCTGCGACTGGCCGGCCTTCAGCGTCACTTTCTTGAAGTTGCGCAGCTCTTTCACCGGCCGGCTGACCGAGGCGGTCACGTCCTGCAGATACAGCTGCACCACCGTGGCGCCGTCGTACTTGCCGGTATTTTTCAGCGTGACGCTGGCGGTTAGCTTGCCGTTGTGCGCCATCGTCGGGCTGGACAGTTTCAGATCCGACAGGCTGAAGGTGGTGTAGCTCAAGCCGTAACCGAACGGATACAGCGGGCCGTTCGGCGAATCGAAGTAGCGCGAGGTGTACTTGCCCGGATTCTCCTTGCCGAACGGGCGGCCGGTGTTCAGGTGGTTGTAGTACATCGGGATCTGGCCGACCGAGCGCGGGAAGGTCATCGGCAGCTTGCCCGACGGGTTGTAGTCGCCGAACAGCACGTCCGCCACCGCGTTGCCGCCCTCGGTGCCGCTGTACCAGGTTTCCAGCATCGCGTCCGCCTGCTCGCTCTCCCAGCTCAGTGCCAGCGGCCGGCCGTTCATCAGCACCAGCACCAACGGCTTGCCGGTGGCTTTCAGCGCGGCGATCAGATCGCGCTGGCTCTGCGGGATCGTGATGTCGGCGCGGCTGGAGGCCTCATGCGCCATGCCCTGCGATTCCCCCACCACCGCCACCACCACGTCGGCCTTGTGCGCCGCCTGCACCGCTTCGTCGATCATCTGCTGCGGCGAACGGGTGTCAAACGCCACCGCCGGCTCATACTCGTTCAGGTAGTCGATAATGCCTTTATCCTGCGTGACGTTGGCGCCCTTGGCGTAAAGAATGCGCGCCTTGTCGCCCACCGCCCGCTCCAGCCCTTCGCGCAGGGTGACCGACTGCTTGACCACCCCGGCGGCTGACCAGCTGCCCATCACGTCGCGCTGGCTGTCGGCCATCGGCCCGACCAGCGCGATGGTCGCCTGTTTGCTCAGCGGCAGCGTCTGCTTATCGTTCTTCAGCAGCACCATCGTCTTGCGCGCCACCACCCGCGCTTCGGCGCGGTGCAGGCGGCTTTCGGCGTTGGTGTCCTGCGGATCGGCACCCGCCGGGCCCAGATGCACATACGGATCGGTGAACAGCCCCATGTCGTACTTGGTGTTCAGCACGTCGCGGCAGGCGCGGTCGATATCGCTTTCAGCCACCAGCCCGTCTTTCACCAGGCCCGGCAGGTATTTGTCGTAGAACTCGTCGCTCATGCTCATGTCGACGCCGGAGGTGATTGCCAGGCGCACCGCGTCGCGTGCGTCGGCGGCCACACCGTGTTTAATCAGTTCTTTAATTGCGCCGTGGTCGCTGATGGTGATGCCTTTAAAGCCCCACTGGTCGCGCAGCAGATCTTTCAGCAGCCACGGGTTGGCGGTGGCCGGCACGCCGTTGATCGCGTTGAGCGACACCATCACCCCGCCGCTGCCGGCATCCACCGCCGCTTTATAAGGCGGCAGATAGTCCTGATGCATGCGCAGCGGGCTCATGTCGACGGTGTTGTAATCGCGGCCGCCTTCGACGGCGCCGTACAGCGCAAAGTGCTTGACGCTGGCCATCACCGAACCGGGTTTGGCCGGGTCGCCGTTCTGGAAACCGTCGACCATCACCTTGGCGATTTTCGACACCAGCCAGGTGTCTTCGCCGAAGCCTTCAGAGACCCGGCCCCAGCGCGGATCGCGGGTGATATCGACCATCGGCGCAAAGGTCATGTTCAGGCCGTCATCGCTGGCCTCCTGCGCCGCCACCCGGGCGCTGAGCGCGATGGCTTCCAGATCGAAGCTGGCCGCCAGCCCCAGGCTGATCGGGAACACGGTGCGCTGACCGTGCACCACGTCATAGGCGAAGAACAACGGGATTTTCAGGCGGCTGAGCTGCATCGCCTGATCCTGCATCACCCGGATATCCGGCCGGGTAACGGTATTGAAGATGGCGCCGATCTGCCCTTTGCGGATGCCCTCGCGGATCGCTTCTTTCGGGTTATCCGGCCCGACGCTGATCAGCCGCAGCTGGCCGATCTTCTCTTCCAGCGTCATCTGCTTCATCAAATGGGACACGAAGGCGTCGCGCTGCTGGGCGTGCATGCCCTGCGTTATCGGCGTTTCCTGCGCAAAAGCCGGGCTGAGGGCCAGACCGGACAACATACTCACCACACAAAGCCATTTCATCTTGTTTTATCTCAGGCGTGTTTCCGCCGCCAACGCCGCGGAGTTTAATCGGAGTGAAGAAACAGTTTGCCACACTCTGTTTCATCGCCAAGGTAATTCGCATCGTTAATGTTTACAAAGCATTACAGGTTATCGGCAGGTAATTCTGCAGCCGGGCGCGGCTGTCGGCGGCCTCCGCCGTCAGGAAATCGATAAACTGCGCCAGCACCGGCGATGGCGCCCCGCGTTCAGGATAGACCAAATAATAGGCCGCGCCGCTGCTGACGCAGAGCGGGAACGGCGTGACGATACGCTGCGCCTGGATATCCTCCTCCAGCAGGCACAGATCGCCGATGGCGATGCCGAACCCCTGCAGCGCGGCGCTCATCGCCAGATCGAGGGTATCGAAATGCTGAGCCTTGCCGGACGGCAGCGCATCGGCCCCCGCCGCCTTCAGCCAGCGCAGCCAGTCGCGCCGATCGCGCGTCGGGTGCAGCAGGGTTTTGTCCGTCAAGTCCGCCAGCCGGGGCGTTGGCGGCAGAAACGTCGGCGTGCAGACCGGCGTGAGGATTTCGTCGAACAGCAGGTGCGCGCTCAGCTTTTTGCCCGGCGGCCGGCCGAATATCACCGCGGCGTCAAACTGCTCGGTGCTGAAATCCAGGCCGTGCGACACCGAAGCGGTCAGCTCAATATGCATATCCGGCCGTTCATTCTGCAGGCGAATGATGCGCGGCAGCACCCAGCGCATCGCGCAGGTCGGGCATTTGATGCGCAGCGCCCCCGGCGGGGCGGCGGCCCGCGTCAGCGCCTCGTCCAACTGCCCCAGCGCCTGCTGCACCGGCGCCAGCAGCTGCGCGCCCTGCGGCGTCAGCGCCAGACCGCGCGCCTGGCGGCTGAACAGCGGATAGCCCAGGCGCTGTTCCAGCCCGAGAATTTGCCGGCTGACCGCCCCCTGCGTCAGGTGCAGCTGCCGGGCGGCATGGGTAAAGTTGAGGCGTTGCGCCACCACCACGAAGGTTTTCAACACGTCGAGCGACGGCAGGGATATCGGCATAGCGGGCCTCGATTAGGTATAATCGTAGTGCATGGCAAGTATGACAAACTTTCCCTTGTCCGCCTACGCCGCCTGATGCTTAATCGCTCAACACTTCCCTGTTTGCCTGGAGCCCATCATGCAGAGCGCCTGCTCATCCCGCTCGAAGCTGCCGGACGTCGGCACCACCATTTTCACCGTCATTGGCCAACTCAGCGCCGAACATCAGGCCCTCAATCTGTCGCAGGGCGCGCCCAACTTCGCCGGCGACCCGCAGCTGATCGAGGCAACGGCACAAGCCATGCGCGCAGGTCATAACCAATACGCGCCGATGAGCGGCGTGGCGGCGTTACGTGCTGCTCTGGCGGAAAAAGCTGAACGATTGTATGGCGCACGCTATGACGCCGACGAAGAAATCACGGTGATCGCCAGCGCCAGCGAAGGGCTGTACTCGGCGATCAGCGCGCTGGTGCATCCCGGCGACGAGGTGATCTATTTCGAACCGGCGTTCGACAGCTATGCGCCGATCGTGCGCCTGCAGGGCGCCACGCCGGTGGCGATCAAGCTGTCGTTGCAGGATTTTCGCGTCGACTGGGACGAAGTGGCCGCCGCCATCAACGGCAAAACGCGCATGATCATCGTCAACACGCCGCACAACCCGACCGGCGCGGTGTTTGACGAGCACGACATCGAACGTCTGACCGCCCTGACCCGCGACACCGACATCGTGATCCTGTCCGACGAGGTCTACGAGCACGTGGTGTTCGACGGCGATATTCACCACAGCATGGCGCGCTACCCGCAGCTGGCGGAACGCAGCGTGATCGTGTCGTCGTTCGGTAAAACCTACCACGTCACCGGCTGGCGCGTCGGCTACTGCCTGGCGCCGGCGGCGCTGATGGACGAGATCCGCAAGGTGCACCAGTTTATGGTGTTCTCCGCCGATACGCCGATGCAGCACGCCTTCGCCGCCGCGCTCGCCAACCCGCAGAGCTACCTGGGGCTGGCGGCGTTTTATCAACAAAAGCGCGATCTGCTGGCCAGCGCCCTGCAGGATTCGCGCTTTGAGCTGCTGCCCAGCCGCGGCAGCTTCTTCATGCTGGCCCGCTTTAGTGGCTTCAGTCACGAAAGCGACAATGATTTCGCCGTGCGCTTGATCCGCGAAGCGAAGGTGGCGACGATCCCGCTGTCGGCGTTCTACAGCGACGGCACCGATACCGGCATTATCCGGCTGAGTTTTTCCAAAGATAACGAGACCCTGCTGGAAGGCGCGCGCCGCCTGAGCCAGGTGTGATTTTTTGTCCAACCATGGGAAAGGGGCACTGCCTATGAAAGCATTGAAAACGCTGTTCGCCGCCGGATGCCTGCTGGCCGCCGGCGCTTCGCTGGCGGCGGAAAACAGCCTGCGCTTCGGCCTGGAAGCGCTGTATCCGCCGTTCGAATCCAAATCCGCCAGCGGCAAACTGGAAGGGTTCGACATCGAACTGGGCGACGCGGTGTGCGCCGCCGCGCAGTTGCAATGCAGCTGGGTGGAAACCTCGTTCGACAGCCTGATCCCGGCGCTGCAGGCGCGCAAGTTCGACGCCATCAACTCGGCGATGAACGTGACCGAACAGCGGCGCCAGGCGATCGCCTTTACCGACGCCATCTATCAGGTGCCGAACCGCCTGATCGCCAAGGCCGACAGCGGCCTGCTGCCGGACGCCAAAGCGCTGGCGGGCAAACACGTGGGCGTGCTGCAAGGCTCGATTCAGGAGATTTACGCCAAAACCCATTGGGCGCCGGCGGGCGTGGACGTGGTGTCTTATCAGGATCAGAATCAGGTTTATCTCGATCTGGCGGCCGGTCGGCTTGACGCCACGCTGGTGATGGCGCCGTCGGGGCAAAGCGGCTTCCTGTCGCAGCCGGACGGCAAGGGCTTCGCCTTCGTCGGCGAGGCGGTGCGCGACGACAAAATCCTCGGTGAAGGTATCGCCTTCGGCCTGCGTAAAGGGGATGAGGCGCTGAAGAAAAAACTGGATGCCGCCATCGCCAAAGTGAAACAGCAAGGCACGGTGGCGGCGCTGTCGAAGAAGTATTTCGGCGACATCGACGTGACGGTAAAGTGATAGACGGGGGCGGCACCGCCGCCCCCTGCCGCGTTTAGCGATCGAATACCGAACTGTTCAGCGCGCGATCCTGCTGGTGGCGCTCCAGCGCCAATTCGATCAGGCGCGTGATCAGCGCCTGATAGCTGACGCCGCTGGCGGCCCACAGCTTGGGATACATGCTGATGTTGGTGAAGCCCGGCAGCGTGTTGATTTCGTTGATCACCACCTGGTTGTCCGGCGTCAGGAACACATCCACCCGCGCCAGCCCGAAGCACTCCAGCGCGCGGAACGCCTTCAGCGCCACCTCGCGGATGTGGTCACTCACTTCCGGCGCGATCGCCGCCGGCACCACCACCTGAGCGCCCTGCTCATTGATGTATTTGGTGTCGTAAGAATAGAAGGCGTCGCTCAGCACGATCTCGCCGCACACGCTGGCCTGCGGATCGTCGTTGCCCAACACCGCGCACTCGATCTCGCGGCCGACGATCGCCGACTCCACCAGCACCTTGTGATCGAAGCTGAAGGCCAGCGATACCGCCGCGTCGAACTCGGCGCGGTTTTCCACCTTGCTGACCCCGACCGACGAGCCCTGGTTGGCCGGCTTGACGAACAGCGGCAGGCCGAGGCGCTCGCTCAGTTGCTCAAACGTGAATCCGGCGCGGTTGGCGCGTGTCAGGGTGACGAACGGCGCCACCGCCAGCCCGGCGTCGCGCAGCAGGCGCTTGGTCACGTCTTTGTCCATGCTGACCGCCGAGCCGAGCACGCCGGCGCCGACGAACGGCATATTGGCCATGCGCAGCAGCCCCTGCAGCGAGCCGTCCTCCCCCAGCGTGCCGTGCACGATCGGGAAGATGACGTCGAGTTGGCCCAACGCGCCGGCGCTGCCCGCTTCGATCAGCTGCTGTTTTTCCTGGCCCGGGATCAGCGCCACGTTCTTGTTCGAGCGGTTCAGCGCGATCAGCGCCGGGTTCTCGGCGTTGAGCAGGTAGTTGGAGGCGTCGTTGATGTGCCACTGCCCCTGTTTGTCGATCCCCAGCAGCGTGACGTCAAACTTCTCTTTGTCGATTGCATCCACAATGTTTTTGGCCGACTGCAGCGACACCTCATGCTCCGCCGATTTACCGCCAAAAATCACCCCAACACGTAGTTTAGTCACGCCTTAAATCCTTCTGAAAAATCATGGCAAAAAAGTCGTTCATCACAATAAACGCATTGCCTGGCGGCGGCAATCGTTGTTGCCAGAATCTTCTTACGCCACAGATTGCCACATCACGACCATCCTAAACGTATACACTTCGTATATCGTTCACTTAGGGAGACGCCGATGGGCATCGTAAAAATTTCAGACGCGCTGCATGACGATCTGCGCCTCGCCAGCCTGACCATGACGCGTTCGATCAATGCGCAGGCCGAGTACTGGATCAAGATCGGCATGCTGGCGGAGTTCCATCCGGAACTGACCTACCCGCAGCTGGTAAAAAAAATGATGAAAGATAACGCGCTGACGCTGAAGGAGATTGTCGGGTGAAACAGATTGTGATTAAAACGCCGGAAGAGATTGCCAAAATGCGCCATTCCGGCGCCCTGCTGGCGAAAGTGTTTGCTATGCTCGATGAGGTCATCGTCGAAGGCATCTCCACCATGGAGATCAACGACCGCGCCGAGGCGTTTATCGTCGAGGAGCTGAAGTCGCGCCCGGCCAGCAAAGGGCAGTATGATTTCCCCTATGTGCTCAACACCTCAATCGACGACGTGGTGTGCCACGGGGTGCCGTCGGCCAGCAAAATCCTGCGTTCCGGCATGATCGTCAACGTTGACATCACGCTGGAAAACGGCGGCTACATCGCCGACTCCAGCAAGATGTACTGCATCGGCCAGGTGACGCCGCTGGCCAAACGGCTGGTGAACAACGTCTATGAATCGATGTGGCAGGGCATTCGCGCGGTGAAACCGGGCGCCACCCTGGGCGATATCGGCCATGCCGTCCAGCGGCACGCCGAGCAGGCCGGCTACAGCATCGTGCGGGAGTATTGCGGCCACGGCATCGGCCGCGACATGCACGAAGAGCCGGCGGTGCTGCACTACGGCCAACCCGGCAGCGGCATGGCGCTGCAGGAAGGCATGGTGTTCACCATCGAGCCGATGATCAATCAGGGCGACCGCCGCATCAAGCAGAAGAAAGACGGCTGGACGGTGGTGACGCGCGACAAAAAACTGTCGGCGCAGTGGGAACACACCGTAGCGGTCACCGCCGACGGCGTGGAAATCCTGACGCTGCGCGACGAAGAGCGTCGGGCCGGCTACGCCGAGCGCTACTAAACCCACAAGCCATTAGCTCGGCAAGCTGATAGCTTAATAAGTTATTTAATTGATAACCTCTTAGCTTATATGCGGCACTCCGGCGCCGCGGTTAAAGCGACGGGGATGACAGGGAGACAGGCAGCATGCAGTCAGGCAATCAGGCGTTTATCAATCAGCTTAAGGACATCGTCGGCGGCCCGCAGTTGTTGACCGGCGATCGCAACACCGAGCGGTATCGCAAGGGGTTCCGCTCCGGCGAAGGCCAGGCGCTGGCGGTGGTGTTTCCCACCCGCCTGCTGCAGCTGTGGCGCATTCTGCAGGCCTGCGTGGCCGCCGATAAAATCGTCATCATGCAGGCCGCCAACACCGGCCTGACCGAGGGCTCAACCCCCAGCGGCAACGACTATGATCGCGATATCGTCATCGTCAGCACCCTGCGCCTCGACCATATTCAGGTGCTGGACAACGGCAAGCAGGTGGTCGGCTTTCCCGGCAGCACCCTGCACCACCTCGAGAAATTGCTCAAACCCTACGGCCGCGAACCACATTCGGTGATCGGTTCCTCCTGTATCGGCGCCTCGGTGATCGGCGGCGTGTGCAACAACTCCGGCGGCTCGCTGGTGAAACGCGGCCCGGCCTATACCGAAATGGCGCTGTACGCCCAGCTAGGGGAAGACGGCCAGCTACGCCTGGTGAACCATCTGGGCATCCGCCTCGGCGACACGCCGGAAGAGATCCTCACCCGGCTGGAAAAAGGCGATTACCGTCCAGAGGACGTCGAATACGGCGAGCTGCGCGCCTCGGATAACGAGTACGCCAGCCGGGTGCGCGACGTCGATGCCGACACCCCTTCCCGCTTCAACGCCGACAAACGCCGCCTGTACGAGGCCTCCGGCTGCGCCGGCAAACTGGCGGTGTTCGCGGTGCGGCTCGACACCTTTGAGAAAGAAGGCCAAGAGCAGGTGTTCTATATCGGCACCAACGACACCGCGGTGCTGACCGAACTGCGCCGCCATATGCTGAGCCAGTTCGACAACCTGCCGGTGGCCGGTGAGTACATGCACCGCGATATCTTCGACATCGCCGAGGTCTACGGCAAAGACACCTTCATGATGATCGACAAGCTCGGCACCGATCAGATGCCGCGCTTCTTCACCCTGAAAGGCCGTATGGACGCCAGTCTCAATAAGCTGCCGCTGCTGCCGCACAACCTGACCGATCGGCTGATGCAGGGCCTGAGCCATCTGGCGCCGAGCCACCTGCCGAAGCGCATGAAGGACTACCGCGAACGTTTCGAACATCACCTGCTGCTGAAGATGGCCGGCCCCGGCGTAGACGAAGCGCAGCGCTACCTGACCGAGTACTTCGCCCAGGCCGAAGGCGCTTTCTTCGCCTGCACGCCTGACGAAGGCAAAAAGGCCTTCCTGCACCGCTTCGCCGCCGCCGGCGCCGCCGTGCGCTACCATGCGGTGCACGCCGACAAGGTGGAGGATATTCTGGCGCTGGATATCGCCCTGCGCCGCAACGACACCGACTGGTTTGAAACGCTGCCGCCGGAAATCGACAGCCAGCTGGTGCATAAGCTGTATTACGGCCACTTTATGTGCCACGTCTTCCATCAGGACTACGTAGTGAAAAAAGGCGTCGACAGCCACGCGCTGAAAGAAAAGATGCTCGAGATCCTCAACCGGCGCGGCGCCGAGTACCCGGCGGAGCATAACGTCGGCCACCTGTATCACGCCAAGGCAGATCTGCAGGCGTTCTACCGCACCGCCGATCCGACCAACAGCTTCAACCCCGGCATCGGCAAAACCAGCAAACGCAAAGGCTGGGCCGAAGGCCCCCGCTAAGACCGCCCGATTGGCCCGCCGCCGCACCCGGCGCGGGCTTTTGATAGACGACTTTATCTTCGCGGGCGGCGTTCACCGCTCCGCGCGCAGCAGCAAGGACACAATGAACGCGCCCCCCAGCCCCGCCGTAATGATGCCGATGGGCAGTTCCTGATTGGGGATCAGGCTGCGGCTGAGCATGTCACCGCCGGTCAGCAGCATCGCCCCCAGCATGCCGCACATCGGCACGGACAATCGGTGGCGCACGCCCACCAGGCGCCGGGCCAGATAAGGCACCATCAGCCCGACAAAGCCGATCACGCCCGTCAGCGAAACGAGAAACGCCGTGGACAGTGCGCAGCACAGAAAGGTCTCGGTGCGCAGCCGCGCCACGTTGACCCCCATCGAATGGGCGGTTTGCTCGCCCGCCAGCAGCGCGTCCAGCGCCCGCCAACGCAGCGCCGTAAACCCGGCCAGCAGCACGAAACTCACCAGCGGAATGAACAGATTATCCCAACGCGCCAGCCCCAGCCCACCGAGCGACCAGAACAACACCGAACCGGCCGCCCGCTGATCGCCGGAAAAAACCAGGTAGCTGGTGAGCGCGCTAAACAAAAATGAGACCGCCAGGCCGCAGACGATCAGCTGCTCGGCGCGCCTGACCCGGCTGACGCGAAACAGGATCATCACCGCCAATGCGGACAAAACGCCGCCGACGAAAGCGGACAGCGGCAACGTCAGTACGCCCAGCGCATCGCCGAAGCGCGTGATGACCAGCACCGCGCCGGCGGAGGCGCCGGAGGAGAGCCCAAACAAAAAAGGATCGGCCAGCTCATTGCGGGTGGTGGTCTGCAGCAGCGCGCCGGTCATCGCCAGTCCGGCGCCGGTTAACGCCGCCAACAAAGCCCTGGGCACCCGCAGCTGCACGACGATGGTGTCCAGCATGCCGGAAAGCGGCGCCGAACCGAGCCCTAACGCCGCAAACGCCTGCCGCCATGACAGCGCGACGCTGCCCAGCTGCAGGCTCCAGATCATTAACCCGCACAATACCGACAGCGCCAACGGCGCGAGCAGCATAAACCGCCGGGTCGGCGAGTTCATTCAGCCTCCGGCGCGTACAGCGCCCGCGCCAGCTTTTCCACTGCGCCGATGTTGGCCGGCCCCGGCGTCAGCTCCGCATACTGCAGTTTCAGATAGCGGTGGTGCCGTACGGCAGGCGTCAATTTCATCAACGGGTGAGACTCGAGGAAGCGCCGCAGCGCATCAGCGCCCGAACCGGTCTGGTAATCCAGCAGAATAATGAAATCGGGCTCTGCCGCCGCTACCGCCTCCCAGGACGCCGTCGTCCAGCTCGCCGGCAAACCGTCCATCACGTTGCGGCCGCCCGCCGCTTCGATGATCGCCGTCGGCATAGCGTATTTGCCGCTGGTGAAAGGCTTCTCCTCCCCCGAGTCATAGACGAACACCTTGAGCGGCGCCTGGCCCGCTGGCCTGGCGGGAAGCGTAGCCAACCGGCGCTGCCAACCCTCAACCAGCGCGGCGGCCTCTTGCTGCTTGCCGAAAATCTTGCCGAGTTTTAGCTCATCGTCATACAGCAGGTTCATATCGGCCTTCTGCGGCCGCCCGCCGGCCTGTACGCAGCTCTCGCTCAGCACCAGCGTTTTGATGCCGAACGGGGCGAGCTTCTCCGGCGTGACGTCGCCGCCGATCTTCATGCCGTAATTCCAGCCGGCGAAGAAGAAATCCGGCTGCGCCGCCAGCAACGTTTCCAAAGCGGGATATTTCGGCGCCAGTTCGGGAATGGCGCCCATCGCCGCCTTGAAGTCGGGCGTCAGTTTGTACCAGCCGGTGATACCGGTCAGCCCGACAATGCGATCCTGCAGATGCAGTGCAAAGGCCATCTCGGCCATGTTGATGTCGTTGATGACGGCGCGCTGCGGCGCCTGGTTGAAGGTGACCGGCACACCGCAGCTTTCTACGGTGACGGGAAAATGTTCAGCCGCCGCCGACCTGGCGGCCAGCAGCAGAAGCAGGATGAATACGCGTGTGTTCATGTTTATCTCTGGTTTATCAAGCGCAATGGGGAACGTCAAAAATGCGCAGCGTTTTCCCGCTGACGGGATGCGCCACCTTGAAACTGTTCATGCCGAACACCGGCAGAATCACCGGGGTCTGCAACACCGCCTCGGGCGTACCACAGGCCACCTGACGGCTTTCGTTGAGCACCAGGATCCGATCGGCAAACGCCTCTGCCACGGGCAGATCGTGCAAGACCGCAATCACGGCGATGTCTTTATTTTTCACTAACGACAGCAGCGCCGAGCGCCCGGGCGGATCGAGGTGATTGGTCGGTTCATCCAGCAACAACAGATCCGGAGACTGCGCCAACGCCCGAGCCAGCGCGGCACGCTGGCGCTGGCCGCCCGAGAGCCGCCCCAACGGATGGCGCCTGAGCGGCGCCAGCCCGGTTTCCCCGATGGCTTCGTCAACGATGCGCTTTCCCGTCGCAGAACATGCGCCATGCGGCAAACGGCCCAACGCAACGTAGTCCTCAACCGACAGCCGCAAATCCGGCGAGTCGTTTTGCGCCAGAAAGGCGATGCTTCTGGCGCGCTCCGCCGCCGGCCACGCGGACAAGGCGCGCCCTCGCCAGTAAATGCCGCCGCTGTCCGGCCGCGTTTCGCCGATCAAGGCACGCAACAGGCTGGACTTGCCGCTGCCGTTAGGGCCGATCACCGCCAGCTTCTCACCGGCACGCAGCGCGAAATGGATGTTGTCGAGTATCAATGCCCCGCCGTGGCCGGTCAGGCTAACCCCATCAACATGGAGGATGTCGTGAACTGAATTCATTATGCGTAAATTGTTATATTATAACATATCAATATTTTTACCACGATTACGCGCCTTCTGCAAAAGCGAATCGCAACGTCTTTTGTCGCACGCATTGCGTGAACCGAGGCAAGGGCAAGCCGCGCCCTCTGCGTCAACACTGCGCGGCCAAAGCAACATAGCATACCTCTCAATAAATGATAATGATTTTCATTATCATTTAAGCCACTGCGATTTCCGATTGCACGCCCCGCTGAACTTAGTTATGTTTGAACGATTAGTTTCATTCCCGGTTTTCAGGAACTCACATGACCTACCTGGCGCACAGCACAGATCCGACAAACGCGACCGTTCCGGCTGCCGTTTTGCTGTGTGCTTCTTCCGCCCCACCCGTCGTTTCAGCGGTTGCCGCTTACCCGCCACGCATTGTGGTCGTGCGCTAAGCCAAACCGACTTTTTACCTCCGGCTTATTGATCTGTTGCGTTCAGGCGTAGACCGCCGCGCGCGCCGGAGCCTGTAATTTTCACGACAGGTGAAATTGACATGCGATTACCTTCTTTCTGGGCCAATGCCGGCCTGGCTACGCTGTTCGTCCTGCTTTGGAGCAGCGGCGCGATCTTCTCCCGTTGGGGGTTGGAGCACGCCTCCGCCTTCGCTTTTTTGTTCTTCCGCTGCGCCATCGCGCTGGCGGTGCTGTTGGCCATCGGCCTGTGGCAGCGCCAGTGCCTGCCCGCCCCCGGCACCCGCCGGCGCGTCGCGCTGGTTGGCGTGCTGATGATCGGCAGCTATCAAATCTGCTATCTGCTGGCGCTGGAACAGGGTATTACGCCCGGCGTGCTGGCCACGTTGCTTGGCGTACAGCCGATCCTCACCCAGTTCATCACCGAACGGCGCTGCACCGGGCTGCGGGCGCTCGGCCTGGCGCTGGCAATGGTCGGGCTGACGCTGGTGGTGTACCAAAGCCTGATGGTCGCCCACTTTTCGCTGAGCGGCATACTGTTCGCTTTTATCGCGCTGGGCTGCATGACCGCCGGCACCCTGCTGCAAAAGGGCATGACGCAGCCGCCGCTGGCGGTCTTGCCGCTGCAGTATGCCGTCGGGTTGCTGATGTGTACGCTGGCGCTGCCGTTTGAGCCGCTGCGGGTCGAGTGGCGGCCAGAGTTCGTGCTGCCGCTGCTGTGGATGGCGGTGGTGATCTCGGTGCTGGCGACCTTCTTGCTGTATCGCCTGATCCAGCGCGGCAACCTGGTGCAGGTCACCAGCCTGTTCTATCTGATCCCGGCGGTCACCGCCCTGCTGGACTACCTGCTGCTCGGCCACGCGCTGGCGGCGCTGAGCCTGCTGGGCATGGCGGGCATCGTGCTCGGCGTGATGCTGGTTTTCCGCCGCGTATAAAAGCAAAAGCCCCCGCGCCGTTCCACCGGCGCGGGGGCGACAACAACAGCCGTTAACTCAGAATAACCAGGAACCGTACCCCCACAGCAGCACCGTCACCCCAAGCAGCAGCTCGAGCAACAGAATGCCGATGGCGAAGGTCGAGCTGGAGAAGATGAACCCTTCCTTACTGTCGATATTCAGGAAGTGCGGGATCCCCAGATTCAGCAGATAGCCCGAATAGCACAGGCCGATAATGCCGACAAACAGACACAGCCAGACGACCGGATAGAGCGCCACAATCCCGCTGAGGAACATCGGGGTCGCCACGTAGCCGGCGAACACCATGCAGCGGTGCAGGCTGGGGCGCGATTCATAGCGCCGCGCCATCCAGTGAATGACTTTCCCCATGGCCGCTACGCCCGCCAGCATCAGCAGGTAAAACGCCACGGCGGTATAAAGCGCGGTAAACATGTCGAGCCTGATGGCATGTCCCTCGCCGGAGAGCCAGCCCAACTGGGTGGTGCCGATAAAGGCGCAGACCACCGGGATTGCTGCCAAGAGCAACACGTGATGGGTGTATAGGTGCGAGACGCTTTCATTCTCGTTTTTGATCTGTTCGAACTCGGCGCTGGGATGCGCCAGAAGTCCCCAAACATGACTGACCATGAGACACCTCCTATCTCGCCGTAGGCCGCGATCGGCGAACGAATTTCACACCTCCGACGGACTGCTACCCGTGCGAGGATTGCGGCCACGGGGCTCTCTCCCCTGTACTCATTATAGTCTTTCGGCGAAAAAACGTGCGGAAAGCGCAACGCCGCGGCGCTTTGTCTTATACTCCCACCATAAAAACCAGGCTGCGAGGAAGGTCATGTCATCCGTTATCACCACCCGCCAGGCGGGGATCGTCGACGTCGACGCCGGGCGCAACGTCACCGTTGTCGAGCCCTGCAATCTGTACGGCTGCCGGCTCGGCGACGATGTCTTCGTCGGCCCGTTCGTGGAGATCCAGCGCCACGTCAGCATCGGCGCGCGCAGTAAAATTCAGTCGCACAGCTTTATCTGCGAATACGTTACCCTCGGCGAAGCGTGCTTTGTCGGCCACGGCGTCACCTTCGCCAACGATCTGTTCAAAGACGGCGCACCCAATGCCGATCCGGCCAGCTGGGGGCGCACGCGCGTCGGCGATCGGGTGTCCATCGGCTCCGGCGCCACCATCCTGGCGGTGGAGATCTGCAGCGACGCGGTGATCGGCGCCGGGGCGGTCGTGACCCGCGACATCACCCGCAAGGGGATTTATGCCGGCAACCCGGCGCGCCTGCTGCGGGAGCTGCCGTAATGACCCCGGCCATCCGCATTGCGGCCATTGAGGCGCTGCCCGATGATTACCTGACGCGCAGCGATTTCAGCTTTACCATCCGCTGTTACGCCCTGCCGCAGTTCGACACCCCGGTCGACAGCTGGCCAACCCGCCCGGTGGCGCCGTTTCGCAAACAGTATTCCCTGGCGCCGTTCGCCAACCAAGACAGCGCGACTTTCCTGGCGTATCGCCAGGACCAAGCCGTTGGCCACATCACGCTGAGCAAAAACTGGAACGGTTACACCCTGATCGACGAGATCGCGGTCAGCGCTCACGCGCGCCGTCAGGGCATCGCCGGGGCGCTGCTGGACTGCGCCAAACAGTGGGCGCGGCAGCAGGAAACCTCAGGTATGATGCTCGAAACGCAGAACAACAATCTGGCCGCCTGTCGCTGCTACCAGCATTACGGGTTTATTCTCGGCGGCATCGACCGTTTGCTGTACCGCGCCGAGCCGGAGATCGCCGATCACGAAATCGCGCTGTTCTGGTATTTGCCGTTCAATAGCGAAATCGGTTACTGATTTATCGGCCGCCATTGAGGCTATGTTTACTTTTTAACCCCTACCATCGGATGAGAACTGTTATCACTGACTCTGATAAGCCAGCGACACCCAGGGAGGGCCGTATGAACCAGAACAAGGTTGTTTTACTGATGTTAGCTATCGCCATGAGCGGATGCGCCGAGCGCCCCACCGCCGTCTCCCCCGCAACGCCGCCGACCGACGTCACCGTTTCGCCGCCGGCGGTGCAACCGCAGATGGACGCCAGCACCCGCAGCAAGCTGCATGAGATCCTCGCGCTGCGCGCCGGTTGGCCCGCCACGCAGCCGCATGGCCGCACCGTCGATTTGATTTCGCGCGAGTTTCTCGGCACGCCCTATCTCGCCAACCGCCTGATCGGTTCGCAGAGCACGCCCGAGCAGCTGGTGATCGACTTCCGCGGGCTGGATTGCTTCACCTACATCGATTATGTGGAAGCGCTCAGCACCGCCCGCAGCGAGGGCGAGTTCGTACAGCGCCTGGTAGACATTCGCTACGTCGACGGCAACATCGCCTTCCCGCAGCGCAAACACTTCTTCACCGATTGGGCGCAGCGGCCAAAAAAAGTGGCTGAAGACATCACCGCGCGGCTCAGCCCGCACGCCGTCACCCTCGTGAAAACCCTCAACCGCAAAGCGGATGGCGGCAGCTACCTGCCCGGCTTGCCCGACGTACAACGCAGCGTGACCTATATCCCCAGCGACCGCATCGACGACAAGGTGCTGGCCCAGCTGCGCACCGGCGATTATATCGGCATTTACACCAACCTGGACGGGCTGGACGTGACCCACACCGGCATCTTCGTAATGACCGACAACGGCCCGGTGCTGCGCAACGCCTCTTCGCGCAAGGCCAACATGCGGGTGGTCGATTCGCCCTTTATGGATTACGTGATGGCCACGCCGGGCATCGTGGTGCTGCGTTCGCTCAGCCGATAATCCCCCGCCGCATAACGGCTATAAGCTA
This sequence comes from Serratia sp. TSO36, assembly GCF_057808395.1. Classification (NCBI taxonomy): domain Bacteria; kingdom Pseudomonadati; phylum Pseudomonadota; class Gammaproteobacteria; order Enterobacterales; family Yersiniaceae; genus Serratia; species Serratia sp. TSO36. Next base: position 40,713 of record NZ_JBJZOU010000010.1, on the reverse strand, counting down.
TAGCCGTTTATGCTGAGCGAGCGTTTGACTTCATCGGCGGTTCAAGCTTAGCTGTAAGAACAAAAACCAACTGATTTTATTGTTCTTTTCAGGGAGACTTCGATGACCTTACGCTGGCGTATCACCCCTCTGGCGGCGGCCTTCGCCGCCGTTTTGGCGCTTCAGGGCTGCGATCAAAAAACCGATCGGAATCATATCAAGGTCGGCGTCATCAACGGCGCGGAACAGGACGTGGCGGAAGTCGCCAGGCAAGTGGCGAAAGAGAAATACGGGCTGGAGGTCGAGCTGGTCGGCTTCAGCGGTTCGCTGCTGCCGAACGATGCCACCGACAAGGGCGAACTGGACGCCAACGTGTTCCAGCACCGCCCGTTCCTCGAACAGCAAAACAAAGATCACGGCTATAAGCTGGTGGCGGTCGGCAATACCTTTGTCTTCCCGATGGCCGGCTACTCCAAAAAGATAAAATCGCTCAAAGAGCTGCCGGACGGCGCGGTGATCGCCATCCCGCTCGATCCGACCAACCTGGGGCGCGCTCTGCTGCTGCTGGAAAAAACCGGATTGATTACGCTGAAACAAGGCAAGGGGTTGTTGCCCACCGCCCTGGACATCAGCGCCAACCCGCACCGTTACCAAATCATGGAGCTGGAAGGCGCGCAGCTGCCGCACGTGTTAGACGATCCAAAGGTCACCGTCGCCGTCATCAGCACCACCTACATCAACCAGACCGGCCTGTCGCCGACCAAAGACGGCATCTTCATCGAGGATAAAGACTCGCCGTACACCAACATCATCGTCACCCGCGAAGACAACAAGGACGCGCCAAACGTACAGAACTTCATCAAGGCCTATGAGTCGGACGAAGTGGCCAAAGCCGCCGAAAAAATCTTCAACGGCGGCGCGGTGAAAGGCTGGTAATTCCAGGCACAGCGCCACAGGGGCTCTCCCCAAAGAGCCCCTGCCACATCATCATCGCCTTTTCTTATCTCACCATAAGAAAACCCGATTTACCCCGGCGGCGAGCGGCGCGCATAATGGCGTTTATCCGCTGATTTCCAAGGTAAACAGGCATTACCATGACGCTCTCCGCTCCCGTACTCAGCCTCCTCGATGCCACGCCGGACGATATGGCCGCCGTGCTGCGCATTTACACCCACCACGTGCTGTACGGTGCCGCCTCGTTTGAAGAACAGCCGCCGCCCCTGGCGGAAATGCAGCTGCGGCTGAGCAAGGTGCAAGAAGCCGGGCTGCCCTGGCTGGTGGCGAAAAGTGAAGGCCATATTGTGGGCTACTGCTATGCCACGCCGTATCGGCCCCGGCCGGCCTATCGTTTTACCGTGGAAGACTCGGTGTATATCGCCGAGGGGCAACAGGGTAAAGGCGTCGGCAAGGCGCTGCTGAGCAAGCTTATCGCCCGCTGCGAGCAAGGCCCCTGGCGCCAGATGCTGGCGATCGTCGGCGATTCCGCCGCCAACCGCGGTTCGCTGGCGCTGCACCAGTCGCTCGGCTTTACCAGCGTCGGGACGTTAAAGGCCGTGGGGTTCAAACTGGGGGAATGGCGCGACACCCACCTCATGCAGCGCGCGCTGGGCGCGGGCGACAATCGACATCCTTGAATGCACGGCAACGCACGATAGGGAGTTAGCGTCTATAGTGAAGAGTGATTTCATTAAGTTAGCGCCAATCGTGCGCCACATTTAACCGGTAAGGGAGAAGTAAATGAAAATTATTCTGTGGATTGTCGCCATCATCTTCATCGTGGGTTTGTTGACGATTACCGGCGTTCTCAAACTGATTTTTTAAAGCGTCAGCTCCGTCCCGCCCCTTGCGGGGCGAGACTTTTCATCATGCCTTGAAACGCGCGCGCACCGCGCCCAGCGCCGACACTACCGCCAGCACCACGCCGCCGGCAATCGCGCCGAACACCACGTTCAGCAGGGCTGGAATGACACCCTGCAAAATATGCCCCAACGTTGGCACCACCGTAGCGTAGGAAGCCCAGTCCTCAAACAGATGATGTACCGGCGGCAGACCGTGGGTCAGGATGCCGCCGCCGACCATAAACATGGCGACTGTGCCGACGATCGACAGCGTTTTCATCAAATAAGGCGCGGCGCGCACGATGCCGCCGCCGACGGCGCGCGCCAACGCGCTGCCCTTGCGGCTCAGGTACAGCCCCAAATCATCCAGCTTGACGATACCGGCGACGATGCCGTAAACCCCCAGCGTCATCACCAGCGCGATGCCGCACAGCACGATCACCTGCTGACTGAAAGTGGCGCCGGCGACGGTGCCCAACGTAATGGCGATAATCTCGGCGGATAACACGAAATCGGTACGCACAGCCCCTTTTATCTTGCGCTTTTCATAGGCCGCCACATCCTCATTGGCGCCCGGTCCGTCTTGCTTATCCTCATGCGCCTGCTTGTCTTGGCTCAGGCTGTGATACACCTTTTCGAACCCTTCGTAGCACAGGTAGGCGCCGCCCACCATCAGCAGCGGCGTGATCGCCCAGGGCGCGAAAGCGCTGATCAGCAGCGCCAGCGGCACCAGGATCGCCTTGTTGATCAGCGAACCTTTGGCGACGCTCCACACCACCGGCAGTTCGCGGTCGGCTTTAACGCCGGTGACCTGCTGCGCGTTGAGCGCCAGATCGTCCCCCAGCACCCCAGCGGTTTTTTTTGCCGCCATCTTGGTCATCAAAGAGACATCGTCCAGCAACGAGGCAATGTCGTCGATAAGGGTAAGTAAGCTACTTCCTGCCAAAATGATTCATCCTTTTCATGTTCACGGGCCATTCTATATTTAGCATAGCGGTAAAGCGTCATGAAAGGATATGGGAGGATCGCGGAAAACGCCGGGTGGAAGTTAAAACCTCTCGCCTGACAGTCCCTCATCAGCTCCGAGAGCGAACGCGCGTGAGATATGTTGAAGGACCGGGCCGTGGGCCTCAAAGACGCACGATAAATGCGTACTGCCCTCAAGCAAACCAAAGGCAACATGCACGCTGCCATGCTGTTCGACGAAACGCTGCAAGGATTGCGCGCTGAACAACTCATCCTGCGCCGCTGCCAGCAACAAGGTCGGCAATCGCAGCGCCGCCAGTTGCTTTGCCGGGGTACGTGGCGTCAAGGCGTTAGCCATATTAACGCTGTATTGGCAGACAAAATCGGGGGCGGCGGCCAGCACGGCCGGGGGAAAATTCAGGCTGACCGCCCGAGATTGCCCAAACCACCGCCCACCGCTGAGCGCATTGGCCACAAAAGGCCATTGCCGCACCTGGGCAAAACGGGCCGCCGCCGCCAGATCGCGGGCCATCCCGGAAAATGGCCCCAGCTCGGGTGCCAGCAGGATCAGGCTGTCCGCCTGCTGTTCACAAGGATAGCGGGTCAGGTAGTTGAGCAACATCCCGGCGCCGCTGGAATGGCCAAGCAGGTGCCTGCGCGCTAACGGAAAACGCAGGCGCATTTCCGCCAAGATGACATCGACATCGCGCCAAATACGCTCAGGCCGCTCAACCGTCCCCCACTCTCCCGTGGAATCGCCATGCCCGCGAATATCGACCAGGCACACCGCGAGCGTTGGCTCGGCGGCCAGCTGGCGCGCAAGAATGTCATACCCGGCGGCGCTGTTAACCCCGCCGCCGTGATAAACCACGATCACGTCTTCGCTCTCGGCAGTTTGCCGATACAGGCGGTAGCTCAATCCCTCAACGCAACCGGACAACGTGCCCACCTGTGCCCCCGGCCACTCACCGTAAGACTTCGCTTGCTCAACATAGCGGTCAAAATCAATCAATTCGCACCTTTCCCTGATGTTGTCGGTATTCCCCACGGCAGAGTTCCTGCCCCGGCGATAAGCATATGAAACAACAGCAGGAACTACCATGCCTTTTGCACACTCCCCCTTAGCCTCAGGGCAGATCCCCCGCCGGCACATTGAGCTGCCAGGAGAGCCCAAAGCGATCGTTGAGCCAGCCGAAGCGAGCGCTGAAGCCGTAGTCGTCAAGCGGCATCAGCACCTTGCCGCCCTCCGCCAAGCGGTGGAAAGCCTGCTCCAGCGCCTCTTCGTTAGGCAAGTTGATGAACAGCGACACCGCCGGGGTAAAGCTGAAATCATGGCTGATCGGGCTGTCGATAAACACCAGGTTCTGCCGATCGAAATCGATGGTGGCATGCTTGATCAATCGCCGACCGTCCGGCGTCGGGTCGTAATGCTGCACCTGCATGAGCCGAAAACGCGCAAACACCTGGCTGTAGAGGTCGATCGCCTGCTGTGCCTCCCCCTGGAACATGACAAAGGTCGAAACCTGACTCATAACATCCCCTCCGGTAATCGTTGTGGTATTAATGGAGGATAGCGGATTACCCTTGAAGCGGCGAAAGGAGCAACCATGAGCATCATTCATCGCCTGGCGCAGCCGGACGATCTCAACGGCCTGTTGGCTCTGTATCGCGAGCTGCGCCCACAGGATGCGCCGCTGCGCAGCGACGACGCGCGCCGTGCCCTGCAGCGCCTGCTGGACGATCCGGCCATTCGTCTGGTGGTGGCAGCGGAAGAGGAACAGCCGCTCGCCACCTGCATGCTGGCGCTGATCCCGGGGCTGGCGCACCAGGCGCAGCCGTTCGGCGTCATCGAGCACGTGGTGACGGCGGAGCCCTACCGCGGCCACGGCGTGGCGCTCGCGATGATCGAATACGCGCTGCAGCTGGCCTGGCGCAAGGGCTGTTACAAGGTGATACTGCTGTCGGGGCAGCAACGCACCGGCGCGCACCAGCTTTATCTCAAGGCGGGTTTCGACGGCGATCGCGAGCGGGGATTTGTCATCAGACGGCCCGAGGGCCGATAGCGGCCTGCCGCAAACGGGCAGGCCGCCAGGCGGGTTATTCGCTGTCGTTCTTCGCCAGACGGGCGTCTTTTTGGCGGCGATAGTCACGGGCGGCGGCCGGGATCGGCGTCACCTTGCCGGTTTCAATCCAGCTGCGCAGACGGTTGGCGTCGGCGAAGTGGGTATATTTGCCGAAGGCGTCCAGCACCACCAGCGACACCGAGCGGTTACCGATTACCGTACGCATCGCCAGGCAGTGGCCCGCCTGGTTGGTGAAGCCGGTTTTGGTCAGCTGGATGTTCCATTTCGGGTTATACACCAGATGGTTGGTGTTGCGGAACGGCAGCGTATAGTTCGGATCTTTGAAGCTGGCCATGCGCTCGGTGGTGGTGCTGAGCTGGCCAATCAACGGGTATTGCTTGGTGGCGATCAGCAGTTTGGTCAGATCGCGCGCCGTCGACACGTTATGAATAGACAGCCCGGTCGGTTCCACATAATGGGTATTGGTCATGCCCAGCGCCCTGGCCTTGGCGTTCATCGCTTTGATGAAGGCGTTGTAGCCCCCCGGATAGTGGTGCGCCAGGCTGGCGGCGGCGCGGTTTTCCGACGACATCAGCGCCAGCAGCAGCATATCCTTACGGCTGATTTCGCTGTTCAGCCGCACCCGTGAATACACCCCTTTCATCTCCGGCGTCTGGCGGATGTCCACCGCCAGCATCTCGTCGAGCGGCAGGTGCGCGTCGAGCGTAACCATGGCGGTCATCAGCTTGGTGATCGAGGCGATCGGCACCACTTCATCCGGGTTGCGCGCATACATCACCTTATGGGTTTGCATATCGACGACCATCGCGCTGCCGGAGGCCAACTCCGGTTGGGTGGCGTGCAGGGCGGCGGCGTTGTCGCTGGCCAACGCGCGCGGCGCAAAGCCTGCGCCCGCCTGCAAAGCGAGCAGGGTCAGAACCAAAACACGTATTTTCACAGGCATTACTCTGAAATGGGGGCTTGAACTCAGCGAATTATATGTGAGGGTTCAGCGCTTGGCACTGGGATTGTATGGCGGATTTGTGACAAATTCTGTCCGCTGAAAAACGACGCAGCCCGCGGGCGCTCTGGGATGAACGCCCGCGTGGAAAAAGTTACAGCGCCGGCTGCCAGGCCGACTGCGGCAACAGGTACAGCCCCGGTGTTTGCCGCGCCCCGGCGCCGACGATATGGCCGATGCCGGCCGCCATCACCGCCAGCGTCACATCGAAGGCGTTAAGGCTGTCGCCATAGCCGGCGGTCAGGTTAAACATCGAGCCGTTGGCCAGCAAATACACCGTATTCTCATTAAGTTGGTAAGCGTTCACATAAGGCATCGGCTCGTGGTGCGGCAGGCCTTGCAGGAAGCCGACGTCGATCTCTTCTGCCACGTGGCCGACGTTGAGGATAAACACGCCGTCTTGCGCCTGTTGCAAATGCTGCGCCGAGAGCACGTTTTTCGCGCCGGTTGCGGTAGCGATCACGTCCGCCTGCGCGACGGCGCTCGCCAGATCCACCACCTGCCAGCCGTCATAACGCGCCTGCAGCGCGCGCGCCGGATCGATTTCCGCCACCATCACCTGGCCGCCGTAAGCCCTGGCCGCCGCCGCTGTCCCCTGCCCGACCAGGCCGTAGCCGATCACCAGCACGCGCTTTTCGTGCAGCGTCAAATGGGTGGTCTGGAAGAAGGTGTGCCAGGCGGTCAGCCCAACCATATGCCGATTGTGCAGCCCCTCTTTCACCGGCAGATCGTCCCAGTTGAAGATCGGGTAGCGCGGCGCCACGCCGTTTAACCGGCTGATGCCCGAGCCGGTGGCCTCCAGCCCGGCGACGATCCGCGGGCCGTTCGGCGATTGGTGCAAACGGGTGGTCAGATCTGCCCCCATTTCGCACAGGTGGGTCGGCTGCCAGGCCAGCGCGCGGTCGAAAGATTCCGACCACTCGCCGGCGTTCATGTCGCGCCAGGCATAGGCCTGCGCGCCCCGCCGTTCCAGCCAGGCCACCACGTCGTTCTGCACCGTGGTGGGATTGCAGGTGGTCAGGAAGATCGCCGCGCCCTTATCCAGCAGGCCGGCCACCAGCGGCGCCATTTTCAGATCCAGGTGCATATTGCACGCCAGCCGCACCCCGTGCAGGTCCGGCAACGCCGCCACCGCCGCCCGGGTGCGCGGCATATGGCGCATCGCCCAGTTCAATTCGCTCTCGAAATCCTGATACATCCGTTGCTCCTCTGGTGTGCCCCGCCGCCAGGCGTGGCAAAAAAGTTATCCCGCGCGGCCGAGCCGGCGGATCGCCTGCGGCGACAGGCCAAATACGCGGATAAACGCCCGCCTCATGCGCTCCGGATCGCTGAACCCCACCGAACGGGCGATCGCCTCCAGCGGCTCGGCGCTCTCTTCGATGCGCACCCTGGCCGCCTCCACCCGCAGTTGTTCGATCACCTTGGCCGGCGTCTGCCCGGTTTCGGCGCGGAACAGCCGGCCGAACTGGCGCTCGCTCAGGCAGGCGGCGTCGGCCAGATCCGCCACCGACAGCGGCAGGTGCAAGTGCTCGCGCGCGAACGACAGCGCGGCGCGCATGCGATCCGACGACGGGTTCAACGCCAGCAGCAGCGAATACTGCGACTGCCCGCCGGGGCGCCGATGATAGACCACCAGCTGCCGCGCCACGGCCGCCGCCAGGGTGGCGCCAAGGTCGTCTTCTATCAACGCCAGCGCCAGATCGATACCGGCGCTGATGCCGGCCGAGGTCCAGATATCGCCGTCGCGAATGAAGATACGGTTGCTGTCGACGCGGATGCGCGGATAACTCTGCTGCAGCCGCGCCGCGTGATACCAATGGGTGGTGGCGCGCTTGCCGTCCAGCAAACCGCAGGCCGCCAGAATAAACGCGCCGGTGCACACGCTGGCGATGCGCCGCGCCCGCCGGCTGTGGGTGGTCAGAAACGCCACCAGCGCCGGCGACTGCGCCGCCATCACGTTGCCGCTGCCGCCGGCCACCACCAGCGTATCGAAACGCTCGTCGCCGCACGGCTGCGTGGCGATCTCCACCCCGGCCGAGCTGGCGACCATCCCGCCCTGCGGCGAGATCGCCACGCAGCGGTAGGCCGGCGGATCGGTAAACTGGCTGACGTTATCGAACGCCGCCAGCGGGCCGGCAAAGTCCAGCAGGTTGAAACCGGGAAAAACCACAAAACCGATCGTTTTCATGATGGCGCTTTTTGAGGGTTATCTGTCATACCAGCCAAAAACAGGGCGGCTATTATGGCCCAGGTCCAACGATAAAAATGAGGCGAATGTCATGTCTGAACCACTCGTGATTGTATTTCCCATCTATCAAGGCGTCACCCAGCTCGACTTCACCGGCCCGCTGCAGTTTCTGCGCCACATGCCGGGGGCGGAAATCATCGTCGCTTCGGTAGACGGCGCGGATGTCGAATCGGAAGGCTTGCACTTCGCCCAGTTGCGCCCGCTGCCGGAGATCGCGCGCTGCGACGTGCTGTGCGTGCCGGGCGGCAGCGGCTGCACCCAGGCATTGCAGGATGAAGCGTTCATGCGGCAAATCCGGCGGCTGGGCGCCGATGCCCGCTACCTGACCTCGGTGTGCACCGGTTCGCTGATCCTGGCCGCCGCCGGCTTGCTGCCGGGCAAACGCGCCGCCTGCCACTGGTCGATGCGCGACAGCCTGGCGCAGTTCGGCGCCATCCCCAGCGCTGCACGCGTAGAGCGCGACGGCAACGTGATCAGCGGCGGCGGCGTCACCGCCGGCATAGACTTTGCGCTGGCGCTGATCGCCGAACTGCACGGCGAAGACACTGCCCAAACGATCCAACTCTATCTGGAATACGCCCCGGCCCCGCCGTTCACGGGCGGCACGCCGGAACTGGCCCCGCCGCACATTTACGCCAGGGTACAGGCACAAATGGCGGAAAGCCTGGCACGGCGCAGAGCGTTGGTGGCCCAGATCGCCCAAGGCTAGCGATCGGGCGTATACTTGCCCTTATGCGTCAGTCACATAAGGAGTAAGGAATGACCGATTTGGCCCACTACATTACGGACTACGGTTACTGGGCGTTGTTTATCGGCTGCCTGGCTGAGGGAGAGACTATCACGCTGCTGGGCGGCATCGCCGCCCATGAAGGCTTGCTGCACTGGCCGTGGGTGATCGCGGTGGTGGCGCTGGGCGGCACGCTGGGGGATCAACTGCTGTACTTCGCCGGCCGCCGGTTCGAAGGCCGGGTCATCTCGCGGCTCAAGGGGCAGGAAAAGCGCATCGCGCGCGCCAGAAGGCTGATCGCCCGCCACCCGATGCTGTTCGTTATCGGGGTGCGCTTTATGTACGGCTTCCGCATCATCGGCCCGGTGCTGATCGGCGCCAGCCGCCTGCCGCCATCGCGCTTCGTGCCGCTCAATATCCTCGGCGCCATTCTGTGGGCGACGATCTTCGTCATGCTCGGCTATTTTGGCGGCCAGGCGATCGAACGCTTCGTTACCGGCTTCGACAAAAAACTCTCCAGCCTGCTGTTTGTCGCGCTGGCGATCGCCGCCATCCTGCTGGTGCGCTTCTGGTGGCGCAAACGCCACGCGGAATAAGCCAGCGTAGCGGGCGTCAGCCTTCCTGCGGTGCCGCGCGCATCAGCTCGACCAGTTCGCGCGCCGCCTTGTCCAGCGGGCGATTCTTCAGCCAGATCAAATGCATCGGCAAGCGCAGCTCGTTCTTGGTGTTTTTGAATTTCAGCCGCACCAGCCGCCCCTGCGCCAGCAGCGGCTCGGCCAGCGACAGCGGGAAATTGCCCCACCCCAGGCCCGCCTCCACCATGTTCAGCGCCATCGGCAGGCTGTCGGTGCGCCAGTAGGCCTCCGCCACCTGCGGGCGCAGATCGCCGATCGGCAGATCGCGGCTGGCCACCATGATCTGCCGCACGTTGACCAGATCCTCGAGAAACAGCTCGCCCGCCGCGCCGTCCAGCGCCGGGTGCTGCGGCGAGACCATCGCCACCAGCGATTCCGCGCCGACGGAGTGGAACTGCTCCGCGCTGTTGATGTTTAGCCCGCCGAACGCCAGGCAAACGCCAATACGCTCCTGGTGCAGCATGTGCAGCACGTCGTCCTGCGGCGCGCTGAGCACTTCGATGTTGAGCAACGGATAACGCTGCGACAGCGTCTTCACCGCCGCCAGCAGGCTGGCGCCGTTAATGTCCGACGCCACGCCGATCGAAAGCCGGCTCTCCAGCCCCTGAGACAGTTCGATGGCGTGCACCTGCAGCTGCTTGAGCTGCCCGGCGATCAGGCGGGCGTGCGGCGCCAGGGCCAACGCCAGCGCGGTCGGCGTCGGTTCCCGGTGTGAGCGATCGAACAGCGCGAAACCGAGTTCCGCCTCCATGTTGGCGATGCCCATGCTGACGGCGGACGGTACTCGCCGCAGCGCGCGGGCGGCGGCGGAAAACGAACCGCGATCGAGCACCGCCAGAAACAGTTCGATATTGTCGCTGGAAAAGTTCATCGTTTAACCTGTCAGTTAAACTGACAGCTCCTGACTTTTTCTATCAATGTGATTGACGTTATCTTAGCCGCCGTCGCCGCAGAGGCAACTAAAAACAGATCGGGAGAAAACAATGCAAGGCGTCAAACGCAAACTGGTGTATGTCACCGCTTATGAAATCATCGGCATGGCGATCTCGGCGCTGGGGCTGGCGCTGCTGTCGGGCCATGCGCCGAGCAGCACCGGGCCGCTGGCGGTGGTGATCACCACCATCGCGGTAAGCTGGAACTTTATTTACAACTCTTTATTCGAGTGGTGGGAAAGCCGCCAGCTGTCGCGCACCCGCACCCTCAAGCGCCGCATTTTGCACGCCGTCGGCTTTCAGCTGACGCTGGTGGTGTATCTGATCCCGCTGATCGCCTGGTGGATGGGCATCACGCTGTGGCAGGCGCTGCTGCTGGATATGGCGCTGATCGTCATCATTCCTTGCTACACCTTCCTGTTTAACTGGGCGTTCGACAAGCTGTTCGGCCTGCCGGCTTCGGCTCTGCCGGCCGGTGAATCCGCCTAAAAAGCCCCCGCGTCCGATTCGCCTGCGCACGCTAATTACTGCGCAGGCGCCATCGCTTTATTTTCCGCCCGCCTTCCCCCTCACGCAAAATAACTTCAAAATCCCTTTAATTTGCGCGGTAATTATTATTCTGTGATTTCAATCACTTTTATCGTTCGATATTTCCGTGTTGATAATGAGACTCATCTTACTGAATAATATGCGCTTTTGTTTTCAGTTTAAAAAATACACACAATTGTTCACGCTTTGTACGCAGGTTTTTTTGCCAGCTTTATCGGGAAACGGTAGCATGCCACGCCGTTATTTAACGGCGGCTGTATACACAATAAACAGCGGAATGATGCCACGACCTCATTCTCATTACGATTGCTGATGGCAATCGTTTGCCCTGCAGCTCAGGGCGGCGTTCATCATAGACAGGTAAACAGGACGGATAATGCACTCACAAAAAAAGTCGGCGGACGATAAACACGCCGCCAGAAGACGCTGGCTAGACTCCCATGAATCCGGTTATCACAAAAGCATGGGCAACCGGCAGATCCAAATGATCGCCATCGGCGGTTCGATCGGCACCGGCTTGTTCCTCGGTACCGGCGGCCGTCTCGAGTTGGCCGGGCCGGCGTTGGCGCTGGTCTATCTGGTGTGCGGGATCTTCTCTTTCTTCATCCTGCGCGCGCTGGGCGAGCTGGTGCTGCATCGCCCTTCCAGCGGCAGCTTCGTTTCCTACGCCCGCGAGTTTCTCGGTGAGAAAGCCTCTTACGTCGCCGGCTGGATGTATTTCCTCAACTGGGCGATGACCGGCATCGTCGACATCACCGCGGTGGCGCTGTACATGCACTACTGGGGCACCTTCGCCGACGTGCCGCAGTGGTTGTTCGCCCTCGGTGCGCTCGGCATCGTCGCCACCATGAACATGATCGGCGTGAAATGGTTCGCCGAGATGGAGTTCTGGTTCGCGCTGATCAAGGTGGTCGCCATCGCGCTGTTCCTGATTGTCGGCGTCGTCTTCCTCGGCACCGGCACCCCGGTCGCCGGCCACACCACCGGCATGCACCTGATCACCGAAAACGGCGGCATGTTCCCGCACGGCCTGCTGCCGGCGCTGGTACTGGTGCAAGGGGTGATCTTCGCCTTTGCCGGCATCGAGCTGATCGGCACCGCCGCCGGCGAGTGTAAAGATCCGGCCAAAATGATGCCCAAAGCGATCAACAGCGTGATCTGGCGTATAGGCCTGTTCTACGTCGGCTCCGTGGTGCTGTTGGTGCTGCTGCTGCCGTGGAACGCCTACCAGGCCGGCCAAAGCCCGTTCGTCACCTTCTTCAGCAAGCTGGGCGTGCCTTACATCGGCACCATCATGAACATCGTGGTGTTGACCGCCGCGCTGTCCAGCCTCAACTCCGGCCTCTACTCCACCGGCCGCATCCTGCGCTCGCTGGCAATGGGCGGCTCCGCGCCGAAGCTGATGGCCAAAATGAGCAGCCAGCAGGTGCCTTACGCCGGCATCCTGGTCACCTGCGGCATCTACGTGATCGGCGTGGTGCTCAACTATCTGGTGCCGTCGCAGGTATTCGAGATCGTGTTGAACATCGCCTCGCTGGGCATCATCGCCTCCTGGGCGTTTATCATCGTCTGCCAGATGCGCCTGCGCAAAGCCGTGCGCGAAGGCCGCGCGCAGCCGGTCTCGTTCAAAATGCCGGGCGCGCCGTTCACCTCCTGGCTGACGCTGGCGTTCCTGCTGATCGTGGTGGTGATGATGGCGTTCGACTACCCGAACGGCACCTGGACCATCGCCACCATTCCGGTGCTGGCGGTGCTGCTGACGCTGGGCTGGTTCGGCCTGCGCAAGCGCGCGCAGGAAGTGAAGCGGGAGCAGCAGGCTCACGAAGAGCAGACCCCGCACTGAATCGACAAACCGCCCTCCGGGGCGGTTTTTTTATCCGCTATAAGCGGCCGTAGAACGTCATTCTGGCGCTTTCCGACAGCATCACGTCCGGCTGTGCATTGTAGGCCAGCACCACCAGCATGCGCGTGGTGTCGCCTTCGGTCGGCGTCACCCGGTGCATGGCGTTGCGCCCGCGAAACAGCACCAAATCCCCCTCCTCCATCGCCAGCCGTTTGACCGCCCGCTCGCCGTCCAGCACCTGCGTGACCCCGGCATAGTTCATCTCGCCGCGATCGGCGTCGCGCAGGTTCTCCACGTACTCGAAACGCCCGCCCGCCGCCGGTTTCTGGATCAGCAGCGTGATGGCGAACGACGAGTTGTCGAAGTGCCAGCCCAGCTCCTGGCCGGTGTGGGCGTAATGCAGGTTGATCGACGACAGCCGATCGGCGTAGGGATACAGCTGCGCCTCATCCAACACCGCGCAGAGGAACGCGCGAAACGCCGGGGCATCGTACAGCGCGCGCAGCGGCGACTGCGGCGGGATATCCTCGTCGGTAATGCAGCCCTTGGACGACACCACCAGCCGGTTGCGCGCGTGATCGGCCGGCAGCGTATCGTCCTGCGGCCGTAGATACACGTTGTGTTTGCTGGTGGCGTAAAACGCCGCATGGTGCTGTTCGGCGCCTTCCAACCGCACCGTCGCCAGCGCGGCGGCACGCAGAAATCCCGGCAGCACCAGCGCGCCGGCGCGCTCCAGCGTTTGCCGGCAACGGGTGCGGAACGCGGCGTCGTCGATGGGATGGGCGGACAGATCGATAATATCGGCAAGTTGCGGCATGGCGTTCCCCTCGTGTGCGATAGCCGGATGCCTCTCACTGTAGCGAATGGCGCATTGCCGCCATAACAAAAATACGTTATGGATAAGCTAACCAATTCTTAGCGATAGCCCTGCCCATGCACTCACCATCCCGCGTGCGCTTGCCCAAGCTGAGCGCCATTCTGGCGTTCGAAACCGCCGCTCGCACCGGCAGCCTGGCCCGTGCGGCGGATGCGCTGGCGCTGACCGCCGCCGCCGTCAGCCAGCAGATCCGCCAGCTCGAACAGCATCTGGGCATCACGCTGTTCATTCGCGCCAAAAGCGGCGTCACGCTGACCGAACAGGGAGCGGACTACCTGGCCTACGTGCAGGAGGCGTTCGAAACGCTGCGCGTGGCGCAGCAGCACGTCGAGCGCCAGCGCGGCAAACAGACGCTGACGGTGTTCGCCCTGCCGGCGTTGGCCTCCAAGTGGCTGAACCCGGCGCTGGGCGACTGGTTGGCGCAGTGCCCCGACGGCGATCTGCGGCTGCACGCCACCCATGCGGCGGTCGATTTCGCCCATTCGGCGGCGGACTTCGCCCTGTGCTTTGGCGATCAGGACTATCCGCTGCTGGAAAAGGTGCGGCTGTTTCAGGATCGGGTGCAGCCGGTGTGCAGCCCGGCGCTGCGCGATCGCGGCGACTGGACGCAGTTGCCGCTGATCCACGTCGACTGGGGCAAGGAGAGCCAGTTTCTGCCGGGCTGGCACGAGTGGTTCACCGCCGCCGATCGAATGCCGCCGGCGCGGCGCGGGCTGACCTATAACCTGACCTCGCTGGCCATCGACGCCGCCGTGCAAGGGCGCGGGGTGCTGCTCGGCCAGCGGCGGTTGATCGGCCGAGAACTGGCGGCAGGCCAGTTGGTCACCCTGGCCGAACCGGCGCTGCCGCTCAGCAAACCCTACTACGTGGTTTACCCGCCGCGCACGCTGGAAAAACCCGGCGCAGCGGCGTTTCTCAGTTGGCTGCAGGCGCTGGCTCAGCGCGCGGTATAACCGCCGTCGATGCTGTAAAACGCGCCTGTGGTGAAACTGCTGTCGTCCGAGAGCAGGAAAGCCACCGTTTTTGCCACCTCTTCCCGCGTCGCCATTCTCCCCATCGGGTGCGAAGCGGCCATCTGCGCCCGCGCCGACGCCGGCAGTTTCCTCATCGCCGGCGTCTCCACATAGCCCGGCCCGACGGCGTTGATGCGCACGCCGCGCGTGGCGAACTCCAGCGCCGCCGAGCGCGTCAGGCCCAACACGCCATGCTTGGCGGCGGTATAAGGCGCGATCCCGGCAATGCCCACCACGCCGTTGGCGGAAGAGAGGTTCACCACCGCCCCGCCGCCGCCGGCGACGATCGCCGGCAGGCCGTACTTCATGCCGAAAAACGTGCCGCTCAGGCAGGTGGCGATCACCTCATGCCAATCTTCGACCGCGTACCGATCGATGTCCACCTCGTGCGGGCCGGTGATCCCTGCGTTGTTGACCAACAGATGCAGCGCGCCGCAGCGCCGCACCGTCTCTTCAATGCCCTGCTGCACCGACGGCGCATCGCGCACGTCCATCCGCAACGTCATCACCCGCCGGCCCTCGGGATCGAGCCGCGCGGCGGCGGCTACGAGAGGTGCGGCGTGGCGGCCGGTCATCACCACCGTGGCGCCGCGCCGAAACAGTTCGGCGGCGATCGCTTCGCCGATGCCGGTGGAAGCGCCGGTCACCAGCGCCACCCGATGTTTGAAATCTTGCATAGCCGTTCTCCTGCCAGATTGAACTCAGGGGAACAGGCTAACGCCGACCAGTGACAGTTTGCGGCAGCAGCAACAGCGCCGCACGTAATGCGCTCACAAAAGCCGCAAAGCCCGCTATTTTATGCCTACTTTTTCTCATGCGAGACTCCCTGTGAATACCCAACGCTACCTGCAGCATATCGGCTTTACCGGCGCCGCCCGCCCAGACCTCTCCACGTTGCAACAGCTGCACCATCGCCACATGCTGAGCGTCCCGTTCGAGAACCTGAGCATTATTTATCATCAGGGTATTCAGCTGGCGCCGGAGGCGCTGTTCAGCAAGGTGGTCGAGCGCAACCGCGGCGGTTTCTGTTATGAGCTGAACGCGCTGTTTGCTCTGCTGCTGCGCGAGATCGGTTTCAAGGTGAGCTTCATCTCCGGCGAGATCCGCGCGCGCGACGGCCATTTCGGCCCGCCCTACGACCATCTGGCGCTGCGGGTGGATCTGGCGGGCCAGGCCTGGCTGGTGGACGTCGGTTTCGGCGATTCCTTCCTGACGCCGCTGAAGATCGTCGCCGCCGAGCCGCGACCGCAGGCCAGCGGCACCTTCCATCTGGAGCGGGAAGGCGAGTATTACCTGCTGGAGCGCCGCAACGGCGACCAACGTTCGC
Organism: Serratia sp. TSO36; assembly: GCF_057808395.1. Taxonomy (NCBI): domain Bacteria; kingdom Pseudomonadati; phylum Pseudomonadota; class Gammaproteobacteria; order Enterobacterales; family Yersiniaceae; genus Serratia; species Serratia sp. TSO36. The sequence continues at coordinate 24,695 of NZ_JBJZOU010000010.1, read as the reverse complement.
ATGCCAAAACCCTGTATCGCTTTACCATTCAGCCGCGCGAACTGCATGAGTTCGACGAGATGTGCCGCTTCCACAGCACCTCGCCGCAGTCGCACTTCACCCAGCGGCTGGTGTGCTCACGGCCGACGGACCACGGCCGGGTGACCCTCAGCGACATGAAGCTGATCGTGACCGAAGATCATCAGCGCCACGAAACGACGCTGCATTCGGAAGAAGAACGGCGCGCCGCGCTGTGGCAGCATTTCGCCATCGATTTGGATCGTTGACGGCGCAGGCGGCGCCCTTTTATTACGATTCTGTTACACCGATTGCATAACCGCGCTTGGCTGATTGCCAGCAACGCGGCGGCAGGCATCATAGGGCCATGATTCGGCAACAGAGTGCGAAAAATGATCCGTGTGATACTGGTGGATGACCATGTGGTGGTGCGCTCCGGCTTTGCGCAATTGCTGAGCCTCGAGGACGATCTCGACGTGGTGGGGCAATACAGCAGCGCGGCGGCGGCCTGGCCGGCATTGCTGCGCGATGACGTCAGCGTCGCGTTGATGGACATCGCCATGCCGGATGAAAACGGCCTTAGCCTGTTGAAGCGCCTGCGGGCGCAGAAGCCGCAGTTCCGCGCGATCATGCTCAGCATCTATGACTCCCCCTCCTTCGTGCAAAGCGCGCTGGACGCCGGCGCCAGCGGCTATCTGACCAAACGCTGCGGGCCGGAAGAGCTGGTGCAGGCGGTGCGTTCCGTCGATATGGGCGGCCATTACCTGTGCGCCGACGCCCTGCGGGCGCTGCGCGGCGGCGAGCAGCCGGCCACGGCGCTGGAAGTGCTGACCCCGCGCGAGCGTGAAATCTTCGATCTGCTGGTCAAAGGCGACAGCGTAAAGGAGATCGCTTTCAAGCTCGCGCTCAGCCATAAAACGGTGCACGTGCATCGCGCCAACGTCCTGGGCAAGCTGCAGTGCAACAGCACCATCGAGCTGGTGCATTTCGCCCTCGACCATCAGCTGCTGGCGGGGCATTGATGTCGCCCAAACTCCGGCCCTGGGTTATCTCGCTGTTTATCCTGTTGGCCTGGGGCAGCGGCTGGCTGATGCTGTGGACGCTCGGCTTCTATCTGACCCACAACGGCAACCAGGCGGCGCTGTTTCTGCCGCACGGCGTCTATCTCGCGCTGCTGATCCTGCTGGCGCGCCGCTATTGGCCCGCCCTGATAATTCCGCCGGTGCTGTTGCTGTTCTGGCTGCACGGCGAACGCCTGCTGAGCGGCTACGGCCTGCTGGCCGCGCCGTTTATCACCCTGCTTCCGGCCGCGGTCGCGCAACGACTCTGGCACCGTTTTCCGCTCTACTGGCAGCGGCTGACGCTGCTGCTGGCTGCGGTGACCGCCGCCTCGCTGCTCAATACCACCCTGCTTTCGCCGTTTGTGCCAAGCCCGGCGATGCTGCTTGGCCTGGCGTCGTTTACCGGCGGCGTCTTGCTGGCCCCGTTCGTCTACCTGATCTTTGAATTTCTGCGCCAGCAGCACCGTTACCACCTGCTGGGGCTGGACACTCCCAACCCGCCGCTGCGCGCGTCCTTAATCATCTGGTGCAGCCTGTTCTTCGTTATCGGCATCGGCACGCAGATGGTGCTGTCGCCGGAAATCGAACGCCTGCTGCTGATCGTGGTGTTTCTGCCGAACGTGGTGATGGCGTGGAAGTTCGGCTGGCAGGGCGGCGTGCTGTCCGGCCTGCTCGGCAGCATGATGATCACCCTCGCCCGGCAGGTCGGCGTGGGGTTCGGCAATCTGGTCGAGCTGGAAATCTTTCTGGCGACGCAGGCGCTGCTCGGTATCGGCCTGGGCATCGCCATCAGCCGCCAGCAGCACCTGGCGCAAAACCTGCACCACTATCAGCGTCGCCTGGAAGAAGAGCTGGCGGCGCGGCGGGCGCTGACCGAAAAACTGATCCACACAGAAGAAGACACGCGGAAAAACCTGGCGCGCGAGCTGCACGATGAAATCGGCCAGAACATCACCGCGATTCAAATCCAGTCGCAGCTGGTCAAACGGGCGCGCGATCCGGCGCAAACCCAGGCCGCCGCGCACCAGATAAGCGAGCTCGCCCGGCGCATTCATCACTCCACGCGCCAGCTGCTGCGCCAGCTTCGCCCGCCCGCGCTGGACGAGCTGGCGTTCAAAGAGGCGCTTCACCACCTGCTGAGCGAATTCGCCTTTGCCGAACGGGGCATTCACTGCCGTTTCGATTACCGGCTGAGCGACACGCCCGCCGGCGAAACGGTGCGCTTCACCCTCTACCGCCTGCTGCAAGAGCTGCTCAACAACGTGTGCAAACACGCCGAAGCCAGCGAGGTCGCCATCGTCTTGTATCAACAGGGCGCGCTTTTGCACCTCGAGGTGCGGGACAACGGCGTCGGCATCCGCGTGGACAAGGCGCCCGGCCTCGGCATTCAGGGGATGCGCGAGCGGGTCAGCGCGCTGGGCGGCGAGCTGACGCTGGAAACGTATTGCGGCACGCGGGTAATTGTTAACCTGCCCACAAATTTGCAACAAACCATCGACTAACTAGGAAAAAGTCTTAGCCACTCCGGACTTTCTCTCATCCCCTTTCCCTTTCACCTTCTTATAGTCAGCACCAGGGAGGCGGCTATGCAGGCACGCTCGGCATCTGAAATCGATCATCGTTACCGCGCGCTGCGCCCGCGACTGCTGCTGTACATGGTCATCGGGTACGCCGCCTTTTACCTGACGCGCAAAAGCGTGAATTACGTGCTGCCGGCGCTGCAAACGGATTTGGGGCTGGATAAAGGGGACATCGGCCTGCTCGGCTCGCTGTTTTACCTGAGCTACGGCCTGTCGAAATTCGCCGCCGGGCTGTGGCACGACGGCCACGGGCAGCGCAAGTTTATGGGGATCGGCCTGTGCGCCACCGGCTTGCTGAACGTGGCGTTCGCCTTCGGCGAATCGTTGACGCTGCTGCTGGCGGTCTGGGCGCTGAACGGCTTCTTTCAGGGCTGGGGCTGGCCACCCTGCGCGCGGCTGCTGACCCACTGGTATTCGCGCAACGAGCGCGGCTTCTGGTGGGGCTGCTGGAATATGTCGATCAACCTCGGCGGCGCGATCGTGCCGCTGATCAGCGCCTTCGCCGCCCAGCGCTGGGGCTGGCAGGCGGCGATGCTGATCCCGGGCGCCGTCAGCATGGTGTTGGGCATCTGGCTCACGCGGCGGCTGACGGGCACGCCGCAGGAAGAAGGCCTGCCATCGGTCGGCCAGTGGCGCCACGATCCGCTGGAGCTGCGCCAGGAACAGCAAAGTCCGCCGATGGGGCTGTGGCAGATGTTGCGCACCACGATGCTGAAGAACCCGATGATCTGGCTGCTCGGCGTCTCTTACGTACTGGTCTACCTGATCCGCATCGCGTTGAACGACTGGGGCAATCTCTGGCTGACGGAAAGCCACGGCGTCAACCTGCTCAGCGCCAACGCCACGGTGATGCTGTTCGAGGTAGGCGGCCTGCTCGGCGCGCTGTTCGCCGGCTGGGGCTCGGATTTGCTGTTCGGCGGGCAGCGCGCGCCGATGATTTTGCTGTTCACGCTCGGGCTGATGGTTTCCGTCGCCGCGCTGTGGCTGGCGCCGGTGCATCACTACGCGCTGCTGGCGGGCTGTTTCTTTACGGTGGGCTTTTTTGTCTTCGGCCCGCAGATGCTGATTGGCCTCGCCGCCGTGGAATGCGGGCACAAAGGCGCAGCGGGCTCCATCACCGGTTTTCTCGGCCTGTTCGCCTACCTGGGGGCCGCGCTGGCGGGCTGGCCGCTGTCGCAGATCATCGAAGGCTACGGCTGGTCAGGCATGTTCAGTTTGCTGTCGATCGCCGCCGTTCTTATGGGTTTATTGCTGATGCCGCTGCTGATGGCAAGCGTCACCACCTCTACCGAGAGAAGGATAAAACAATGAAAAAAACCTTAGTCACTACCCTGATAGCTTCCGGCATCGCGCTGGCCACGCTGAGCGGCGCCGCGCACGCCAAGGGCCGCCTGGTGGTCTACTGCAGCGCCACCAATGAAATGTGCGAAGCGGAGACCAAAGCCTTCGGCGAGAAATATGACGTGAAAACCTCGTTCATCCGCAACGGCTCCGGCAGCACGCTGGCGAAAGTGGACGCCGAGAAGAAAAACCCGCAGGCGGACGTCTGGTACGGCGGCACGCTCGATCCGCAATCCCAGGCCGGTGAAATGGGGCTGCTGCAGCCCTACAAATCGCCAAACCTCGAACAGGTGATGCCACAATTCCGCGATCCGGCGAAGCTGAAAGGCCACTACTCCTCGGCGGTCTACGTCGGCATTCTCGGCTTCGGCGTCAATACCCAGCGCCTGAAAGAGAAAAACCTGCCGGTGCCCAAGTGCTGGAAAGACCTGACCAAGCCGGAATACAAAGGTGAGATTCAAATCGCCGATCCGCAGAGCTCCGGCACCGCCTACACCGCGCTGGCGACCTTTGCCCAGCTGTGGGGAGACGATCAGGCGTTCGATTACCTCAAGCAGCTGAACGCCAACGTCTCGCAGTACACCAAGTCCGGCATTGCCCCGGCGCGCAACGCCGCCCGCGGTGAAACGGCGATCGGCATCGGTTTCCTGCATGACTACTCGCTCGAGAAAGAACAGGGCGCGCCGCTTGAACTGATCTCGCCTTGTGAAGGCACCGGCTACGAAATCGGCGGCGTCAGCATCCTCAAAGGCGCACGCAACCTCGACAACGCCAAGCTGTTCGTGGATTGGGTGCTGTCGAAAGAGGCGCAGGAACTGGCATGGCAGAAAGGCAAGTCCTATCAGATCCTGACCAATACCACCGCCGCTACCTCGCCGAACTCGCTGAAGCTCGACGATCTGAAACTGATCAACTACGACATGGACAAATACGGCTCGACCGAGGTCCGCAAGGCGCTGATCAACAAATGGGTCAGCGAAGTCAAGATGGGTAAATAAACCCGCATTCTGCGCCTGTTGCCGGGTAAGCCTCACGCCTTACCCGGCCTGAACATCCGGGAAACTTATGTCACATACACATGCTCTCCATCTCGTGAAAAAACGAGATGCGATATTCCTTTGGGTCTTGCTTGGCTGGCTGGCGTTCGCCCTGCTGCCGAGCTGGAGCCTGAATTACGGCCTGCTGGAGTCCACCGGCGATGAAATCCTCGCGGCCTACGGCTGGTCACACCGCAATGTCAGCTGGCTATGGTGCCTGTTGCCGAGCCTGCTGCTGCTTCGCCCTTACGCCCCAGCGGGTGGTGAACGGCGGCGGCGCCACGCGTTCGATGCCGGCTGGGCGCTGCTGTGCATGGCCTTTATCGTCGTCAGCGCCACGGTGGCGGGGCGCGGTTTAGGCTACGCCACCCTGGTGCAATTGACCGCGCTGGGCGCCATCATGACGCTGGCGCTGACCCGCCTCGAATGGCTGGGCGGCGACCGTTTCGTTATCGGTGCGCTGGTCACCATCGTGGCGCTGATCGGCGTTTTCATCGTCTGGCCGAGCATCGCGATTTTCATTCCGATGTTCACCGACCAGACGGGTGCGTTCGCGCCGCTGGCGTTTATGAACGTGCTGTCGCAGGCGCATATCGTTCAGGTGATCCTCAACTCCATCGCCCTGTCGATCGCGGTGGGCGCCGGCTGCACCTTCTTCGGCCTGGTGCTGGCGATTTACACCACCCGCATCGCCAGGCGCAGCGCCATTATCGGCCGCATCTTCTCCATCCTGCCCATCGTCACGCCGCCGTTCGTCGTCGGCCTGGGCGTCACGCTGATGATGGGGCGCTCCGGCTACGTCACCGAGTGGATGGTGGCCTGGTTTGGCCTGACCAACACCAACTGGCTGTACGGCTTTACCGGCATCTGGCTGGCGCAGGTGCTGGCGTTCACCCCGATGGCGTTCATGATCCTCGACGGCGCGATCAAGACCATTCATCCTTCGCTGGAAGAAGCCTCCTACACCCTGCGCGCCAGCCGCTGGCAAACCTTTAACGGCGTGTTCGTGCCGCTGCTGAAACCGGCGCTGGCCAACGCGTTTCTGATCGTGGTGGTGCAATCGCTGGCCGACTTCAGCAACCCGCTGGTGCTCGGCGGCAACTTCGACGTGCTGGCGACGCAAATCTATTTCTACATCACCGGCTCGCAGCTCGACTATCAGGCCGCCAGCACCCTCGGCGCCTTCCTGTTGCTGTTCTCGCTGCTGGTGTTCTGCATCCAGTACCTGTGGATCGGCAAGCGTTCCTACGTCACCGTGTCCGGCAAATCCTATCGCGGCGACGTACAGCCGCTGCCGGTCACGCTGGTGTGGGGCGTGATCGCGTTGCTGGCGGTGTGGGTAGCCTTTAACGCCCTGCTCTACGGCAGCATTTTCTACGGCAGCTTCACCGTCAACTGGGGGGTGGATTACACGCTGACGCTGGATAACTTCATCAAGCTGTTCGGCCAGGGCATGAGCGACGGCGCGTGGCCTTCGCTGCTCGACACGCTGCTGTACGCCGGGATCGCCGCGCCGATCACCGCCGCGTTCGGCCTGCTGATCGCCTGGATCGTGGTGCGCCAGCAGTTCAAGGGCAAAAAGACCATCGAGTTCACCACCATGCTGTGCTTTGCGGTGCCGGGCACCGTGGCCGGCGTCTCTTACATTCTCGCCTTCAACAGTGCGCCGGTGTACCTCACCGGGACGGCCGCCATCGTGATTATCTCGATGGTGATGCGCAACGTGCCGGTGGGCATTCGCGCCGGGATCGCCGGGCTGGGCCAGATAGACAAATCGCTGGACGAAGCCTCGCTCAGCCTGCGCGCCGGCTCGCTGCGCACCATCACGCACATCCTGCTGCCGCTGCTGCGCCCGGCGATCCTGTCGGCGCTGATCTACAGCTTCGTGCGCGCCATCACCACCGTCAGCGCCATCGTCTTCCTGGTCACCCCCGATACCCGCGTGGCCACCGCATACATCCTCAACCGCGTGGAAGACGGCGAATACGGGGTGGCGATCGCCTACGGTTCAATTCTGATCGTGGTGATGCTGGCGATTATTTTCCTCTTTGACTGGCTGATCGGCGAGGCACGCATCTCCCGTTCAAAAGCCAAAAACCAGGCGTAATGGAGCCCATGATGAGCCAGAAAAATTTCGTTGAACTGCGCAACGTCTCCAAACGGTTCGGCAGCAACACGGTGATCGATAACATCGCGCTCACCATCCCTCGGGGGCAGATGGTGACGCTGCTCGGCCCTTCCGGCTGCGGCAAGACCACCATTTTGCGCCTGGTCGCCGGGCTGGAGAAACCGAGCGACGGGCAGATATTCATTGATGGCGAAGACGTCACCCATCGTTCCATCCAGCAGCGTGACATCTGCATGGTGTTCCAGTCTTATGCCCTGTTCCCGCACATGTCGCTGGGGGAAAACGTCGGCTATGGCCTGAAGATGCTCGGCATTCCGCGCGCCGAAGTGAAAGCGCGCGTGCAGGAAGCGCTGGCGATGGTGGATCTGGCGGGGTTCGACGATCGCTATGTCGATCAGATCTCCGGCGGCCAACAGCAGCGCGTGGCGCTGGCGCGCGCGCTGATCCTCAAGCCGAAAGTGCTGCTGTTCGACGAGCCGTTGAGCAACCTCGACGCCAACCTGCGCCGCAGCATGCGCGAAAAGATCCGCGAGCTGCAAAAGCAGTTTGATATCACGTCGCTGTACGTCACCCACGATCAGAGCGAGGCTTTCGCGGTCTCAGACACCGTGCTGGTGATGAACAAGGGGCATATCATGCAGATAGGCTCGCCGCAGGATCTCTATCGGCAGCCGGCGTCGCGCTTTATGGCGAGCTTCATGGGGGACGCCAACCTGTTCCCGGCCGGCTTCAGCGCGGACTATGTCGATATCAGCGGCTATCGCCTGCCGCGCCCGGCGCACTTTGCTACCGAAGGCGCCGGCACGGTGGGCGTGCGGCCGGAAGCGATCACGCTGAGCGAGCACGGCGAGGAAAGCCAGCGCTGCGTGATCCAGCATGTCGCCTACATGGGGCCGCAGTATGAAGTGACGGTGGCGTGGCATGGGCAGCAAATTTTGCTGCAGGTTAACGCCACTCGCCTGCAGCCGAACGTCGGCGAACATTATTATCTGGAAATTCACCCCTACGGCATGTTTATGCTGGCGGACGCGGCATAATAAGCATCACTCTTAAGCGTTAGAATAACGGCCATTCCGCATGGAATGGCCGGAAATAACCGTCTAAAAAACCGTATTTATCTATTTTTACAATTCCATCCAAGTCCTTGTTCAATCGAAAAATAAATACAGCCGCATTCACTCAAAAATAACCACCAGGGCCGACAAGGGTGATATTTTTATTTAGATAGGGTAAGCTTAATCCCGCAGTCGAAATTATTTAACGGCCAACTCAAGGAGAAATTCATGAGCAACAATGCAAACGCACAGGCGCAGCTGGATAATTTACGCAACGTCGCTTCCCAGCTGAAGGAAATGCGCCACTATGCGCAGTCGAATACCGAGACGCTCTCCGCACACTGGCTGGCCTTCGATCAGGGGGAATGCAAAAATAAGGCATTCGCCGAAGCCATTAACGACCTGTTGAATAAACAGGGCGCCTGTCTGGAAGGGCTGGAAAAAACCATTCAGGATATCGAGATAGAATTGAACCGTCTCGACAAAGCCGCCTGATAATACCGATTTAAATAAACCCGCCGCGTGCGGGTTTATTTTTAGCTGCGGCAGATGACGCGCGCAATATCCCCCGAGGTCGTCAGCGCGCGTATTTCGCTGAACAGTTCGGTGGCTTCGTCATATTCCTTGCGCAAATAGCCCAGCCACTGTTTGATACGCGCCACGTGATACAGGCCGGTGTCGCCCTGCTTTTCCAGATGGACGTATTTTTGCAGCAGCTCAACCACCTGCGGCCAGGGCATACGCGGTTCGTTGTACTTCACCACCCGGCTCAGGTTCGGCACGTTGAGCGCGCCGCGCCCCAGCATGATGGCGTCGCAGCCGGTCGTCTGCAGGCAATCCTGCGCGCTCCGGTAATCCCAGATCTCGCCGTTGGCGATCACCGGAATGCTCAGCCGCTGACGGATCTCGCCGATCGCCGCCCAGTTGATGCGATCCGCCTTGTAGCCGTCCTCTTTGGTGCGGCCATGCACCGTCAGCTCGCTGGCGCCCGCCTGCTGCACCGCATCGGCGATTTCAAAACTGCGGTTGGAGGAGTCCCAACCCAAACGCACCTTCACCGTGACCGGCAGATGGGCCGGCACCGCCGCGCGCATCGCTTTGGCGCCCTGGTAGATCAATTCCGGATCTTTGAGCAGCGTCGCCCCGCCGCCGCTGCCGTTCACCAGCTTGGATGGGCAGCCGCAGTTGAGATCGACGCCGTAAGAGCCCAGCTCCACCGCGCGCGCAGCGTTCTCCGCCAGCCACTGCGGGTGCTGCCCCAGCAGCTGTACGCGCACCAGCGTGCCCGACGGCGTGCGGCTGGCGTGGCGCAGTTCCGGGCACAGCCGGTAGAACGACTTGGCCGGCAGCAGCTGATCGACCACGCGCAAAAATTCGGTGATGCACAGATCGTAGTCGTTCACCCCGGTGAGCAACTCACGCACCAAAGAATCGAGAACGCCCTCCATCGGAGCCAATAATACGCGCATGACCAATCCCAGCTAAAAAAAGACCCGCAATGATACGGGTGAATGCCCGCGCCAGACAAGCCTCTGCGGGCATTAAAAGCGCCGTCAGCCCAGCCGGCGGATCGGTTGGCCGGCGAGGAACGCCGCAATATCCTCGACCGCCTCGGTGAAGTAGGCGCGGTAGTTGTCGTCCGCCACATAACCCACATGCGGCGTCGCCAGCACGTTGGGCAGCTGACGAAACGCATCGTCGGCCGGCAGCGGCTCCGTCTCGAACACGTCCAGCCCGGCGCCGGCGATCTTCCGCTGTTGCAGCACGTCCACCAACGCCGCCCGATCGACGATCGCCGCACGCGAGGTGTTGATCAGGTAAGCGGTGGGCTTCATCGCCATCAATTCGTCACGCCCCACCAGCCCGCGGCTGCGATCGCTCAGCACCAGGTGGATAGAGACAAAATCGCTCTGCTCGAACAGTGCCCGTTTGGACGGCGCCAGTTCAGCCCCCTCCTGCGCCGCCCTTTCCGCCGTCAGGTTCTGGCTCCAGGCCAGCACCCGCATGCCGAACGCCTGCGCTACCCGGGCCATCTGGCCGCCGATCTTGCCCAGCCCCAGCAGCCCCAGCGTTTTGCCCTGCAGGGTGACGCCGAGATCCCGCTGCCACGGGCCATTGTTTTTCAGCCCGACGCTTTCCGGCACGATATGCTTCGCCAACCCGAGCAGCAGCGCCCAGGTCAGCTCCATCGGCGCCGCCGACCCGCTGCTGGTGCCGCACACCACCACGCCGCGCTCGGCGGCGGCGGCCAAATCGATAGCGGCGTTGCGCATGCCGGAGGTGATCAGCAGCTTCAGCTTCGGCAGCCGCGCCAGCAGCGAGGCGGTCATCGGCGTGCGCTCGCGCATGATGACCAGAATGTCGCACTCCTGCAGATGCACCGCCAGCTCCGCCTCATCGGTAAAGTGCGCGCTGATGGCGGACACCTCCACCCGCTCGGCCAGCGCCGACCAGTCCGCCATCTTGAGCGCCACCTGCTGGTAATCATCGAGAATTGCGCACTTCAATTTCATCTCCGTCTCCTGGAATGTAGGGGTAGCCACCGTCCAGCCTAGTACGAAAATGCCTTTCCGCCAGGCAAAAAAAAGCCGCCCGTATCGGCGGCTTACTCTTAGAGCAATCAGGCTTATTCGGCCGGTTTGCGATTGCGCGGGCGGCGCGAAGGCGCGCCGGAACGGCGCTGGCCGTCACCCTGCGGGCGGGCGTTACCGTTGCCGTTGCCGCGGTTTTCACGCTGGCCGCCGTTCGCGTTACTGCTGCGCTGACCGCCGCCGTTACCGGAACGCTGGCCACCGCCGTTGCCGCGCGGCGCACCGCGCCCGCCACCCTGGCGGCCGTTGATGATCGGCTCGGCCTTGATAGTCGGATCCGGCTCGTAGCCCGGCAGTGCGATGCGTGGAATTTCACGCTTCAGCAGACGCTCGATGTCGCGCAGCAGCTTGTGCTCGTCCACGCACACCAGCGAGATAGCTTCGCCGGTGCGCTCCGCGCGGCCGGTACGGCCGATACGGTGCACGTAGTCTTCCGGCACGTTAGGCAGCTCGTAGTTCACCACGTGCGGCAGTTGGTCGATATCCAGACCGCGCGCCGCGATGTCGGTGGCCACCAGCACGCGGATGCGGCCGTCTTTGAAGTCCGCCAGCGCACGGGTACGGGCGCCCTGGCTCTTGTTGCCGTGGATCGCCGCGGCGGTGATGCCGTCTTTGTTCAGCTGCTCCGCCAGGTGGTTGGCGCCGTGCTTGGTGCGGGTAAACACCAGCACCTGTTTCCAGTCGCCTTCGCCGATCATCTGCGACAGCAGTTCCCGCTTACGCTTCTTGTCGACGAAGTGCACGCTCTGCTCAATCTGCTCGGACGCGGTGTTGCGGCGCGCCACTTCTACCGAAGCCGGGTTGTGCAGCAGCTTGTTGGCCAGCGCCTTGATGTCGTCGGAGAAGGTGGCGGAGAACAGCAGGTTCTGACGCTTGGCCGGCAGCTTGGCCAGCACGCGGCGGATGTCGTGGATAAAGCCCATGTCCAGCATGCGGTCCGCTTCGTCCAGCACCAGAATTTCGATTTTGGACAGGTCAACCGCGTTCTGATGTTCCAGATCCAACAGACGGCCCGGCGTCGCCACCAGGATATCGACGCCGCCGCGCAGCTTCATCATCTGCGGGTTGATGCTCACGCCGCCAAACACCACCAGCGAACGCAGGCGCAGGTGTTTGCTGTAGGCATCGACGTTTTCGCCGATCTGCGCCGCCAGCTCACGGGTTGGCGTCAGGATCAGCGCGCGCACCGGGCGACGGCCCTTGACCGGATGGTCATGCTTGCTCAGCAGCTGCAACAGCGGCAGGGTAAAACCGGCGGTTTTACCGGTGCCGGTCTGGGCGCTGGCCATCAGGTCACGACCTTCCAGCACGACAGGAATAGCCTGACGCTGAATTGGCGTCGGTTCGCGATAGCCCTGTTCTTCAACAGCGCGCACAATTTCAGCACTTAAGCCGAGGGTTTCAAATGACATAAAGAGAAAAACTCCAGATCCCCCCTAACCTAACGGTGTTCGGTGCAGTTTCCTGGGAGGATGATCAGACGGGGCATTAAGCATGACCACGAGGGATTGGCACAAACTGCAGTGCACCAGGCGGCGATTGTAACAGAAGTCGCGCAATAAAAAGCACTTTTACGCACCCAGAGCACAATCTGCCGTAAATTCAGCATTGTCTGAAGCCGATCACATAACGCATTGTGATTGGCGGTTGCATTTTAAACAATCTGGCATAAAGTTAATCATATGATTGATTAACTTCGAGCGTGACCCATGCCAGCTTCCGTACCTCATCAGGCCGCCGGCCGGGCGCGCGGCGAGCAAGCGCGCCGGCAGCTGCTCGCCGCGGCGACCGACCTGTTCGGCGAATATGGCCTGCAGGGCGCCACCACCCGCGATATCGCCCAGCGCGCCGGCCAGAACATCGCCGCCATCACCTACTACTTCAGCTCCAAAGAGGGGCTGTACCTGGCCGTGGCGCAGTCGCTCGCCGATTTCATCCAGCAGGCGTTCGCCCCGCTGGCCGAAGAGGTCGATCACTTCTGGCAACAGCCCGTCGCGCAGCGCTCACCCGACGCGGCGCTGCATTTGCTGCAGCGTGGCCTGCTGGCCTTCAGCGAACTGATGACCCAGCCGCACACGCTGAACCTGAGCAAAATCATGTCGCGCGAACAGCTCGCCCCGACCGACGCCTACCCGCTGATCCACAGCCAGGTGATCGCGCCGATGCACGAGCGGCTGTGCCGCCTGCTGGCGGCCGCCACCGGCATCGACGAACGCACCCCCCGCCTCGTGCTGCATACCCATGCGCTGATCGGCGAGGTACTGTCGTTCCGCGTGGCGCGCGAAACCATCCGCCGCCAGGCCGGCTGGCAAGAGATTGGCGAGGGCGAAGCGGCGCAAATCGCGGCGGTGCTGAGCGAGCATATCGAGATTCTGGTTGTTGGGCTGCGCCAACGTCATGGCGCGTAAATTCAGGCAGGGAGTGTTATGAACAAAAAACGCAGTGCCTTGATCGTGTTGTTAATTCTGCTGATCGCGGCCGCCGCTTACGGGGTATGGCATTACCAACAGCAGCAAGATAAGCCGCTAACGCTGTACGGCAACGTCGACATCCGCACGGTGAACCTCGGCTTTCGCGTCGATGGCCGCCTGGCGTCGCTGACGGTGGATGAAGGCGATGCCGTTCAGCCGGGCCAGCTACTCGGTAAGCTGGACGACGCCCCCTACCGCAACGCGCTGCAGCAGGCCGAAGCCAACGTCGGCAGCGCGCGCGCCAAGCTGTCGCTGCTGCAGGCCGGCTACCGCAGCGAAGAGATCGCCCAGGTACGGTCGGAAATGGCGCAGCGTCAGTCCGCCTTCGCCTACGCCGACAGCTTCCTGAAACGCCAGCAGGGGCTGTGGGCGAAAAACGCCACCTCCGCCGACACGCTGGAAGATGCGCGCACCGCCCGCAATCAGGCGCAGGCCAACCTGCAGGCGGCGAAGGACAAGCTGTCGCAATACCGCAGCGGCAACCGTCCGCAAGAAATCGAACAGGCCAAGGCCGACGTGGCGCAGAGCGAGGCGGCGCTGGCGCAGGCACAGTTGAACCTGCAAGACGCCACGCTGGTTTCCCCTTCCGCCGGCACGGTGCTGACCCGCGCGGTGGAGCCGGGCACCATGCTCGGCGCCGGCGGCACGGTCTTCACCCTGTCGCTGACCCGGCCGGTGTGGGTGCGCGCCTACGTCAACGAAACCAGCCTGAGCCAGGCGGTGCCCGGCACCGAACTGGAGATCTACACCGACGGCCGCCCCGGCAAGCCTTATCACGGCAAGATCGGCTTCGTCTCGCCGACCGCGGAATTCACGCCGAAAAGCGTTGAAACGCCGGATCTGCGCACCGATCTGGTGTACCGCCTGCGGGTGATCGTCACCGACGCCGATGACGCGCTGCGCCAGGGCATGCCGGTCACCCTGCGCTTCGCCAAACCCTGAGGCCGGCCATGGAACAGGCGCACACTATTGAGCTGGAAGGGCTGGAGAAGCGCTTCCCGTCGCTTGAGAAACCGGCGGTCGCCAGCCTGACCACCACCCTGCGCAGCGGCGCGGTGATCGGGCTGGTCGGCCCGGACGGCGCCGGCAAAACCACCCTGCTGCGCATGCTGGCCGGGCTGCTGCAGCCCAGCAGCGGCAAACTGCGGGTCGCCGGGCTGGATCCGATCGCGCAGGATCGTCAACTGCACGCGATCCTCGGTTACATGCCGCAGAAGTTCGGGCTGTATGAGGATCTGACGGTGATGGAGAACCTGACGCTGTACGCCGATCTGCGCGGCGTCACCGGCGATCTTCGCCGCCAGACCTTCGAGCGGCTGTTGAAATTCACCGATCTGACCCGCTTTACCGAGCGCCTGGCGGGCAAGCTGTCCGGCGGTATGAAGCAGAAACTCGGCCTGGCCTGCACGCTGGTGGGCGAACCTCAGGTGCTGTTGCTGGATGAGCCGGGCGTCGGCGTTGATCCGATCTCGCGCCGCGAGCTGTGGCGCATGGTGCACGAATTGGCCAACGACGGCATGCTGATCCTGTGGAGCACCTCTTATCTCGATGAGGCCGAACAGTGCCGCGAAGTGCTGCTGCTCAACGAGGGCGAGCTGCTGTTCAGCGGCGCGCCGCAGGCGCTGACCCGCCGTATGGCCGGGCGCACGGTGTTGATCGCCGCGCCCCCCGGCAGCCATCGGTCGCTGCTGCAGCGGGCGATCTGCCTGCCGGCGGTCACCGACGGGGTGATCCAGGGCAAGTATCTGCGCCTGATCCTGAAGGAAGGCGAAGATCACCGGCAGCTGTTGCAAGCGCTGGATCTGCCGGACGCCGAACTGGACGAAGCGGATCCGCGCTTCGAGGATGCGTTTATCGATCTGCTCGGCGGCGGCCCCAACCACCGCTCGGCGCTGGCGGAGATCATGCCGACCGTCAACGGCGCAAGCGGTGAAACGGTGATCGAAGCGGTGCAACTGACCAAAAAATTCGGCAACTTCGCCGCTACCGATCACGTTGATTTCCAGGTGCGGCGCGGCGAAATTTTCGGCCTGCTCGGGCCGAACGGCGCCGGCAAGTCCACCACCTTCAAAATGATGTGCGGCCTGCTGATCCCCTCCAGCGGTAAAGCGCTGGTGCTGGGGATGGATCTCAAGACCAGCTCCGGCCAGGCGCGCCAGCGCCTCGGCTACATGGCGCAAAAATTCTCGCTGTACGGCAACCTGACGGTGGCGCAAAACCTGAAGTTCTTCTCCGGCGTCTACGGCCTGGGCGGCAAGGCGCAGCGCGACAAAATCGACGAGATGTCCCGCGCCTTCAACTTCGCGCCGATCCTCGATCAGACGCCGGACGCGCTGCCGCTCGGCTTCAAACAGCGCCTGGCGCTGGCCTGCGCGCTGATGCACGAACCGGATATCCTGTTCCTCGACGAACCGACTTCCGGCGTCGATCCGCTGACGCGGCGCGAGTTCTGGTTGCACATCAACGGCATGGTCGACAAGGGCGTCACGGTGATGGTGACCACCCACTTTATGGACGAGGCGGAGTACTGCGACCGCATCGGCCTAGTGTACCGCGGCAAGATCATCGCCGCCGGCACGCCGGACGATCTCAAACAGCAGGTGGCGCGCGACGACAATCCCAACCCCTCGATGGAGCAGGCGTTTATCGAGCTGGTGCAGGGCTACGACGAGGAGGAATCACGGTGAGCGATAACCGCACCCCAATCGACGACGGCGGCTTCTCCTGGCGCCGGCTGCGCGCGCTGTGCCTGAAGGAAACGCGGCAGATACTGCGCGATCCCAGCAGCGGCCTGATCGCCTTCGTCATCCCGCTGATGCTGCTGTTTATCTTCGGCTACGGCATCAACCTGGACTCCAGCAAGCTGCATCTGGGCATTCTGATGGAGCAGCAGAGCGAAGACGCGCGCGATCTGGCCCACGCCTTCGCCGGTTCGCCCTATATCGAACCAACCATCAGCGACAACCGTCAACGGCTGATCCAGCAGATGCAGGCCGGCACGATCCGCGGCCTGGTGGTGATCCCGGTGGATTTCGACCAGCGCATGGCGCGCCCGCACGACAGCGCCCCGATCCAGGTGATCACCGACGGCAGCGAGCCGAACACCGCCAACTTCGTGCAGGGTTACGCCCAGGGCGTATGGCAAGTTTGGCAGCAGCAGCGCGCCGCCGATCGGGGTAACAGCGACAAGCCGCTGATTGACGTGCAGATGCGCTACTGGTTCAACCCGGCGGCCATCAGCCGGCACTACATCATTCCCGGCGCCATCACCATCATCATGACGGTGATCGGCGCCATCCTCACCTCGCTGGTGATCGCCCGCGAATGGGAGCGCGGCACCATGGAGGCCCTGCTGTCCACCCAGGTGACGCGCAGCGAGCTGCTGCTCTCCAAGCTGATCCCTTATTACTTCCTCGGCATGGCCGCCATGGCGCTGTGCATGGCGGTGGCGGTCTGGGTGCTCGGCGTGCCCTATCGCGGCTCGCTGCTGATCCTGCTGCTGATCAGCAGCCTGTTCCTCGCCAGCACCCTCGGCATGGGCCTGCTGATCTCCACCCTCACCCGCAATCAGTTCAATGCGGCGATGGTGGCGCTGAACGCCGCCTTCCTGCCGTCGATCATGCTGTCCGGCTTCATCTTCCAGATCGACAGCATGCCGGCCATCGTGCGCGCGGTGACCTACATCATTCCGGCGCGCTACTTCGTCAGCACGCTGCAAACGCTGTTCCTGGCGGGCAACGTCGGCACCGTGCTGCTGATCAATCTGCTGTTCCTGATCGCTTCCGCAGTGGTGTTCATCGGCCTGACGGCCTGGAAAACCCAGCGCCGGCTGGATTGAGGAGAAAAGCGATGTTTCATCGTCTGTTGACGCTCATCATCAAGGAAATGCAGGCGCTGCTGCGCGATCCGCAAACCCGCGCCATTTTAATCATGCCGGTGATCCTGCAGGTGCTGCTGTTCCCGTTCGCCGCGACGCTGGAAGTCACCAACGCCACCATCGCGGTCTACAGCGAGGACAGCGGCCAGGCCTCGGTAGAGCTGACCCAGCGCTTCGCCAAGGCCAAGGCCTTTCAACACGTGCTGCTGCTGCGCAGCCCGCAGGAGATAAAGACCACCATCGATAACCAGCGGGCGCTGCTGCTGATCCGCTTCCCGGCGCAGTTCTCGCGCGATATCGCCACCGGCAACACCGCGCCGCTGCAGCTGCTGCTCGACGGGCGCAACTCCAACAGCGCGCAGATCGCCGCCAACTATGTGCAGCAGATCGTGCAGGAATATCAGAACGAGCTGCTCGGCAACCGCGCCAAACCCAACAACAGCGAGCTGGTGGTGCGCAACTGGTATAACCCGAATCTGGACTACAAATGGTTCGTGGTGCCGTCGCTGATCGCCATGATCACCACCATCGGCGTGCTGATCGTCACCTCGCTGTCGGTGGCGCGCGAACGCGAACAGGGCACGCTGGAACAGCTGCTGGTCTCGCCGCTCACCACCTGGCAGATCTTTATCGGCAAGGCGGTGCCGGCGCTGATCGTCGCCAGCTTCCAGGCCAGCATCGTGCTGCTGATCGGCATCTTCCTGTACCAGATCCCGTTCGCCGGATCGCTGCTGCTCTTCTATGCCACCATGCTGATCTACGGGCTGTCGCTGGTCGGTTTCGGCCTGCTGATCTCGTCGCTGTGCGCCACTCAGCAGCAGGCGTTCATCGGCGTGTTCGTGTTCATGATGCCGGCGATCCTGCTCTCGGGTTACGTCTCGCCGGTGGAGAATATGCCGGTGTGGCTGCAGGATCTGACCTGGGTCAACCCAATACGCCACTTCACCGACATCACCAAGCAGATCTACCTGAAGGATGCCAGCTTCGACATCATCTGGCACAGCCTGTGGCCGCTGCTGGTGATCACCGCCACCACCGGCAGCGCCGCCTACGCGCTGTTCCGCCGCAAAATCGCATAAAAAGGTTCATAACGCTTTACCGGGAAACGCTGCTTTGATTTTCAAAAAGAAGTAATCGTTATCCCGGTATCCCTAGGCCATTCTTTTTATCGCCTTAATTTTATTATTTATCCCTTCCAGAACGCTGGTACTCCGACGATGCGTGGGACTCACGAATATGCCATTGGCATAACTTCTCAGCTTATTGGCAAACTGCTGTTTGAAGGGGTATGCTCGCTACAGCTTGATTTAACGATCTGTGGCGGCTCACGTCTGAGAGAAACTAATCAAGATATTGATCAAATTATCGATGTAAATAAGGTATTTTTATACTGAATGTTCTTGAAAGACAAAGCATAAATAATCTATAAAAAACAATAGTGAAAATGATGGAGATCCAAGTGAAAAAAGAGATTCTTGCCGTCCCGGGTATGTCTCCATCCCCCTTGTTCAAAAGGACGTATAAAGCCGTTCAAGATATTGATGAAAAATTAACCAAATTGATTCGTAGATGGCGATTCCTCCATGCAGGACCACCTATGAAAGTTACTGCATATGATGGAGCAGAAATCTGCTATCAAGGTGTAGCATTTAAAGGTTCTCCCGTTCAGGTTTTTTGGAATGGATTTATCGAACCTTACATTGAAAATTACTCAATAAATGTATTTGAGCAGACCTCAGCGTTAGCAATCGAATGCCAATATTCAACAGAGGAATCCATTGAAGAAGCTAAAATAATATTACTGGTGATGGTTCGTAGGCTTTACCATGAAATGGCCGAAACAGATAGAATATTAAGAGGGGATGGGTTTTCATTTCCACAAAAGAAAGATGTTAGCGGTCATATTGAAAGTATGTCTCAAAAGATTATAGAACATGCAGAAATTGAGAAGTTAAAAAAGCCACTGGCGAACCAGAATATATTCAATATAGAGACTGTAAATAGCAAATATGCGCAATTTGGCACAAGTAATAACATCAGTATTCAAGAGTTAAGTGACTTTTTCGGAATGATTGCTTCTTCGGGTGAGGATGAGATTATTGTTCTCTCGAAAATACTTCTGAGTAGCGCCCACTCAAGAAACTTACTAAGTAAAGAAAAATATGATTTTTTAATATCTATTTTTAAAAAGTAGCTTATGCTCATATTTATAAATCAGCAAACCTAATCAAAAAACAGAAATCTAAAGGAGTAACATGATGGATTTTGATGCTATGACATACCCTGAAACTTTTAAAATCGCTGGAGCTGAATATAAAGGCCTACGGAATTCAGCTGAAAAAAAAGTGCTAATCCCTTACACTGAAGAGCCCAACATTAGCATTGGCGATAAAATAACTCAAAAACTAGGAAAGGGCGAAATATCTTTAAAAGTACTTGATATGTCATTCTTACCTGGAGGTACACTTAATGTTGATACCAATCACCCACACATGCTTACATTAAAGGTTGAGAATTTAACTGCCAATGAGCAAAAAACCAAGCAATCTAGCCAAAATATATTCAACATAGGAAGCGTATCAGGCTCACAAGTTCAAATCGGTGAACGTAACCATCTTATTGTAAATATCAGCATAACTGAACTTGTTGAAAAAGTATCTCAATCACAAGACCCTCAGGCAAAATCTTTACTTAAGGATTTGCTAAATAATAGCACTGTAGCTAGTCTCGTTGGTGCTGGCGCATCAACCTTATTAGCTATGCTTTGAAGAAGTGGCCTGGCAAAAACCGGGCCAAATGTATCATCTCTCACTCATCTATTTTGGAGATAGTGGCATTTTTTCTCTATAGGCCCGCAGGGGTTCAATCAAAGCATCAAGCTGCTCTTTGTTTGTTGCAAGAGTTTCATCTGATAGAGAACGACAAGCAAAGTCATGATGGTCTAACCAGAACAGTGATCTTACCCAGCAATAGTTGTCATACGAATAAATGAGTAAGCTCTAAATCAGAGGTGACTCACATGACAAAACCCGTATCAAGCAGTAAGAAAAGCACGCTCCTCGAGTCATTTGAGTACTTTACCCCTAGCTTTTTCATAAGAATCTTCCGGCGTTTTCTCTGTTTTACATGGCTTACTACTCAGCCCCTGCGGATCCAACCACATCAGCGAGTTCTCCGCATACAGATAAAAATTCAGCCCACCGTGCCCCCTACAGGATCCTGTGTGGTAAAACGTCCCACCTCAGGTTCTGCATTATCGTCCTGATATTGCCCGGCATAGCGCAGGCCACCGTCTGGCTCTGCATCTCGTACAGCTCAGACCAACACTATCAAAAACTCAGGTATTAATAAGAAACACATCCGCTACTTTTTTAGGCCCTTCGTAAATTTCGAATTTATCATGCTGAACCATACGCTCTTTAGGTGCAGATTCCATAAGAAAATCTACAGTTCCCAACGAAAACGTCTTGCCATTTTCAGACTTGGATTCCTCTAGCTCAAAAACAACGCTCCAGGCATTATTTTGCCACTCCTTGTCCTCAGGGAATCGAGATACTGCATAATACTTTCCTGCTGGAGGGACCGTTTTTCTCCCGCCCATATGTTCAGGAGTCCAATCAACCTTTACGAGATTCATAACACACTCTCCATTAGATACTCAACACCCACGCTTAGCTTTAATTTCTTTGCTCCAAGTAACCTTAGCGTGATTATTCAAATCAACAACTTCAGCATACCTCGCAGGTCCTATTCCATCTAGGTGAGGGTCAATATGCATTTTACTTGCCACGTTGTCGGGCACATCAATTTGTACGACTCTAAAAACATCGCCCCCATGCCCCATTTTGTTACCCCACGTAACTGCATCTTTATAAGACTCAGCGAACCATTTCCCCTCCATCGTTCCTTGGCCTGCTTTCCACCCCTCATTCATCAAACTATTGTACTCATCGAGACTCATGCCTCGGTAAAGTACTTTCAACCCCAGCGGATCCACCCACATCAGTGGGTTCGGCGCATACTGATACAGGTTCAACCCACCGCGCAACCCTATAGGATCCTGCGTGGTGAAACGCCCCACCTCGGGTTCGTAGTAGCGGAACAGGTTGTAGTGCAGGCCGCTTTCGTCGTCCTGATATTGCCCGGCGTAGCGCAGCGGCTGCTGATATTGCGCGCCCTGCCGCTTCGCCGCACCGGCCACCGTCTGGCCCTGCAGCTTGCCGAAGGTGTCGTATTGCCCGGACCAGCACAGGTTGCCCGCTGCGTCGGTCACTTCCAGCGGCGCGCTGTTCAGATCGGTGTGATACCAGTAAATATCTGCCGAGTGGCTATCACCCGCCTGCTCCAGCGCCGCCAGCGGGCTCCACGGGCTGGCCGGATCGTAGCTCCAGCTGCGGCGGCTGCCGTCGTCGCGCTGCTCCTGCAACAACCGGTAACCCTGCCACAGGAAACGAGTCGTCTGTTCGGTTTTGCCCTTATAGCGCACCGCCTTGCGGCTGCGGCGGCCCAGCGCGTCGTAATGATACTGCGCCTCGAACTCGCCCTGCGGGCCGCGGCCATGCGCCTGCACCAGCCGATTGTCAGCGTCGTAGCGGTAGTGCTGTTCATACAGGCCGTTGCGCCGGCTGATCAGGTTGCCCCAGGCGTCGTAACGGTAAAACAGTTTTTGCCAGTGCGTCAGCCGGTTATCGGCGATCGGCGCCAGCGGCAGGTGCGCGTCGATGTCGCTCTGCGGGCTGCGCTCGCCCAGCAGGTTATCCGCCAGATCGTACACCAGCCGCGCGCCCGGTTTGCCCTGATTGGGCTCGCGGTGTTGCAGCAAGCGGCCTTCGGCGTCGTAACCGTAGTGCACTTCGCCGCGCAGCGCGTCGCTCACCCCGGCGAGCTCGCCGCGGCCGGTATAGCGATAAGCGCGCCACAGCACGCCGTCTTCCGGCCGGGTCAGTTTGTCGTGGCCGAAGGCGCTGCTCTGCCAGCTGCGGCGGCCCATGGCGTCGTAACGCCGCTGCTGCTGCAGCGCGCCCTGGCTGCGGCCGGTTTCCCGGTGCAGGCGATCGCGGGTGAATTCGCTCACCACCTGCTGGTTGAATTTAATGGCGCTGGCGTGGCCGGAGCCGTAATACAACCACTGCAGGCGATCGCCCTGCGGCAGCGTCAGCGCCTGCAGGTTGGCCAACGCATCCCACTGGTATTGCAGCTCGCCGTTCACGCCCTGCTCGCCGAGCAGCCGCCCGGCGGCGTCATAGCGCATCTGCACGCTGTCCGGCTCGATGCCCAGCGCCGCGCCGCTCGCCGTCGGCAGGCGGTTCAGCTCGCGCAGCCGCCCCATGGCGTCGAAGCGGTAATGCCATTCCGCGCTGGCGTTGCCGCGCCAGACCAGCTGCCCCGCCTCGTCGAAGCGGAAGCGCTGTTCGCGCTGCGTCAGCTCGCCCGCGCTGCCCGGCAGGCCGACCTCGCGGTGCTCCTCCAGCAGCCCGGCCGCGCCGTAGCGATAATAGTGGCGGGTGTCGTCCGGGCGCTCTTCGGCCAGCACGCGGCCCACCGCATCGTAGCTGAAGCGGTAGTCGCCGCCGTTGCCGTTCTCCAGCCGCGTCAGCCAGCCCTGCGGGCTGTAGTGATAGCGCCGGGTGCGGTTAATGCGGTCGGTGATGCTGACCGGCAGCCCCAGGGCGTTGTACTGCCAGCGGGTCAGGCTGCCCAGCGCGTCCTGATGCTCGGCCAGCTGGCCGTGCGCATTCCAGTTAAAGCGCTCTTCGCCGCCGTCCGGCTGGATGAGGGTGTGCAGGCGCCCGCCGTTATCCCACCGGTAGCGCGTCTGGTGGCCTTCGGCATCGGTCTGCGCCGTCAGTTGCCCCAGCGCATCGTAGGTATAAGCCGTCACGCTGCCGGAACAGTCGGTGTAGCGCGTCAGCTGGCCGCGGGCGTCCCACTCCAGCTTCACTTCCCCGCCCAGCGCGTCGATCACGCCGGCCGGCAGGCTCTCTTCGTCATCCGGATAGCGGTACAGCGTGGCATTGCCCAGCGCATCGACATAGCGCGTCGGGCGCCCCAGCGTATCCCAGTGCTGCGCCTCGCTGCTGCCGTCCGGGTACGCGACGGCGAACAGCCGGCCGCTGTTGCGCGAATATTGATAGCGCGTCACGCGGCCGAGCGGATCGGTCTCCGACAGCAGGCGGCCGTAAGGATCCCATTCGCTCTGGCGCTGCGCGCCGCCGGGCAGCAGCACGCTGCACAGTTCGCCGCGTTGGTAGATAAAACCGTAGCGGCGCTGGTCGAAGTCGGTGTACTGCGCCACGTTGTCGTCGTCATCCAGCCGCCACTCCGCGCGCTTGCCGTCGCCGCGCACCGCGCTGCGGCGCCCACCGGCGAAGTCATAACCGAACTCCAGCGATTCTCCGGCGCTGTTGCGGTAGGCCGTCACGCGCGGCACGCCGTCAATCTCTTGCCATTGGTATTCGTTCAGCAGCCCGGCGGCGTCCTGGTGGCTGATCATCAGGCCGTCGCGCCAGCCGAAGCGGCGCGTTACCTCACCGGCACGGTTGCTCACCGTCGTCAGTTGGCCCTGCTCATCGTAATCGTAGCGCGCCAGCGTCCGTTCGCCTTCGGCGGTTTGCAGCGCCACTTCGCGCAGGCGGCCCTGCGCATAGCGGCACATCAGGCGCTGCCCGGCGCTGTCCACCAGTTCGCTCAGCAGCCCCTCGTCATCGTAAAACAGCGAGGTGGCGTTGCCGATGGCGTCGGTGATCATACTGAGCCGGCTCGGCTGGTCGCCCGCCAGCGGCGGGTAGTGGAAAATCTGTTCGCCGACGTCAAACAGCTGCCAGCTACCGTCGTCGTTGTGCATCAGCCAGCATTTTTCGGCTTCGCAGTAGGTTTTGTAGCCGCGCGGCACCCTGGGGAAAGCGACGAAGTCACCGGAAGGCGCGCGCCACACCAGGCCGTCCTGATACGGCTGCAGGCTGCTCTCCCAGAATAGGTTCCAGCCGCGGCCCAGTACGCCGTCGCCGGGGTTGCCGCTGCGCCAATAGCGCTGCCAGGCGACCGGCAGGCGCGAAGGCAGCACGAAATCAAGATCGTCTTCGCCGTCGAGGAATTTCTGGCCGCTGACGATATCCACCGGCCGGGCGATAATGCCGACGGCGGCGGTGGCGGTCATCAGGGTGCCGGCGCGGCAGGCGATGCGCGCCAGCTTGTTGATGCCGGGCAGCTTGCCCAGCAGTTTACCCAGCGCCCCCAGCTTGCCGGCGGCGCCGCCCACGCCGCCCACCAGGCCGGCGAACAGCAGCGTCAGGTCAGAGACCTTGTACAGCCAATCCGGCACTTCGGGCTTGATCGGCAAGGTGGTGACGGTGCCGCCGCCGATAAACACGTTGGGCGAGCCTTCCATCACCTGCGCGTCGCAGTTGGTTTTGTCCCCCACGCGCGAGGCAGGCTGGCCGTTGATGCTGACCTTGTCGGAGCCCTGCGCCATCTGCATGCTCGGGCCGTCGTCGCTGCAGGCCACCTGGCTGTGGGTGGCGAGCGCGGCGGGTTTGCCGTTGATGAAGACGTTGGGGG